>JAKEGM010000085.1 GCA_022615575.1 Planctomycetales bacterium
CAACCCCTTTTTTGTGCAGGTAGTTGCACAGCCAGGCCACCAGCGGCGTTTTGCCGGTTCCGCCGGTCGTGATATTGCCGATACTGATGATCGGAACATCCGCCGCTCAGGATTTCAGCCAGTGCCGGTCGTACAAAAAGTTGCGAATACGCATCCCAATGCCGTACAGCCAGCCCGCTGGCCGCAGCAGAACCCACAGAACCGCCGCTCTGAAACGCCGATCTTTCCCGGAAACAAATCTTCGATACATATCCTGCTTCAAATAGCCATTCCTGCAAATATAACCGAAGCATCCTGCTTTGGAGCAATTTAATCCATTCCTATCAGGTCCGAAGAACCGCCCATACAGTAGCCGGGGATGAAATCTCCGGTATTCATTTGCCAAACAAAAAACAAAGGGTCGTCACACGGAATTATTTATTTATCCGTGCGATTATCGCATCCGCCATTTCACGGGTTCCCGCCGCCGTCAGGTCGTTTCGGTCCGGTTTCATATCGTAAGTCACGTATTTACCCTCTTCAATGACCGCCGCAACAGCATTTTCAAGCGCGTCGGCCTGGTTTTCCATTCCCAGATGCCTTAGCATCAGCACGCCGCTGAGAATCAACGCCGCCGGATTAACCTTGTTTTGGCCTTTATACTTTGGCGCGCTGCCATGGGTGGCCTCAAAAATCGCTCCCTTCTTGCCGATATTGGCCCCTGGCGCAACCCCTAAACCGCCGACCAGTCCGGCACACAAATCGCTCAGAATATCGCCGTACAGATTCGGCATCACAAGCACATCATATAACTCCGGTTTCTGGACAAGCTGCATACACATATTGTCCACAATCCGGTCTTCAAACTCAATATCCGGGTAACGCTGCGCCATCTGCCGGCTCACTTCCAGCCACAAGCCGTCCGTATGCTTCATAATATTGGCCTTGTGCACGCTTGTTACCTTGCTTCGGCCCATCCTGCGGGCGTAATCAAAAGCAAATTTCACAATCCGCTCCGTGCCCTCCACCGAAATCGGCTTGATGCTGATACCGGTGTTGGGGCCGATTTTGCGTTTCCCGTGGGCGTTGAGCCAGTCGATTAGTTCCAGCGTTTCGTGAGTGCCTTTTTCGAACTCGATGCCGGCGTATAAATCCTCCGTATTTTCACGTACAATCACCAGGTCAATGTTGTCATACAAGCTCCGTACACCTTTGTAACTTTTACAGGGACGAATACACGCGTAAAGTTCGAACACCTGCCGCAGATGCACGTTGACGCTGCGAAAACCCGTACCAAGGGGCGTTGTAATGGGGGCTTTGAGAGCGATGCCGTTTTTGCGGATGGATTCAAGGGTTGCTTCGGGAAGAGGGGTACCCGCCGTTTCCATCACATCCACGCCCGCCTGCTGGATATCCCATTCAATGGCCGCACCGGTGGCGTCAATGCACCGCCGGGCTGCTTCGGCAATCTCCGGTCCGATTCCATCCCCCATAATCAGTGTAACTTTAGTTAACAAATATCTATCTCCTGTGATCAAAGAGAGTTATATTATAGTTTTTCGGCATCGTTTTCGTGCGAATCTACGGCTCCAAGGCATTTTCGGCCGTCCTGCAAAGTCAAACAGCATACCCCCCCTGTCTGCCGTTGTCAAACCAATTACCCCGTTGGCGGCTGGTGCGGGGAAATGCGTTCTGCCGAAAATTTTGAGACTGGGATTGACACAAGAAAAGGACAAGCAAGAGTAATAATATACAAATATATGAGTTTCAAAAACAGGTACAATCCGCCGTGAGGGGGATTGTGCCTGTAATCTATGTTGTTTTAGAGGTTCTAAAATTCAAAAACAGCCAAATTGCGGGCGTTTGTCGGGGTTGCCATTATGGAATACGGTTTCGAACGGCTTGCGATGTCGGTTGATGTTTTGATTTTCAATTTATATATCTCGCACCATCTGCCATGCGCGGAGGACTTCAGCAACCGACCAGGCCTGGGCAATGGCCCCGCGGGGATGATGCGGCGGTTCGCCGTCGAAAATCTCGGAGATGCTCCCCAGACAGGCATCCTCATTCATGTGAATCAGCAGTTTGGAAAGAAAACCGCGGCAGCGGCGTTTGGCGGTGGGGTCAAATCCGTGAACCTTCAGATAGGCCTCAATAAACGGCCCGATGAGAAACGCCCACACTGTTCCCTGATGGTAGGCCGCGTCCCGCTGGCCCATCGGGCCAATATAACGGCTTTTATAACGCGGGTCCAAAGGGCTTAGCGTGCGAAGTCCGTAAGGGGTCAGCAGGTCTTTTTCAACGGCGGCGATAACTTTTTTCTGCTGCTCAGCCGTCAGGGGGCTAAACGGCAGCGATACCGCGAATATCTGGTTAGGCCGCAAGCTGGAATCGGCTTTGCCCGGCTGCAGGATGCAGTCGTTGAGATAACCGCGCTGATTATCCCAGAACTGTTCCTGAAAACTGTACCGCACCTGTTCGGCCAGAAGCCCATAAAAATGGGCGGCTTCGTCATTTTGTGCTCGGTAAAACTCAGTCAGACAGCACAGATTGCTGTACCACAGGGCGTTGATCTCCACGGCTTTGCCCCAGCGCGGCGTGAATGCGATGCCCTCGTACTTGGCGTCCATCCAGGTCAGCTGCGTATTGACATCCCCGCCGGTGATGAGCTTGTCTGCATCGGCGCAAATCCCGAAACGGGTTCCTTGGCGGTAGGAATCCATAATCCATTTTACGGCGGGCAGCAGGATGTGGCCAAAGTTTTGGCGGTCGTTGGTATAGCGAAGATACCGGAATGCCGCATGCACAAACCACAGCGATGCATCAATGCTGTTGTAATGCGGCCGGCCCCCATAATCGTCGAAGCGGTTGGGAATCATCCCTTCGCTGACGGCCTTGGCAAACGTTTTCAAAACGCCCCAGGCGATGGCCTGCCGTCCGGTAGCCAGACACAGGCCTTCAAAGGCAATAAAGGTATCCCGGCCCCAATCCAGAAACCAGGGAAAGCCCGCCAGAATCGAGGGTGCCGGATGGCCTTCAATCCGGCGGTCGATGATGAACTGGTCGGCTGTCAGGAACAGCTGCCGGCTCGTCGGGTCCTGCGGAGGACAGTGCGACAGCGCTTCCTTTTCGTTGAGGTCGATTGCATCGATGGCGGTTTCCAGTTCCATGGCCTCAAGCATCGGGGCGGATTCGGCGGCTTCAAAGAGACCGGCCCACAGGACGATGCGCCTTGGTTCGTCAATCGTGCAGCTGTATTGCCCCGGCGACCAAAGGTCTTCAAAACAGTCCTGCCCGCGCTGCTGCTCGACGCGGTAAAAGAACCGAAACCACCATTGCGGGCTTTGTTCGAACTGCATGCCGTCGCAGCGCAACGCCAATTGCCCTATTTCCGGCCGCTCGCCGCGAATAATCAGTTCCTGTTCGTCCCCGACGGCAATCAGAGCTGTCCCCGCCTGCTGCAGCGCATGAAAGTCGCGCAGGGCAGCAAAGGGGCGAAGCGAAAATGTAAAGGGTTCCCGGATAGTGGTAAAATCATAAACGACTGCCGTCACATCCGAATCCGGCAGCAGGTAAATCGATTTGGTCACCGCCGCCGGGCCGGCCGCATATTCAAAATGAACCCCCCGGTCCCGACGGAATTCCAGGAGACGCAGAAAACCGTCAGGATGCAGAGCGCGGTCGAATTCAAAATTGCTCAGTGAAATACTGCGGTTTTTGCAGGTGAGGATTTCCAGGCAGTTTGACAGAGCGGCAATCCGGTTGGCGGGGGGGGTCAGCGAGCCGGTCAATAGCGAATGGTAGCGGCGTGTATTGCAGCCGATTACGGTGCCGCTGGCAAAGCCGCCCCGGCTGTTGGTCAGCAGCCATTCCTTGTTCAGCAGGACATCCGCCGATTTGCCCTGGATGGACAACGACGCCTTTGCGGCATCGGTCATTTCTCTGTGTGTCGGCATCGCGGCGGCTCCTGTCCTGGATATGCCGGTTATGAAATTTTACTGAGAGGTTCGCGCTTATGGGGCAAAAACAACTGCTGGCACCGTTCCCGCAGATTGCTTACGACATTCATGAAATTGATATACGAATCGTAGGGCGATTCGTAGGGATTGAAATATTTATGCACATCGCCGTCGGAAAAGTACTTTGTGCACATATAGTAGAAATGGTCCGATGTCTGAAGCCGTCGCCAGTCGGCAATTAATTCCTCGTTGTGCGTTTGCTTGATGTGCTTTTCAATTTCATAGATTTCGTGCAGGGCGTTGGACTGCATGGCATTGCCCAGCCATGCGGACAAATCCCGTTCCAGGTCGGCCCAGCTGATGATGTGCGGAACATCGACAACGCCCACCGGTTCGTAGGTATCCGCCACCTCGCTGGGCGTCATGAAATTGTTATCGGGGTGCTTGAGAACCTCCTCGGGTAAATGATTCATAAAGGAAAAGATTCCCGTGTCCTCCCACTGGTGCTCGCCGAATGTTTCATAGTCCATAAACAGGTTGACGCATTGTCCGTTGCCGTTGGCCCGGTTGACCCACGAGGCGAATTTGTCCGCCGTCAGAGGGTACTCGCTCCACTGGCGATTGCCGAATCGAAACGCGATATCATCGCTGAGCGAATAATTCTTCAAGAGCAGCTTGATATGGCTGCAGTTTGGCGGACGATAGACGAAATTACTGCTGCGACAGCCGAGGATATGGTCGGCGCCTTCCGTGATGATTGCATCGAAACGTCCCATTTTTTCGATGGTTTCGGCCAGGGCGTTGCTGTAAATAAGCTCCGTATTGCGAAAAACGCGCGGCGTTTGCCCGTACAGCCGGCAAATGAGGTCCGTGTGCTTGTTAATCTGCTCCGTGAACTCCTCGTAGGAATACAGAAAGCTCAAGCTGTGGTAGTAGGTTTCGCCCAGGAATTCCACGCACCCGGTTTCGGCAAGCGCATCAAAGGTGCTCATGACTTCGGGGCAGTACTTCCGGAATTGTTCCAGAATGACGCCGGTCAAGCTGTAGGAAATCTTGAACCGGCCCTCAAAACGGCGAATAACGTCCAGCAGGAGCCGGTTGGCGGGAAGATAACACTTGTTGGCGACTTTCCGGCAGATTGACGCGTTCTTGAATTCATCAAAATACCGCGGGGAATGGTCGAAGACCGTATAATGCCTCAGCCGAAACGGCTGGTGTACCTGAAAATAAAAACAGACCGAAGCCATCGCGCGTTCCTCATTCCTGCTGTCTTGTTATTGCCAATCCGTGCTGTAAATTCAAGCCGGTTGGAGCATCCTCTCGTAAACCTTCCGGCACTTTTCGGCCGCTCCTGACCACCGCAGCCGACGAACTTCGAAGTTTCCGTGTTCCCGGAGCGTCAGCTGAAGCGGGGGGTATTTCAGGACGGCAATGATCTTATTGGCCATTTCGTTGACGTCCCAGAAATCCACCTTCAGCACATGCGTCAGCACTTCCGACACGCCGCTTTGCTTGCTGATGAGCACCGGTACATCATGGTTCAGCGCTTCCAGCGGGGCAATCCCGAACGGTTCCGACACCGACGGCATGACATAAAGATCCGCCATCTGATAAACCTTCTCCACATCATGGCCGCGGAGAAATCCGGTGAACAGAACTTTGTGGCCGATGCCCATCTGGGCCGCCATTTCGATGATCCGATGCATCATGTCGCCGGAGCCGGCCATCACAAACTTGACGTTTTCAATTTCCTCCAGGACCTTGCGGGCCGCCATGAGGAAATACTCCGGACCCTTTTGCATGGTAATGCGGCCCAGGAACAGAACGATTTTTTCGTTGCTGCTGATGCCGACCCGGGTGAACGCCTGCCGGTTGTCGCCGTTTTGCTCAACGCCGTTGTACACCACTTCGACTTTTTCGCCCAAGACGCCGTAGCGGCTGATGATGATGTTTCGCGTCAGGTAACTGACTGCAATAATCTTGCTGGCTGCATGCATCCCGCGGCGTTCAATGTCATAGACCATCTGGTTGACGTGCTCGCCGCTGCGGTCAAATTCCGTCGAATGCACATGCACAACCAGCGGTTTGCCGGTTACCGCTGCCACCGCAATGCCCGCCGGGTAGGTCATCCAGTCATGGGCGTGAATCACATCAAAGTTTTCCCGCATGGCCAGGCGAACCGCATAAGCCGCATAGCGGTGGATTTCCGAATACATATCCCCGCTGTACTGGTCGTGCGGAATATGGACATATTCTTCGGCCCGGCCCAACCACTGCTGAATGGCCGGCTCAACCCCTTTTTCAGTTGCTGCCTGAACCGTTTTTTCGCGGATAATTCCCTCGATTTTTTGCTGATAATACTGCGGCGTCGCATACGCCTCCAAGGGCGACGGGACGGACCGAAAGGTCACATTGGGAAATTCCTGTTCCCGTGCCTGAAGGGTGGTTTGGGACCCCGATGTCGATGCGGCGGCCTGGCACTGCAGGGGGCTGAGCATCTTGACATGTGTTGCTGAATGGGTTTCCACCGGCTTGGGAAGAACGAATATGATTTCCATTCCCAAATCATTCATCGCCTTGGTCAAGCCATAACATGCTGTTCCCAATCCGCCGCTAATGAAAGGGGGAAACTCCCAGCCGAGCATAAAGACTCTCATGGTCTCTCCTCGGCATTAGAATTAGTTGAACAGTCAAAGTCCATTTTTCCTGCGATTCAAAGCAATAACATCATGGGCTTACATTACATAGATGCTCCATTATATAGATGAGAGAGCATGGCGTCTATCAAAATTTTTATAAAAAACGTGCAGCAAAATGCCGACGTGCAATATCTTAAATAAGACGTCGTAATAGTAGCGCAACATGTTTATAGTGAGGGGTCTATGACGAAATCGGGGATTTGCCGGCGCAACAAAAAACGACCGCCCCTGGTTCCATGGAAGCGGTCGCCGTAAAAGTTTTGTAACTGCCGACCGTCGGACTTATAGGTCCTGGGGCTTGACAGTACTGCGGCGATTGGCCTGTGTCCGGCAGATCGCCTTTTCCAGCAGACAATAGACCTTGTCATTCAGGGCGGCGATGGAGTCGGAAGAACTCATCATGCCTTTGCTTCTGACAAAGGCCTTGACTTTGCTGGCGACGACCAGCACTTCTTTACCGCTTTTCTTCGCTGCCGGTTTCTTTGTTGCTTTTTTCTTTGCCATGTGGCACCTCCGTGTAAAAAGTTATAGTTCCAATAAAATCGGCCTCTCGACGGCCAAAACCTTATTTAGAAGGTATTTTGTAAGGACTTTGGCGGCTTTGCAATAAAAAAATCTTGAAAAACTGCAAAATTTTGCACTCACAGACCGTATAACCCGAAAAATCGATAAAATTTGACCCGCCAAAACGGCCATGGAAGGCCTTCTGCCGCATTTTAATGCTCTTCGTTGTTAATCCCGTCGCCGATTTGGCCGATGTCATTGCCGCTTTTACCATAATGAATGAGTCAGCAGCAACTGTTTGGAGAACAAGAATGCAGCGAAAAGAGCAAAAAGAAAGCGGTAAATCGGCAACGGTTCATGCACAGGTCACCGTGGCATTTGCAGAGGATATGGACCTGGCCCGGCAATACCAGCAATTGCTTGAAAAAAATCAGATTCCGGCCGTGATTAAACGCCAGGCCGAAATGGCCCATAACGGTTTTTCGGATATCGCCATTGTCGTGCCCGAAGACCTTCTGGATGAGGCCCATGCGCTGATTTCCCAGCAGGTCGAAGGCGATGATTTCTTTGACATGGCCTTTAATGACCCGAACTATGAAGAATTCGATGGGGTGACATATAACGACGAATTTGAGGAGTTGGACTAAACCGGGAAATAAACCTTTCTTACCATTATGACAGGTGCAAATACAATGACAACGCAGACAAAAGATAAAGAGGTACTGACTCAGGACGAGAGTTTGGAAGAAAAACGGCATTTTACCGAACGCCGGCGGAACATGGTGGATCGCCGCAGCGGATTTGACCGCCGCCGCGGACCCGGCCATCGGCGAACACCCGAACGCCGTGCCGCCGAAGAAGGGGAAATGACCCCGGAACAATTTGATTTTCTCATGGCCATCGATCAGTACAAGCGGGACAATCACCGCCCGTTTCCCACATGGACGGAGGTATTGGAAATCCTCAAGGCCATCGGCTACCGCAAAGTCGCAGAGCCCCAGCCGCTCGAATCCTTCCGCAAGGAAGACCGAAAAGAACCCGCACGGGTGTAATGCGGCGTCAAGCGTCTCTTAAAAGCAAAAGTATCTGCACTGTCCTAAGGCCGACGATGCCAATCCCGTCGGCCTTTTTTGCTGCGCTCTGTGACATCAAACGCCTTGTCTTGATTCTAACTTCCCCCTTTAAGACAGCGCATTCAGGACGGATTCGAGAAAGGCCTTGGTTTGCGTTTTCATGGCAGAGGGGGAGTTAAGGTTGTCCTCGATGAATTTGACGATTCGGCTGCCGATGATGACGCCGTCGGCCCCGGCCAGGGCGACCTGTTTGGCGTGTTCAGGGGTGCTGATGCCGAATCCCACGCAAATCGGTTTATCCGTGTGCTTTTTGATCCGGGCGACGAGTGGCTTAACCTGGTCTGAAAGCTCGGTACGCTGGCCCGTGGTACCCATCAGCGAAACGGTATAGATAAAGCCGCTCGTTGCGGCGGCGATCTTTTGAATGCGTTGGTCGGTTGTGTTAGGCGTTACCATAAAGACGGTTTCCAACCTGGCCGCGGCCGCCGCGGGGGCGATTTCGCCGGCGTCGTCAATGCTCAAATCCGCCACCAGCACGCTGGTTCCGCCGGCTGCCTTGAAATCGGCAAAAAACTTTTCCACGCCGTATTGAAAAATCAGGTTGTAATACACCAGCAGTCCCACCGGCAGCGGCTTATAATCCGTTACCCTCCTGACAAAGTCAATCGCCTTGGCCGGGGTCATTCCCGCCTGCATCGCGCGGATGTCGGCCTTCTGGATGGTCGGGCCGTCGGCGACGGGATCGGAAAAAGGAATTCCCAGCTCCAGCACATCAGCCCCGGCGTTAATGGCCGTCTTGACCAGATCGAAGCTTGTCTGCTCGTCCGGATCGCCGATGACAAAAAACGGAATCAGCGCCGCCCGCTTCAAGTTCTTAAACAGGTTCTGATATTTTCCCATAATTGCCTCAAAATGACTATTGCCGAAAGCAGTTCCTTGTCTTTTACATTTGACATTCTTTACCTCATCGGTCGGTGCTGTTCGACGATGGAAACGTCTTTGTCGCCCCGGCCGGACAAGTTGACCACCGCGACGGTTTCTTTGGGCAGTTTGCCTTTTTGCTGGACCAGCCACGCCAGGGCATGCGAGCTTTCCAGCGCCGGGATAATGCCTTCGGAGCGGGTGAACCGCTCGAATACATCCAGCACCTGTTCGTCGGTAACAGCGTAATACGCGGCGCGGCCGCTGTCCTTCAAATACGCATGTTCCGGCCCGACGCCGGGATAGTCCAGCCCGGCGGAGATGCATTCGGTTTTGCGAATCTGGCCGGTTTCATCCTGCAGGACATAGGTCTGTGCCCCATGCAGCACGCCGACCGAGCCCGTAGTCAGCGTGGCGCAGTGTTCGCGGGTGTTCAGCCCTTTGCCTCCGCCTTCGACGCCGACCAGCTTGACGGCGGCATCGTCCAGAAAGCCGGAAAAAATGCCGATGGCGTTGGAGCCGCCGCCGACGCAGGCCGTCACGATATCCGGCAGCCGGCCAAACTGCATAATGCATTGGGCGCGGGCTTCCGTGCCGATGGGCGACTGGAAGTGGCGGACAATCATCGGGAAGGGGTGCGGCCCGCCGGCCGTTCCGAACAGGTAAAAGGTATCGTCCACGTGGGATGTCCAGTACCGCAGGGCGTCGTTGATGGCGTCCTTGAGCGTGCAGGTGCCGCCGGAAACGGAAACCACTTCGGCTCCGCACAGCTTCATCTTGTGCACGTTGACGTTTTGCCGGGCCACATCGACGGACCCCATGAAAATCTTTGTTTCCATGCCGAACAGGGCGCCAATCATAGCGGTTGCCAGGCCGTGTTGGCCGGCGCCGGTTTCGGCAATCAGTTTCTTTTTGCCCATGTACTTAGCCAGCAGGCCCTGGCCGAGGGCATTGTTGACTTTGTGAGCGCCTCCGTGAAGCAGGTCTTCGCGTTTGATATACACCTGAAAACCGACATGCTCACTGAACCGTTTGGCATGATAGAGAGGGGTTGGCCGGCCTGCGTAATGGCGGGACAGGTCGTCCAGTTCGGCCGTAAATTTCGGGTCGCCGCGAAAACGCTCAAATCCCGCTTCAATATCCTCCAGCGCCGGAATCAGCACTTCCGGTACATAAAAACCACCGAATCGGCCATATCGTCCGCGTAATTTCATTGTCGTACCTTTTGTCCTGTATAATTGCAAATAGCCGCAAAAAGCTGTTTCATTTTTTTATGGTCTTTCTTGCCCGGCGCCGATTCAATGCCGCTGCACACATCCACGCCGTAAACACCCGCCTCAATCGCTTTGACGACATTATCCGGGGCGATGCCCCCGGCCAGAAACACCCGCTGCGGGCAGTTCCTGACCAGTGTCCAGTCGAAGGTTTTGCCGGTGCCGCCGTAGCGGGCCGGGTCAAAGGCATCGAACAACAGGGCGTATGTCGGATAAGATTGAGCGTTCTGTATATCCCGGTTGTCGCGCACCCGAATTGCCTTGATGGTCTGGATATTCCAGTTGTTGAACTGCCGGCAGAACTCCGGTGATTCATCGCCGTGAAACTGGACCCAGTTCAGCAGGCCGGAATTCGTCAGACAACGAATGTCGTGTGCCAGCGCATTGACGAAAATGCCCGCAATATCCACAAACGTCGGCAGTTTCCGGATGATGAACGCGGCTTTCCCCGGTTCAATATAGCGGGGACTTTGAGGATAAAAATTAAAGCCGAGTATGTCGGCGCCCATATCGATGGCCGCCTGCGCATCGTCCATATTAGTAATACCGCAGATTTTGACTTTTAAGCTGATCATTCCCGCACAGTTCCTTAAACCGCGGCCGGGCGGCTGCTGATTTCAATGAGTTTTTCCATGCATTTTAAGGCGCTGCCGCTGGTAATCGCCGCATCAGCCCTTTCAATGCCTTCCGACAAATTCTTTGCCAGGCCCGCCACCCAAACGGCGGCGGCGGCGTTCAGCAGCACAATATCCTTTTTGGCGCCGGTTTCTTGACCGGTCAGGATGTCGCGGACGATTTGGGCGTTGGTCGCGGCGTCGCCGCCGGCCAGTTCGCCATAGTCCGCCAGCCGAAACCCGTATTCTGTTGGGTCTATCTGTTCAGAGCGAACCCGGCCTTCTTCCAGATGCATTGCACGGGTCGGCCCCATCGTGCTGATTTCGTCCAGACCGCTGCTGTGTACGACCATGGCCCGCTCCAGGCCCAGCATCTTGAGCGTTTCGATCATTCGCGGCATCAGGGATTCATCCGCAATGCCCAGCACCTGGGCCTGCGCCCGGGCGGGATTGGCCAGCGGCCCCAGGATATTGAATGCGGTATGAAAATCCAAACTCTTGCGAATGGGCTGCACGAATTTCATTGCCGGGTGAAAATTCGGGGCGAACATAAAACCGATGCGGGCGTTTTCGATACATTCGGCGACGCGCTGCGGCCCCGGCGAAATGTTGACGCCCAGGGCCGTTAAAACATCCGCCGAACCGCATTGGCTCGTGATGCCGCGGTTGCCGTGTTTGGCCACATAAGCGCCCGCTCCGGCGGCCACCAGAGCGGCGGCGGTTGAGATGTTGAAGGTTTTCAGAGCCGCTCCGCCGGTCCCGCAGGTATCGATCAGGGGTTTGACGCTGACATGGACGCCGACGGCGTGTTCCCGCAGCGAGAAAGCCAAACCCACGATTTCGGACACAGAGGCCTTTTTAATCCGCATGGCCGCCAGAAACGCCGCAATCTGAACCTCGGCCACATCCCCCTGGAAAATCGTGTCCAGGAGCTCCTTTGCCTGGTCAAAGGCCAGGTCGTTTCCGTCTAAAAGGATGTTCAGGTACTTGGTAATCTTTGTCATTTAAACCTCCTGCTTAACAGACCGTTTGATTGTATTTCAGATTGTGGGCGATTTTCAGTATATTTTCAATGATTTTTCCGCCGGTGGGTGTCAAAACGCTTTCCGGATGAAACTGCACGCCGTAAATCGGCCGCTGTTTGTGCTCAAAGCCCATAACGATGCTGCCGAATTCGGCGGTCTTTTCAAGGCATTCCGGCAGCGCGCAGGCGCACAAACTGTGGTACCGGCCCGCCTGAAGGGGATTTTCAAGCCCTTCGAAGAGGCCTTTACCGGTGTGGGTAATCCGCGAGGGCTTGCCGTGCATAACCTCCGAAGCATGTTCGATGGTCCCGCCGAAATATTGAATCAATGCCTGATGCCCCAGGCAGACGCCGAAGATCGGCAGCTTGTCCTTGAAGTAATCGATGGCCTGCAGCGTTACCCCCGCAGTGTCCGGATTGCCCGGGCCGGGGGAAATCACCAGCAGGTCCGGCTCAAACTGCCGGGCGGATTCGGCCAGCATTTCCAGCGGCGTATTCGACCGATACACCCGTGTGGTGCATCGGCGCTTGGCAAACTCATCGACAAGGTTGTAGGTGAACGAATCAAAATTATCAATAAAGAGCACCTTGGGTTCCATAGAGTTATCCTTTAGGAATGTTTTCACTGGTCATTCGAATGGCTTTCAGACACGATAGGGCCTTGTGTTCGGTTTCATCGAATTCGCTTTTGGGGATGCTGTCGTGGACGATTCCGGCGCCGGCCCTCACATATGCCTGATAGTTGCGAATCTGCATGCTGCGGATAGTGATGCAGCTGTCAAACTGTCCATCCACGGTCAGGTACATGACGGCGCCGCCGTAATAACCGCGCTTGTTCTTTTCCAGATTGCGGATGATTTTCATGGCCTCAATTTTCGGCGCCCCGGTCAGCGTGCCCATATTCATCGTGGCCAGGTAAGCGCTCAGGGCGTCCAGATCGCTCCGCAGACGGCCCCGAACATTGCTGACCAGGTGCATGACCGATTCATACCGCTCGACAATCAGCATTTCATTGACAATCCGGCTGCCCGGCTCCGAGACGCGGGCAATATCATTGCGGGCCAGATCGACCAGCATCATGTGTTCGGCCAGTTCCTTGCGGTCCAGTTTTAATTCCGCCTCGTAGCGGACATCGGTATCCGGGTCAATTTTTCCATCTTTTCGTCCGCGGGGTTTGGTGCCGGCGATCGGGCGGATTTCCACAATCCGATCACGGGTACCGCTGACCCGCAGGTTCAGTTCGGGGCTGGCCCCCATCAGGACGGTGTTTTCGGTGTTTAGATAAAACATATACGGCGAGGGATTGAGTGTTCGCAGTTTGCGATAAACGTCCAGCGGTTCAGCCGGGCATGGCTCGGTTAGCGTGCGGCTCAGAACAACCTGGAAAATATCGCCGTCCAGAATATGCTGCTGGGCGTTTTTGACCATGGCTTCATACTCATCCCGACTCGTGTCCGTCCCGGGGGGGGGTGTCTTGTGTGTGCAGCTGCGGGGGACGGAACGCGCTTCTTTTATCTTGTCAAAGTACAGTTCAAAGCACTGCCTGGCCTGCTCGTAAATCGCCTCACGGTCGCCGTCGGTGATGATCGCATTGACGATAACATATCCCTTGGAGTTCTTGTGATCCATCAGAAAAATGTTGTCGGCGAAATACAGTTCATAATCCGGATTGCTCAGGGCATCTTGGCTGTTGGGCGGCAGTTTTTCAAATTGATCGATAAAATCGTAGCTCATCGCCCCCAGCAGGCCGCAGGTGATGCGAAAGGGTTTACTGGCCAGTTCAAATGCAAAGCCAATCGCCCGGATGACATCCATCTGGTTGACGCTTTTGAGGCGGGCTTCTTCGTCCATCACGCCGTCGTTGCACTTCAATCGGCCCTCGATGGTGTCGGCGGCAAACTGAACCGACTGACAGAAAGCAAATCGTTTGGGCTGCTCGGACAGGTACTGAATCATCCGCCTGCCGGTATCGGTGAGGGCCTTGACGACAAAATGGCTGCCGGTGCCGGTCAGGTACAGGGCCGGATTGGCCGTGCCGAAGGTCAGTTCGCTGGCGTCGCACTGTGTCAAATAATCGCGCGATTCGAGAAGGCAGCAGTGCCGATTTCTGCCGTAATCGCTTAGTTTGGCAAAAAACTCGACTGGGCAGGTGATGTCAATATCCCGCACCATCGGGATAATCTGGCCGGGCCGGGCCTGTTCAATGCGTCGTTTGTATTCGTTCATTCTTTGACCTCAGGACTAAAACAATAGATACAAAAAAAGCCCGCGACCTCAACTAAAAACCGCAGGCGTTTGTTAAAACCATTGATTTTGCTTAAAAAACACAGAATCCGCCGCCTGCCGAATTATCCGACAGGCCACCACCAGAAAAACATATTGTCCAGGGCGTTTCTATGCATAGAAGCATTGTAGCAAAACCGTTTATGTGTGTCAACAAGGGATTTCCGGATTTTTTTAATTTTTTTTCTTCCTTATTCCGGCCTCGTTATTCCCGTCAAAAAACGCGAATTTATGGGATTTCCGGTTTGTATTGACTTTTGGGAGGCAATCTTTTTTAATGAAGATTCTTTGGGATAACAAGAATTGAATCCTTTGGACGAGAGACATAAATTGACATCTGTGGTTCCCGTAGAAAACCTGACCGAATCGCAAAAAAAGGCGATTTCACACAAAGAAGGTCCACTGCTGGTTCTGGCCGGACCCGGCAGCGGCAAAACCCGCGTGATTACCTGCCGGGTGGCGGCGTTGATTGAATCCGGCGTGCGGCCGGGGTATATCTGTGCCATCACGTTCACAAACAAGGCCGCCGAGGAAATGCGGCTGCGCGTGCAGCAGTCCATTGCCGTTTCGGGTGTGCATATCAGCACGTTTCATTCCCTGTGCGTGTGGATTCTGCGGCGGTTCGCCGACGCCGCGCAAATCAGGCCCAATTTCAGCATTTTTGACGCTGCCGACCAGCAGCGCTGTATGAAAGAGGCGATAAAAGAGTGCCCGGTGGATGCGGCGAGTTTTACCCCAGCCCGGATACTGGAATTTGTCAGCCGCCTGAAAAACGACCTTGAAGACGTGGAGGCATTTGAGGCCCGAGCAGGCGATTTCTTCGAGAAAAACGCGGCGAAAATCTACAGGCAATATCAGAAAATCCTCAAACAGAATAACGCGCTGGACTTTGACGACCTGCTGGTTCGCACTGCGATACTGCTGCGGGACTGGCCGGAAGTCCGCCTTCAGTTGAGCGACCGTTTCCGGTATCTGTTGGTGGACGAGTATCAGGACACCAATCATGCGCAGTATCAAATCGCCAAGGGTATTGCCCTGGCCCACCGGAACATCTGCGTGACCGGAGACCCGGACCAGTCGATTTACCGCTGGCGGGGGGCGGATATTGAAAATATCCTGGCGTTTGAAAAGGACTGGCCCGAGGCGGTCGTGGTCAAATTGGAGGAAAATTTCCGTTCGACGCCGAACATTCTCGAAGCGGCGGACAAGCTGATCGCCAACAACACAAAGCGGAAAACCAAAACTCTCATCCCGACCCGACCTGCCGGCGATAATATTGCGATTTTGACCTGCGATGATGAAGCCGGCGAAGCCCGCCGGATTGCCGAAACAATTGAAGCCCTCATCCGAGACGGCAATGACCGCAACGAAATTGCGGTATTTTATCGCGTCAATGCGATGAGCCGGGCTATCGAGGAGGCCTTTGTCCAGCGTCAGCTTCCGTATCAGGTCGTTCGGGGGGTTGAATTCTACGCCCGCAAGGAAATTCGGGATTTGCTGAGTTATCTCAAATTGATTGTCAATCCGGCCGATGACATCGCGTTCAGCCGGGCTATAGGGACGCACCCCAGGGGAATCGGAAAAACATCCATCGACAATTTGGGATACTATGCCCGGCAGCACGGGCTTTCCTTGTTGGCCGCCGCTGAAAACGCGGAGCAGATCGAGAGCATCAACCGTCCCACACGGCTTCGGCTGATGCAGTTTGCAGCGATGATTGGACGGTTTCGGGATGAGCCGGCGGGGGAGGTTGCCCCGATGATGGATTGCGTTTTTGCCGAAAGCGGCCTGGCCGACGCCCTGAAATCCGAGCCGGAGGCAATCGAGAACATCAACGGCTTGATTAACGCGGCGGCTGAATATGACCGGCGAACCGAACAGCCCGTACTGACCGACTATCTGCAAATGATCGCCCTGTACAGCGACAGCGACGCCTACGATGCGGATTCAGGGAGGGTCTCTCTGATGACCCTTCACGCCGCCAAGGGACTGGAGTTTGACCATGTCTTCATCATCGGCCTGGAAGACGGCGTTCTGCCGCATGAACGCAGTGCTTGGGGCGGGGCTGACGACCTGGAAGAGGAACGCCGGCTGTTTTTTGTCGGGATTACGCGTGCCCGAAACACCCTGACCGTTACTTACGCCCGCCATCGCGTGATTCGCGGACAGTTTATTCGTTCCACGCCGTCGCAGTTTTTGTATGAAATCGGCTTTGAAGGGGAATCCCGGATTCTGGATGCAGGTTGGGACCAGACCGGCGACGAGGATACATGGGAACCCCGGCCCACAGGGGGTGTGCGAACGGCCCCAGAGCATTGTTTTCAGGTCAATGAACTGGTCGAACACGCCAAATTCGGGCTGGGGCGGGTTAAGGAGTTTTTGGACATGGGCGAAGACAGCATCGTTGTGGTGCGATTCAATAATGGAAATACCAAGTCGCTGATGGTAAAATATGCCAAATTGCAGCGGATAGGACGATAAAAGAAATCTACAATTTGATAATCAGGAGTACCCACTGTGCCGGAAACAAAACTATCCTTGTATTACAAGAATGTAACCGCGGAGGTCCTTGGGCCGGAACATGGAATCAGTAAACGGCAATTTGAAGAATTGGCCCAAAAAACCGTTCCGGCTGTTGCGGAATGCAACAAACAGCGGGAAAAAGGCCTCATTCCATATCGGGATTTGCCGTACAATGAAAACTATCCCAAAGACGTTAAATCCGTTGCGCGGGATATTAAAGCCGGCTGTGAGAATTTCGTCGTGCTCGGTATCGGCGGCTCAGCCCTGGGCAATATCGCATTGCAAACGGCGCTGAATCCGTACATGTATAATCTGGACACGAAACAGCGAAAGGGACCTCGGCTGTTTGTCTTTGACAATGTGGACCCTGCCCAGTTCGGCAGTTTTCTGGATTGGATCGGGGACCGCCTGGACAAAACCATCTTCAATGTCATCAGCAAATCCGGCCGAACCGCCGAAACCGCCGCTCAGTTTCTGGTTATCCGTCAAATGCTCTTAACAGCGCTGGGTGAAGAAGGGTACCGCCGTCAGGTTGTGGCTACGACGGATGCCAAGTCGGGCACGATGCGGAAAATTGCGGATGAGGCGAAACTGCGGACCCTTGTCGTGCCGGACGGAGTGGGCGGGCGGTTCAGTGTGCTCAGCCCTGTCGGGCTGCTTAGCGCGGCCGTGTGCGGCATTGATATTGACGCCCTTTTGGCCGGTGCGCGGAAAATGGATGAAAAGGTCAGCCGCGAGGATTTTTTTGCCAACCCGGCGGCCCTCAATGCGGCGATTAACTGGCATTATTATGGCAGGGGCAAACCGATTTCCGTGATGATGCCTTATGCCTACGGGTTAAAGGACCTGTCCGACTGGTTCCGTCAGTTGTGGGCTGAAAGCTTGGGCAAAACCAACGACCTGAAGGGCAATAAGGTGTTTGTTGGCCCCACCCCGGTTAAAGCCCTCGGCACAACTGACCAGCACAGTCAGGTGCAGCTCTACCGTGAAGGCCCCAACGACAAGCTGTTCACATTCCTGCAGGTCGGCGAGTTTGAGCGGGATATTGAGATCGGCCCGCAGCCGGTGGTCGCTCCGGAACTGGCTTATCTTTCCGGGCAGAAGATGTCCAAACTGCTCAACAGTGAAAAATTGGCGACCGAATACGCGCTGCTGCACGACAAACGTCCGTGCCTGACGGTCCTGTTTGACCGCGTCGATGCGTTTGCAATCGGTCAGTTTATTTATTTGTACGAAGTTGCAACATCCCTTGCGGGCCTGCTGTTCGGCATCGATGCGTATGATCAGCCGGCGGTGGAACTGGGCAAGGAGGCGACCTTTGCCCTGATGGGACACGCCGACTACGCTGGTCTTGCCGAAAAAATCAAGCCCGTGGCGCAGGTGGACGCGGGATATCGAGTGTAAGTTTTGAATAGCGCAAAAAGGAGCGATTATGGATTATGCAGTCATCATGGCGGGCGGAACGGGTAAACGGCTGTGGCCCCTAAGCCGGCAAAAGCGTCCCAAGCAGGTATTGAAACTTCTCGAAGGGCAGACCCTGCTGCGAAAATGCTTCGAGCGGCTGGAGGGCCTTTTTGACTTTCGGAATATCCTGGTTTTAACCAACGCCGATTATGCCGACGTTGTTCGGGAAAATTTGTTTGAACTGCCCAAAGAAAATGTCATTGCCGAACCGGCGGTGCGGGATACGGCCGGCGCAATCGGGTTGGCGGCGACGATTCTTCGCAAGTACGACAACCGCGCGACGATGGCGGTCGTCACCGCCGATCAGATACTTGAGCCGACGGATGCGTTTGAAGAGGCCATGCGCACGGCGCTCGGGTTTGTTCATGAAAATCCGGAAGCGCTGGTAACCTTCGGCATCCAGCCGACCTTTCCCAGCACCCAGTTGGGGTACATTCAATTTGGACAGGCCGTTGGGGGCAAAACAGCCCAAAATAAAGTGCATGCCATCAGCGCCTTTAAGGAAAAGCCGGACCAGCAGACCGCCCGCTACTACCTGGATGCCGGCCAGTACCGGTGGAATTCGGGTATGTTTGTCTGGCGCTGCGAGACGATTCTGCGGCAACTGGCGGATTTTCTGCCTGAAAGCGTTGAACCCCTGCGGAATATTCAGGCGGACTGGGGCAGCGCCAATCAGCAGCAGACCCTTCAGGAATGGTTTCCCAAACTTCCCAAAACAAGCATTGATTATGCCGTTATGGAAAAGGCCGAACAGGTGTACGGCATTTCGCTGGACTGCCGCTGGCTGGATATGGGCTCTTTTGCGGCTTTGGCGGATATTGTGGCGTCCGATGCCAATAACAACTCCATTGCTGCCGAGCACAGTGAGCTGCTGGACTGCCGCAACGACATTGTTGTCACCGAAGCCAGCGACCACCTGATCGCGATGATCGGCGTGAACAATATGATTGTCGCTCACAGTAAAGATGCGACTCTGGTCTGCCCGATTGAGCAGGGCGAACGAATCAAGGAGATTCTGGAGCACATCCAAAAACACAAAAATGGAAAATTCCTCTAAAAACACCCGAAAGCGTCCGCATGCGCTATCTTGCAATTGATCACGGCCAGAAGCGAACGGGGCTGGCTGTCTGCGATGCCTCTCAGACGCTGATTACGCCCTGCGCGGTGATTGAAACCTCAAGCCAGCGCGAATCGCTTGACCGTATTTGCAGGGTACTGGATACTGAAATGATTGATGCGGTGGTTATTGGGCTTCCGGTCAATATGGACGGCACCGAAGGCCCGCGGGCCAAATGTGTCCGGCAGTTTGCTTGGCATCTGGCACAGCGGACATCCCGCCCGATTTTGTTTCAGGACGAACGGCTGAGCAGTTTTGAGGCCGAATCGCTGGCCGCAGGGCTTGACCTGACCCGCAAAAAAAAGAAAAAACGCCTTGATGCGATCGCCGCATCCGCCATTTTACAGGCCTTTTTGGACTCCGCCAGGCGATCCTTTGCCAAACCGCATATCCTCAAGGCGGCGGATTTTGACCAGCTGGCCGAACTGGCCTTTGATGCCTTTTGCGAAACGGCCCGCCAGGCCCTTCTTCAGAGGGGTGTGTTTCGGATGGCGATTTGCGGGGGAAGGACGCCTGAACGCTTTTATGAAAAGCTTGCCGATGCGGATATCGCATGGGAACATGTTCATTTGTTCTGGGTTGATGAACGATGCGTCGAACCGGACGATCCGGCCAGCAATTTTGGCATGGCGATGCGTACGTTTCTGCAGAGGATTGCGATTCCGGCTGGAAACATCCACCGCATCAAAGCGGAATCCGGCGATGCCGCCGCCGCGGCCGACTATGAACAAACTCTTCGATCGGCGTTTGTTCTTGCGGCCGGTCAGCGGCCGCAATTTGATTTAATCGTTCTGGGGATGGGGGACGACGGGCATATCGGCTCTATTTTTCCGGATGCGTACGCGCTGCTCGACACGGAGGCATTCGCTGCCGCGGTTGACCGGCCGGATTATGTGCGCATCACGCTGACGGCGCCGGTCATCAGGGAAGCCCGCAGCATTCTGATTCTTGCCGCCGGCGACCGCAAGGCCGATATTCTCCGTAACATCTTTACGGCGGAACCCGATCCCCTCCGCTATCCGGTTTGGGCCTTGTGGCCGGCGTTAAACAAAATCATCTGGATCATCGATGCCCCGGCCGCCTTGCTGCTGGAACCGGAGATACTGAAATAAGCGGATTTATACCGTCAGGCCTCATATAAAATTTTGCATTGAGCGGTCCGCAGAAGAAGATACAGTACCGACTCTTTTGTTTTCTTTCCGTTAAATACGAACGCCTGCTTTGAACAGACAGCAACCTGTCTGCGGTCGGGCAGTGTTGTCAGCGTAGGGGCATACAGCAGAATCGTGTGATATTTTTTATGAGCCGTCTCCAGCAGCGGCCGAAGGTTCATCTGCCGCAGCAGGTCGAAATACCGCGCTGGCCAGACCGACAAATTTTCAAAATCCGTCTGCACAGGCAGCAGTTTCAGGTTGGGATCGATTTTCGCGGAATCAATATCAAACACCTTGGCGACGGCGTCTCGTTTGCGGTCCAGATCAATCAGCAGGCAAGGGCCTTTTTGAGCCAGTTGAATCGCCAGCCGAATTGGAACGGTTACCGGTAAATCACTGCGTCGACTGGCGGCCAGCAGAATGCTGCGGGAATCTCCGTTGATTGACCCGATGGAGTTTAGCATTGAATCAATATCCGGTGAGGGCGGGGCAGATGGCGGCTCTTGGGGTGCGGATGGCTGCTCCTGCGGAACAGAAGTCGGATTCATTTTCTTTTTGCCCCGGCGTCGCCGCAGGAAAAATACAGCGGCAACAATCCCCGCGGCCAATAGAATCCCCACCGCTGCGATAATCGCAACCGGAAGCGGTATGGTTTTTATCCATCCTGGATAAAAATAGGCGATGCAATCATTCATCGGTATTTCACGAGGTCATCAAGAGGGCCTTTCGATGCGTTGCGGTTTCCGATAACCGTTCAACATCTTTTTGGATGATTTCTTCCAGGAGTTCCCTCTGGAACGGGCTGAGTGTATTGTCGTCCGCGAAATCGAATGAGAATCCCGCCGGTTCGTGCGGTTTTTCGGACGCTGCAGCGGCCGGACAAACATAATGTTCGACAACTTGGCGGATGGCTTCGTGCCTGCCTGCCGCCTCGGCCGGCTCAATCCGCTGACGGCGGGCTGAAACCGGGCGGCGGTGTTCGGCCAGAATCTGTTCGGCCAGGTTAAACATCGGTATTTGCTGCGCGGCATCGGATGCCTCATGAGCGGCTGTTTCATCGGACGGCGTCGTTAATTCCTCCGGCTGGACGGGTTCGGGCTGAAGGGGTGTTTCCTGCGGATGGGCGTCTTCCGGAATCGGCGCTTCAGCAAATTGTTCCTGCGGATGTTCAATCTCTTGCAGGGTCTTCTGCCAAAAGGCCTGTGCGGCATCAAACAGTTCGGCTTTGTAACGATGGTGCTGAGCGGTTTGGGCTGCCTCTTCCAACTGCTTTCGAATAGCTGACAGGGTGTTAGTGAGATGTTCGTTCTGGGCCAATGTGTTTTGGTGTTGTTTCTGAATGTATTCAAGCCGAAGATTGTGCGATTGCAGGTCCTCATCAAGACGATTTCGCAGGGCTGTCAATTCCGCGGCCAGTTCATCCTGGCGGACACGATATTCATTGAGCCGATTCTGCAGGTTGTTTCTTTCCTCAATCAGCGACGACAATTGTGTGTTGGCCTCTTTTAATGCCTGATGCTCGCCGGTCAGTTGCGCAATTTGCTGCTGGAGTTCGGTCTTCTCTGTGCAAACATGACTGTGATACTCTGAATACTCGGCGCGGAGCTTCTCAAATCCGGTTTGAATCCGCTGTTTTTCCAACAAGACATGCTCAAGCTGCCCCGTAATATCCCGACGTTCCTGTTCAAACTGATCCCGAAGAACCGCCGATTCCGCCTGAAGCGTCTCTTTTTGACGAGCATTTTCATCAGCGGCGGCTTGAAGATGTTCCATTTCCTGATTCAAAGCCAATTTGGACTGATGTTCTTCGGACAGTAACTGCTGCGTTTGGGCCAGTTCGGCGTGCAGGGTCTCCAGCTTTTCGGTCATTTCCGGGAGTACTTCTGCCTGTGTACGGGCGGTGCGAATTTCTTCGTTGAGCCGACCGATGGTGCGGCGAAGCCCCTCATCTCCCTTGCGAAGTTCGTCAATCTGTTCGATCAGCTGCTGATTTTCCTGCCGGGCCTGGTCAACCTGTTCAGTAAGAGTCCGATGC
>JAKEGM010000086.1 GCA_022615575.1 Planctomycetales bacterium
ACGACCAGGACATCATCGGCTTCCTTATCGGGCGAGGACTTCTTGGAACTGACCGACCCGTTGAACTTGCCCTGGATGGAATCATACTTGAGCAGGTAGCCCAGGTTGTCCGCAGGAACGATATCGCCGACCGCTACCACGTCAAACTGCTTGCCCAACAATCCCTGCTCGACCAGAGCACGAAATACAAGACGGCCGATTCGGCCGAAACCGTTAATTGCAATCTTTGTTGCCATCGTAAATCTCCTATAACAAAAAATATACTTTATCTACACACTGTCTCCTGATTTCAGACAGCTTTACGGAGAAAGTAATGTAGGAACACATCGTCAAATTGTCAAGAAATTTATACAAAAAGAAACGGCCCAATACAAGACAACAAAGACCTTGTATTGTCTCTTGTCGAAGACAAAACCTCTCCGTTCCGCCCACACGACAACCGTCGGCTTTTGTTAATCGGACGACAACCGCATATCTATTTCACGTTCAGCTGCCCGGACGGGTCGGCCTTTTGGACATCACGGACCCCTATAGCAGCCGCAAGCTCCAGCGTCACCGGCTTATTGGTCTTCCAGTTGCCCCTCGTAAAGTCCGGCACATCGACCGAATTTGACCGACGGGCAATCGACTTGATCGAAAGCGGCGTAATGCAGGACCAAAGCGCCGCATCATAACAGTCCATATCGACGGCCAGACCGTTGCGCAATGAATTGATCAGCGACCAGTCCATCAGGAAATCCATCCCGCCGTGTCCGCCAACCTTCTTGGCCATCTCGCCGATTTTGGTAACAATGGGGGGGGAATATTTTTCGCCCAGCTGTTTCATTTCCTCGTCCGAAACCTCGGTATGCCCAAACGAAATATGCGTTTGGGGCCATTTCTGGGCGAAACCCTTGGTGCCCGACAGCAGATGTATCCGCGAGTACGGCCGCGGCGAACTGACATCATGCTGTATCAAAATCGTTCGGCCTCTGGCTGTCCGGACCAATGTCGTATTCATATTGCCGCGATACGGTTTCCCGACATACGGCTGATAAAAGCTGTCCTGGGCAGCACGTCTCTCGGCTTCGGCGTTCATCGTAAAATCATTGCTCGCCATACAGGTCAGATAGTCCATCCGGTCGCCGCGGTTAATTCCCATGCACTGACAGATCGGCCCCAGCCCGTGCGTCGGATACAGATTGCCGTTACGCGAGGCATTCTGTTTCAGCCGCCACATGTCCATATAACCGTCCTTGCTGAATTTGAGGTCAACCAGATTGTGAATGTAAGCCCCTTCGCCATGAATCAGGTCGCCAAACACCCCCTGCTGCGCCATGTTCAGGGTCATGATTTCAAAAAAGTCATAGCAGCAGTTTTCAAGAATAACGCAATGCTTTCGGGTGCGTTCGGATGTTTCAACCAGCTGCCAGCATTCCTCGAGGGTTGTTGCCGCCGGCACCTCCGTCGCGGCATGCTTACCGTTCTCCATTGCGTAAACAGCCATCGGCGTATGGAGATGCCACGGAGTGGCAATATAAATCAGGTCCAGATCGTCGCGCTGACACATCTGTTTCCAGGCATCTTCGCTGTCGGTATAAACCGCCGGTTTCGGAAAACCCCGCCCCGTCACCATTTTTTCAACACTCTCCGTGCGGGATTTGATCTTGTCGCAAATAGCGGTTATCTGGACACCTTCGATATACATCATGCGCTCAACGGCGCCAGGCCCTCGCATCCCAAGTCCAACAAATCCAATTCGGACGGCGGGGATTTTCGGCGCACAATAGCCGGACATATTGCCGCCCCCCCCTCGCAAATTCAAAGTGTTCGACCCGCTGCAGCCGGCAAGAAGCCCCCCGGTACCAATGGCAAAAGTCATATTCTTCAGGAAATCTCTTCTGTTATTCATAATGTATCCCCTTGTATAAATGTTCCTGTTTATCAGCGGCGCCGAGGCCGCCGTAAAATTGACTTTCGTCGGCTCAATCCATCGCCCATCGTAAATGCCCTCCCGCAACAAATCAACCTAAAAATCGCAGGCAAACAGCCGAATTTCAACGATTTTTGAGGTTTGTCGAGTTAATTTAGCCGGTTCTGACATGCGGATGGGGGCGAGCCAGAGGACTTTTTCGGTATCGGCGACAACAAAGGCCTCTTGCCTGGTTTGGGTATCCAACCCGGAATCCAGCAGGAAGCGAGCGATGTTTTTGGGGGTGGGGCCGCCAATCGGCCAAAACCGTTCGCCTGACTGCCGCTGGCGAATTTTGATGGAGCCAGCAATTTTGTCCGCATCGAACCATTCCGTAAAAGAATTTTTGTTTTTCAAGAACTGCTCGACATCGGCGTCATCACGATTGAACAATCGAGAAGAAATTTTCCACTGGCCAAACGTAACGGTCTCACCCATTTTCAGAGAAACGGGTTTGTGCGGCAGCATAATCGACGGGCATTTCCGCCGAATTAAAACCCTGCCCTTTTCAGCCGTCGCTTCAATCTCGTCGGGAAAATGGGCCTTGGCTTTGTTTTGCTCAAGAAGTCCCCATAAAGCGTCAAAATGCCCCTGTTTATAATCCCGCAGGCCGACACCCAGCTTGACCAGTATTTGACGCACGGTTTCATAAAACACCCACGGCGGGCAATCCCGCAGCAAATGCTGTTCGATAACAAACTGACCGCTTGCCTTATCGAACCGCCCTCTTTCAAGAATCGACCGGGCCTGTTTTTCGACCCGTATCAAAAATACGCGGCTCTTAAACGACAGCGCGGACAATCGCTCGGCAATCGTTTCGCTGTCATTTTCAAGAACAGGCAGCAATCGATGGCGAATCCGGTTTCGTGTAAAATCAATCGCGCGGTTGGAAGCGTCCTCCCGCCAAACAAGATGATTTTCCGTACAGTACCGAACAATCTCGCTTCGGCGAATATCCAGCATCGGCCGAATAACCATTGCCCCGTAAACATCCGAGACCGGCCAAATCCCGCACAATCCCCGAAACCCCGTGCCGCGCATCAAGCGGTGAATCAGCGTTTCGGCCAGATCGTCTTTATGATGGGCCGTTGCGACGGCGTCGCAGCCGTTGTCCCGCATCATCGCCGCCAAGGCCTTTAATCGCAAGGCGCGTCCGGCGGTTTCTATCGACAGCTTGTGCGCCGCGGCATGTGTCCTCACATCGGCTGTTTTCGCCGCAACGGCGATTCCCAGCACGTTTCCCAATTCCCTGACAAAGGCCTCATCGCCGTCCGATTCCGCGCCGCGCAGGCCGTGATTGACGTGCCCAATCACAACATCACACATCAGCCGCCCTTCCTGGCGCAGCCGATGCAGCGCATGCACCATCGCAACCGAATCCGCCCCGCCTGAAACCGCCGCAAAAATCTTATTCACGCCGTTGAACAGACCGTTGACAATCGCCCCCTCCAGCAGTTTATCTTCAAACCAGCTCATAAAAAGGTCTCCGCCAAAGGCGGTTTCCTTACGTTTTCCTTTTGCCGTTTAACGGTTGACATAAATAAAAAGGGCCTGCTTCCTTGACGAAAACAGGCCCTTGTGAGTCGTTCCCCGACAACCGCCTATTGGGGTGTTTCCGCGGGCGTTTCCGTCGCCGGTTCTATTTCCGGCGATAATGCGGACAGGGCCGCGATCCGGGCTTTGGCGTATTCGGTGTTGTCGGCGTACCGCGATTCCCGGGCAACCGCCAACTGGTACAGGGCCAGGGCCTGCGCCCGCATTTTCAGCTTCTGGTCCAGCACCTGGGCGGCGCGGAACCGAGCCGGATAGGGCGTCGCATCATTCCACTGGAATGTCCGCTGGTAATACACCGCCGCCAGTTCGTAATTCTTCAGATACTCATAAATCCGGGCAGCCCGGTAGGCCGCGTCGTCAATCTTGTCACTGGTCGGATACTGCTGGATAAGCTGGTTAAAGAATCCCAGCGCCTCCTGAAGTTTGGCCTTATTGGCAACGATAATCAACCCGCCCGATTCATTATACAGCCCGGTTGCCTTGCGATAGAGAACATCGGCATCGGCAATCGATTCGGCGGCGGACAGATTTTCCGGCGTCCATTCGGCGGGCTGGAGATACTGATACCGCACCATCTGGTCAAATGTTCTCAATTCGGTCTTGGCCCACTGCAGTTTGGTGGCATTGCCGACGGACGCATAATAGCCCTCCAGGGCGACCAGGGCCTGCCGGTATGCCTCACGGGTGGCGGCCAGATTCTCAACATGGTCAACCTCACCGGCGCCGGGAGCCAGGAATATCTCGCCGGGCGCGGCGGCGGAAACATCCCGCGGCCCCAACAGATGGGCATCCCGTACCCGCGGATTTTCGCACCCGACCAGCAACATGGCCGACACAATCAAAACTGCCATAACATTCATACGCATCATGGTTTACTCCTTTCGGTTTCAGAAAGCATCCTGTTATTTTGGTTCTCAAAATACCAGTTTTTAACCTGCTGTCAAGCATATTATGCGGCTTGTTTTTCAGCCCCAAAATCGCCTTATAATCGGCCGTTTACACCCCCACTCAGCAATAATCAATTGCCAATCATTCTTCGTCACTCATAATTCTATCACCACTGCGCCTCGACAAACGGCCCGGTCGGTCCTTCCTGCTTGGGTTTGGGCCGGGATTTGATAATCGCCTCGGCAATCGGCACATCGTTTTTTCGCGTAATTTTGATGTTCGAGTGGTCGGTTTCCACAATCGATACCAGATGTCCCATCGCCTCGACCAACTGGGCGTCATCGGTAATTTTGGACTTGTCCAAGGTGTCTAATTTGGAGTATGCGTCCTTGAGCATCTTGGCCTCGAACACCTGCGGCGTCTGGGCCTCGTACAGCCCCGCGCGGTCCACTGTTCCGATGATTTTTCCGTCTTGCACCTTTTTCAGCGTCGCCACGACCGGGCAGGCCAGCATGGCGGCGCCGGTTTGGCCCGCTATGGCAAATAGTTTATCCAGCCATTCATCCATCAGGCAGCACCGCACCGCGTCATGCACGGCAATCAGGTCGGCCTCACCCTCGACTTTTTTGAGGGCGTTGGCGACCGTTTCGAACCGCTCGGCCCCGCCAAAACAGAGCTTAACGCCGTTAAATCCCAGCGCCGCGCCCCACTTGACCGTAACCAGTTCCTCATCCTCTTTGGCAATCGACAGAATCACCTGCTTGACATCATCGCGTCCGCCAAAAAAATCAATGCTCCGCAGAAACGCAGGCCGCCCCGCCACTTCCACAAATGGCTTCTTGCGGTCACCGCCAAACCGGCTGCTCGACCCCGCCGCACAAATTATCACTGATACTTTTTTTGTACTCATTTTTTCAGCCACGAATTAACACCAATTATCACTAAAATTTCTGCCGTATAGCGTTCTATGTCGCCCGCTGTGCGGGCCAAAAGAAAGGAAGGAAGCCCTCTTTTTCCGGGGGTTTCACCCCCGGCTACTTATCTTTCATCCCTTCGGGATTATTGAATTTTTCTGTTTAAATAGTTTCCTCATCCCGATAAATCGGGATTCGGAATGACAATTTTACACCATTCCGATCATCTTTCAAAAATATCATTCCGCCGTCCATTGCAAGTCCGCGATGCGGTCTTCGGTTACAAACGTAGAATATCGACGAGTTGCAATTGATATCACATTATTCATTTGTCTTTTGTATCTGCTCTAGCTGGAGTTGGAATTTGCCCAGTTTGTTCTGACCTTCATCGTACTGATTCTGAGCGTTACGGAGATGGCGGCCCAGGGTTTCCCATGTTCCGCCAAACGTTTCAAAGCCGGCGGCCAGTTTCTGCAGGTTGGCGCGAATCATCGCGGCCTGTTTTTCAATCTGCATTCCGTGGAGGCCCATTACAATCGTCATCAGGTAGGCATACAGCAGATTGGGCGAAACAGGGATGACCTTTTTGTCAAGGGCATAATTCAGGATATCCGCCCTGTCGTTTTCATATTTGATAATGGTTTCGTAATAGACGTTTTCGGCGGGGATATACATCAGGGCAAAGTCAAGCGTGCCCTCGGCGGGCAGGATATAACTGGCGGCAATCTTGTCGATGTGTTTGGCAACATCGGCCTGAAACTGGCGGCGGAGTTTGGCCTTTTCAGTTTCGTCTTCGGCGGCAATCATCTGCTCAAAGGCGGGCAGCGGGAACTTGGCGTCGATGGGAACCGAAAAATCCGGCAATCGAACCAGGGCGTCAACAATTTTGCCGTTGGCAAAGGTGTGCTGGAGGGTAAAGCCGTCAGCCGGCAGGATTTTCTGCAGCAGCGAGGCAAGCGAAAACTCACCGATCTGGCCGCGGAGTTTGGGGGCCTTGAGGATATTCTGTAGCATGCGGATGTCTGCGCCGATCTGGAGGAGATGCTCGCTGTCGCCTTTAAGTTTGCCGATTTGTTCCTTCAGTTCGCCAAAGGTTCGCTGGCTGTTGGTCAGAAAATGGCTGATATTTTCCTGACCCGAGCGGAGGTTCTTTTCGAGCGACTGGGTGAGGGTTTCCTGGTTGGTCCGCAGATGTTCAACCTGCTGCTGCAGGAGGGTTACAGCAGCGCCGTACTGGGACGATTCCCGGCGCGAGGCGTTCAGTGCGGCCAGAATCACCGCCGCCAGGGCTGTCACAATCAGAACAAGAAGAATCAGGATAACAATTAAGACATCAGACATCGTTTCTCTTTCGGATTTAACGGTATTATAAGATGTGCCGACCAGCCGGTCAAGAAATGTCGGTAACTAAATCACAAGGACATGGCGGAGAGTTGAGAATCTAAACACATTTTAACGGAACAACGCCCCCTTTCGGGACACCGTTCTCCTCTTCAGGCAATCCGTGCTCAATCGTTAAATCACCGATTCCATTTCAATCGGTTCGTTTTCAACCCTCATGATGACTTCTTCACAAGATACACACGATTCGGCACGGAGCTTGATGTTGGAATCCTTTCCGACGAGTACCACTTTGAATTGCCCGGGCATGATGTGATAATCTCTCCTCAGTTCGTGGCTGTTTTCGGGCCGGAGTTCGTCGGAACCCACATGCCCTTGCTCGTATTCAAACACTTCAGCAATCACAACATCGTGGCCTTCCAATGTCCGTTGTCGATCAGCAAGGGTTTCCATCTGCAATTGGTAGAGGCGATCCCGCCGCGAGGGAGAGAAAACATAAAGAAGCGTATGCCCAATCGATAGCTCGTTTCCGTGGACAGTCTGTTCCGTCATAATCCGCTCCTGTAAAATGATTACATGTTCAACGATAGAGACCTGAACGACTGAAGTCAATAAAAAATTGGTATTTTCGGACGAAATTTATAAAAAATATAAGATTTATTTTATCAGGATAATGTTACGCCGGAAATAAATGGCAAGGTTTTAAACATGTGGGAAATACAGGCACTTGAAAGTCCTGATTATAAGTTCATATTTTTTATGAAAATGAAAATTCAAGAGTTTTCATAGACACAAATATGCTTCGGCGGAAGAAATACTGGAAATGGCAAGTTGTGTTTAAGTTCACAATTTCTCTGGCCTGTCCAAGTCTTTCAATCAACTATTCAGCCATGTTAACAAAAAAGCCCCGCTTATCGCGGAGCTTTTTTATTCTTACACAACCAGGCATTAACAATTTTGTTATTCTTTTGATTCAAACTCCGCATCAATGACATCGCCATCCCCTTTTCTGCGGACTTCGCCTTCGGCAGGGCCTGCCTGCTGGCCGGGAGCCGCACCGCCTTGCCCCCCTGCTGCGGCCTGCTTTTTGGCGGCTTCTTCATACAGTATCTTGCCCAGTTCTTGAGATGCTTCGCCAAGTTTTTCTATAGCACGCCTGATGGCCTCGCCGTCGTCGCCCTTGGCGACATCCTTAAGCCCGTTCAGGGCTGATTCGATATTGCCGCGAACATTGGCGGGAACCTTTTCGCCGTGTTCTTTGAGCGTTTTTTCGGTCGTATAGATTGACTGGTCGGCCTGATTTTTCAGATCGACAACTTCCCGCCGCTTTTTGTCTTCTGCGGCGTGGGATTCGGCATCTTTCTGCATCTTCTGGACTTCATCCTTGCTCAAACCCGAGCTGGACTGGATAGCGATGGACTGTTTCTTGCCGGTACCCAGGTCTTTGGCCGAAACATTCAGGATGCCGTTGGCGTCGATGTCAAACGTCACCTCGATCTGCGGAATGCCGCGCGGGGCCGGCGGGATATCTGACAATTGGAACCGGCCCAGTGTGCGGTTATCGCGGGCAAAGTCGCGTTCGCCCTGCAGAACATGAATATCGACGCTGGTCTGGCTGTCGGCCGCAGTCGAAAAGACCTCCTTCTTGCTGGTCGGAATCGTCGTGTTGCGCTCAATCAGCCGGGTCATCACGCCGCCCAGGGTTTCAACGCCCAGCGACAGCGGCGTTACGTCCAGCAGCAGAATATCCTTGACACCCGCATCGCCGGCCAAAACCGCTCCCTGAATGGCCGCCCCTATCGCGACGACTTCATCGGGGTTGATACTCTTGTTGGGGGTTTTGCCGAAGATGTCCTGTGCAATCTGCTGAACCTTCGGGATACGGGTAGAACCGCCAACCATCAGCACTTCGGCAATCTGGCTGGTGTTGAGTTTGGAGTCCTGAATCGCCTTGACGCAGGGCTGCCGCAGCCGGTCAAAAACCGGTTCGGCCAGGGCTTCAAACCTGCTCCGGGTAATGGTGATATTCATGTGTTTGGGGCCGTTGGCATCGGCGGTGATAAACGGCAGGTTCACCGCGGTTTCCACCTGGGTGCTGAGTTCGCACTTGGCCTTTTCGGCGGCTTCCTTAAGCCGCTGATGGGCCATAGGATCAGTCCGCAGGTCGATGCCTTCGGTCTTC
>JAKEGM010000087.1 GCA_022615575.1 Planctomycetales bacterium
CGAAACAGTTGAACTTATCAATACCACGGACAAGCTGAAGGAGCGAAGACAGGAAGGCGTTTATTTTGAATACCCCCTCAATATTCCTGACGGTATTTCAAAGATCGACATCCCCTGGGCAGTGTGTCAGCCGGAAAAAGATCAACTGCCCGCCGCAAACCGCAACTACTATTGTGTTCAGCGGTGGGTGGATATCTCGAATAACGATTACGGTCTGACATGGGTAACAGTTGATGCCCCGATGCTGCAGTTTGACCCGATCCTGCTTCCCACGATCGGCTGGCCGAGTCTGCCTCATGAATGGCGCACCGAAATCAAACCCGGCCAGCATTTCTATTCCTGGGTCATGAACAATCACTGGGAAACAAATTACAAGGCCGATCAGGAAGGTCTCATCACGTTTAAATACGCATTAAAACCGCACATTGGCAAATATGACCCTGTCAAGGCGCAGCAATTTGGAAGAAGTGTTCATCAGCCTCTGATTGCGGTGTGTTCCAATCCCTCTAAGCCCGTCGCTCAGTCCATGTTTACACTGGACAATGACGGTGTTGTGGTTACCTCTGTCAAACCAAGTCGGGACGGACAGGATTTGATGATCCGGCTCTTCAATACGACTGATTCCAAGACAAAGATGACAATTGATTTTCCGCACGCTGCAAAGGCCGTATGGATCAGTAATCCAAGGGAAGAAAAAATCAAGAAAGTCCGGGGCCCGATCAGCATGGTTAAGCATGAAATCGTTACCCTCCGGGTTCAATGAAAACGCTCTGTTCCTGCAACTTTCCGGCCACACGAGCTGCTTTTGGCCGGCAGTGAAGCCGGGGCCAAGCGAACCGCTGTCATTTACAGTCTCGTCGCCAGCTGTAAATTAAAGGGCAGGATGCGCCCTCTTCTCTGAAGGCGCATCCCGCCTGTTTTTTACCTAAACACCATCGAGCCAGTGCGCAACGAACACTTCAAGATCAGCGGAATCAACATCATTGTCGCCATCCAAATCGCAGGCGCCGCAAGACGGGAAATCAGCGCATCCCATCCGGAACCAATTTGCGGCAAACACGGCAAAATCCGAAAATCCCATATCGCCACGGAACAGGTTGTGGACCTCAACAGACATATCCGCCTGCGAGGTTCCGCCGAGTTCATCGACCGCGGAAACCGTAACCGTTTGAGTCCCGATATCCGCCGAATCGGGAGTTCCTGAAACAATTCCGCTGGAAGCCACATTGAGCCAGGCGGGGCCTGAAATCAGCGAGAATGTCAACGGTCCGTCTTCCGTATCCGTTACGACGGAAGCCAAATCGCCTTGATAAGCGATCCCCTCCCTCGCCGGGTCGCCAACGAAGGGGGCGGGGAACGACGGCGGCACATTGATCATCGCCCTTCCGCGACTGTAAAGATCCGCTATTTCATTCGACCCCAGCGCGCGATTCCATATTGTCACCTCATCGATCAACCCCTTATAACTTCGAGAAACATAATCCCGCCCGATATAAGTGATTCCGTCAAACTCTTCGATGCCGTGTGAAACAGTATTCACTTTGCCAGTGGAATTCATATAGAGGGTTGCTTTATCCGGTTCGATTACCATCGCGACAAATGTCCATTGATTACTCGGAATCACCAAGCCGGACGCATAATTATACGCACTCGAACTTCCGTTCCAGTGATAGCCCAGTTCGTGCGTCGTGCCGCGGAAATTCATCCCCGCGACTGTCGAGCCGGCACGCGAAAAGAGGATGCCGGCATAACTGTCCTGTGTTCCGTCTCGCTTGATCCAGGCAGTCATAGTGACGGTATTCGAGTTGAGGTTCATCGCGGGAACCGTGAGATAATCATCATCCCCGTCAAAATAGAAGGCCTCTTCGACACGTCCGGTGTATCCTGTCTTGGCAGTGACATTCGTCGCATCATACCTTTCAGGACCGGACATATCCCTGACGGTGCTTCCCGTCAAATTGTCATTATCAAAGGTATAATAAGCCGTCAGTTTCCTGCTGCCTATCCGGATATTAATTGGGCAGGTCTTGGTGTTCCCCGCACTCGACCGAACGGTAAAACTGAACGTATCCGTAATGCCAACCTCCAAGGGGGCCGCGTAGGTCCACGTTCCGTTGCCGTTGTCCGTCAGAGTCCCATAGGTCGGATGAACAATTTCAATGATATCCGAAACGCCATCAAGCGAACACACGCCGCCTTCAATGTCAAATACATAGGATGAACCGGCCGTCACCTCAACATCCCTGAGCGACGTTACCACCGGCAGCCAGTCCGGCAATCCCATGGCGTTGACCTGCGAGATAGCCGAGGAAGACACTTCCAGCTTCCATTTATTCACCATATAATTGACCATGTTATAGCCGGATACCTGCGACCAGCGAATCAGCCACTGATCCTTCTCCTGCTGACCGGGGCTCGGCAATGCCGAGGGGTTATTGGCAAAATCATTGTGATACGTCAGGAAAACCGCTCGGTAGGTTGCCCAATCGAAACCGTCAGCAAGCTGAAAATAGAACGGGTACGGATCTTTATCGTCAAAATTAGGTTTCGCCGCATCGTTGATCGTCGCTATCGCCCGCTGCATAACGACGCACGGGTAGCCGGAATAGCCCCATCCGTCCGTCGAAACATTATTGGTAGTCTCCAGCGAGGCGTTGGAAAAGATGTTGACCGTCACTTCCACATCGCCGGGGAATGTATAGTAATTGTCCCAGCCCCACGCTTTATCGGGTCGGCGCTGCGATTCATGACCGAGTTCGTGGAACCAGCCCCAGTCGCCGGTCGCCATCTGAGCGCTGAGATTTGCCAAATTTGTCGATGCCTCCGTCGGGCCCTGCGTCGGATATCCGGCGTGCAGCCAGCCGACACTGATCTGTACATCAATATTGATGCGTTCGGGATTCGTACGAAAACTTTCCAGAGCGCCGACATAGTCCTGAACGGCCACGATATTGTCCCAGTACTGCATCACCGCCTCCATATCATCCACCGTGCGGACATACTGCGACGGAAAGGAAATCGCCAGATGATCGGATACCAGCTCAGCAAACGGCGCCGGGTTGTCGCGGATATCAGAAACCCACTGGGCATTGGTTGTCTCGCCCAGCACGAAACAGGGCGCCTCGATGGCACCGTTTATCTGAATATCAAAATCGGCAAGCGCCGGCTGTGTTGAACCGACATCAAAATACACCGCGCCGCCGAAGGCGCTGGCAATCTGAACGGTCGTACTGGTCACATCCGCCGTGCGGGATATCCCGTACGGAATGCGTTTCCAGCTGCTGTTGGAACTGATGTCATCGACATGCCCGCTGAGCCGCACCCGAAATCCGCGCCCGACGGCAGCCGCCGGAACCGTTACGGTAATCAGCTCCCCCGGAACCGCATAAAGTCCGGTACTGTGCCAGCGCGTCCTTGCCGTATCGATGCTGACCGTCCGGTTTACGCGTGCGGCGCCGACGGGAATGGCGCCGTAAACCGCCGAAGCGGTTCGGTGTGCCTCCACCTGACTAAAGGGGGTGTTCTGCAGCAGCGACGCTTCCCGGTTGATCAGGGCTTTCTCAAATGTATTGGACAGCGGCGTGGCAGGCGTCGGATTGATGGTTCCGATCCGTACGCGAAACTGCTCATCCAGACGGGCCAGCAGGTTATCTCCTGCCGGGAGAATATCGAATAATCGGCCCATCACGACGCCGCCGATATCCAGTTCCGTAGCGGTGTAACCGCTTGAATCTTTGAGCATACTGATAACATTCTCAGCGGTGGTTTGACCCGATGAACGGCCGATGGTCAGCGAGCCGCCTCCATCTTTGCCGAAACCGATGCCCGCCTGGCGCAACACACGGTTGCCGGGGGCGTTTACGATACCCGTTCCGGTCCACCACCAGATATACCCGATGCCGTAATCGGCAAGAAACAGGGCTCCGCCGTTCCGGGCAAACCCCACAATGGCGTCCACATCGCTCTGTGACATGCTGGACCCCAGCCAGCCCACCAGAAGAGCCGCATTTGACAGTTCCGCGGCGTAATTGCTGGTCTTGACAACATTGGTGTATCCCTGAGCCGTCAGCCAGACATCGGAATCGTTGTTATCCACGTTGGTCACCACAATCTTGATGGTCTTGCTGGTTGTTCCCGTCAGCCACTGGATTGCGTTGAGATAATATGTCGCGGTATTGCCGGACCCCGCAAAGGAGTTCATCCTCAGCCACTGATGGTCTGGCATCGCCAGCACACGGCCCAGACCGAGGGTTGCGGCTGCGACAATCGGGTCGCTGCGGTTCTCGCCGCCGTAATGGCCGATGCTGTAGGCGGTCGGTCCATAAGCCACGCAGCCGCTGGGGCCGCCCGGGTCGGCGAGTGTCGTAACGCCGTTTAATATCGCGGTGCGTGCGGCCTCGGCGTCAAATGTCGCATTGACGCTGACGCTGACCGCCGCGACGGCCGTGCCGCTGCCGTCCGTAACGGTATAATTGAATGTATCAAGGCCCGCAAATCCGGCGGGCGGAGTATAGGTTACCGTGCCGTTGCCGTTATTGGCGACGGTGCCGCCCCGGGCGCTTGCCGCGTCAACGGCCTGCAGGGACAGCGTATCCCCGTCGGCGTCGGTATCATTTGCCAGCGGATAACAGATACGGGATGCATTCTGCGCCGTCAAATCCAGATCGTTAACGGCCAGCGGAGCGGCCGCCCAAAGACCTCCGGACACATACAGAACGGCTGTCATAATTATCCATGATTTCATCTTCAACACCTTTCATCATACCCGCTCGCGGGCAATCCTTGAAGGACAAGATTCCATACGTCATTGTGGGGAAAAAAAACAAACCGCCTGACGTCCCCATAGACATCACTGACTGTCTCCCAATTCAAGGGCAGCCGGACGGCTTCCAGAGAAACCGCCCGGCTTACCCGAGTCGACAGGTCTTAACGCCCTGCCGCGTCAATTACATACTGCATACTGTACTGTACAAACGTGTACCTTCAGCACATTAGTTGCACAAGCTTGACGGAACACGGTTGCATTCCAGCCAGTTAACCGCGATGACTTCCAAATCGGCCAGATCCACTTCGCAGTCGCCGTTGGTGTCGGCTGGAAGCACCCCGTCGCAGGACGGGAAGTCGTTCGTGTACATACCCATAACCTGGGTCGGACCGAACGCTTCGGACCAGATGCTGAAATCATCCAGATACCCCATCATTGGCTGTGCACCGGCATCCCACAGGACTCTGCGTGCCGTGTTGAGATTGATCTCATTAACATACGTGTCAACAAGCGCAACTTCTTGCATCTCAACCTGTTCGCCGTTGAGATAAACTCTGCACGTTGTGCCGTCATAGGTCGCTGTCAGCATCTTCCATTCGCCTGTGTTTAACGTTTGGCTTGGCCACAGACCATCCTGGCCAAGCTCAACCTCGTAACCGGCGTAATCGCCATAGGCAGCGAAGTAGCGGTCGGAATTAACCGACGGATCCAGCCATTCGTTCTGGCCGAAACCGCCGATGTTCACTGACATGGCCTGCGAACCCGTCATCTTGACCCAGAGGTTCATGGTCCACGATGCGGTGCCGAGGAAGACATTATCGGCGCCGTTCGCCAGACTGTTCGGATTAGCCACAGTCGCAATCACCGCGGTGTTCGGGTCGCCGTCGATGTACAGGGCGTTGTCGCCGACATTGCCGGTACGGCCGCCGTTGACAACCCACTGTGCATTACCGTCACCGGCAAAATTGGCACCCAGCGTACCGTGAATGCCATTGCCCGACGAGTCGGTCGCGGTCAATCCGCTGGTTTCATCAAAGTTCCAGTGAACAACGCGGGTCATCGGCGCTGTGCCCGGATTCGTGGAATCGAGCCACTGAGGAGCAAGATCGGCCACATCGTACAGATCGACCTTGCAGTCATCGTTGATGTCGCCCGCAATGGGCGCCAGGCAGAGTTCCAGGCCCACCTTGATGGCATAATCCTCAAGCATCGCGTATTCATCGATCGCATAGCTGAAAATCTCGACCTCGTCAATCAGGCCATCATAACCCCAGCCGCCCGTACCGGTACGGTCGTACGAGCCGATTGTGACAGGGTATGATATCGGCGTATCTACGGCGCCCGTGAGCGTGTTCTGGAGGTACCCATTCTGGTATATCTTCATCTGCTGCGTTGCAGCGTCATAGGTCGCTGCCAGAAGATGCCACTGACCGTCATCGAGCCTTCCGGGAGGCGTGTTTGCCCCGAGCGGATAAATCTTGGCCTCAAAGCCCTGGCCATAGTAAAAGGCCGTATCGAACATTCGCCATGTGCCCGTAGTCGTGTTGCCCTTGGCAACATAGGTCATGAAACCGTTAACGGTACCATAACTGGTCGGCTTGACCCAGAAACGAACCGTGAAGCCCTTGGGATAGAAGTTGAAGTAGGTATCGCTTCCAAGGATCTCAAGCTGGTCGCCGCTGCCCCGGGTGAACTTCGCCGCCGTGTTGGGGTCGCCCTCGTAGCCGGGCTGGTAACTGATTGTGCCCATCGTCGGCAGGCCGTTCGAATCCCGGTTTCCGGGAACCGCATTCCAGCCGTTGCCGCTGGCGTCATTGGGATCGCCGTCGAACGGCAGGTAAACTTCAAGCTTGCCGATCGCAAGGCTTGCCACCTGGGAGGTAACAGCAGCCGAACCCGGAATCGTGTTCGTCAGAACAACATAGTAGTAGGCGACATCCGCCGTATCAACATCCAGGATATCAACCCGGGGCGACGTACCGGTCTGAAGCAATACGTCGTCGGCGGGGGTGTTGGTGACAGCGTCCGTAGAACGGTACCAATTATAGACACCGCCCAACCCTTCCATCACAAGCGCGGCAACATCAAAGAAGGTGTCGCTGCCTGCCTGAACGGAAACGGAATGGGGCTGAACCGTAATGACCGGGTCGCCCTGAACATCAAAGTACCACAGGTCGCCCTTATGAACGGTTGCGCCCTCATAAGAATCCACTCTCCAGACATACGTCTTGCCGTAAGCAAGCTCAGGGTCAAACGATGCCGTCGTCAGGCCGGTTGCGTCCGGTGTGAGAGCCCAGTTGGGGTCGCCGTATTCGCCGACGTAGATGCTGTAACTGGCCGGGGTGTAGTTCTTCGGCGCGGACCAGGTCAGCACGGTGTCAAGAGGAACGGGGGCTCCGCCCTGCGTCTTGTCCCGGCTGGACGGAGAAGGCGTCGATGCGACATCCGTATTGAGTTCATTGGAGATAATCTGGTAACCGCTGACGCCGCTGTTGGCTCCGATGCTGTCAAAAACAATGTTCATATCCGGATTTGACAGGTTTCGGAAGAACGCGATATTGGCCCTCTTGGTTGCCGGACTGGTTGTCTCACTCGCCACCAGCCATTGCGGCTCATTCGCGTCGTTTTTCAGGCGGGTCTTGAACAGGTCCGCATGCTCGGCCAGATAGTAGTAGCTCTGATTCTCGATCTGCAGCTTCTGCTGGAAGTCGGTCACATTCGGGTTCATATAGACGACACATGTATAGTCGCCGTAAGGAACCTTCTTGACCGTTGAAATCACACTTTCGGCCGTGCCGCTGTTGTGGCCGACGAATCCGACAATCAGGCGGAGAAGATTCTTTTTGTTTTCAAGCTGCCATGCCGTACCATACAGGGCGGCATTGCTTCCGGTAAAGTAACCGTCAACATTCTGATACCATGATGTGTACCAATAGAAGTCCTGGTTGTTGACCATATAGGCCGGGCCGAACGCGGTGCTGCCCGTCTGGTCTTTGAGTTTCCACACGGCTGCCTTGGCAGGTCTGCCTTCGTTCCAGGTCATGTTCATCGCCTCGCCGAACGTCACGCGGTTCGGGTCGTAATACCCCGCGGCCGGATTGGAAGACCGGCTGAGATACCAGTGATACCCCCAGCCGCCGCTGCCTTCGATATAGACGAAGTTGCTGCTGAGCGAACGCTTGTAGCCCGGGTAGCCGTCGGCCTCTTCAATAATCACCCCGGTCAGACATCCGCGGCTGGTGCCGCTCTTGGGCAGACCGCTGATGGTGCAGGTGCTGCCGGAGGTGGTGGCCACCCAGTAGTTGCCCCGGGTGACACCCGGCACAACCTCTGTCCAGTATTTACCGGTAGCCGTGTAGCAGGATGCGACCGTGCCATAGGAGTCTGCGACGGTATTCGCGTCGCCGCCCAGAACCCAGGTCCCATTGACGCTGTAGTTCCTCATCGTGGTATCCCCCTGATCTGTGGCATACAGACCATATACCTTGTAGGAGGCAAAGGGGATATTGGTGAAGGTAACGGAAACGCCTTCCGGAATCGAGTTCGCCGTGTTGGGGTCGCCGTCATCAAGATAGCCCACCGACAGCTTGCGCTCGTCGGTGCTTGTGCCATCGCTGTTCCAATATGTATTTGTACTGAGCCATGTCGCATTGATGCCGGTTTGTACGCCCTCATCATCGACCAGGTTTACAACCGTACCTTTAGCCCATGTGTTCGGAGCGGTATTGTTGTTCCTGTTCCAGATGTTGGTGCCGATCGGCCCGATATTCGCGCCGCCAAAATTCTGGTTTGTATTCTCGGCCAGGTTAAACGACACAACTGTGCCTGCCGCCTGCAAACACGCAAGCAAGGCAAGAAACATCAATACCAGCAATACTTGTTTCTTCATTCGCATTTTCATTTCTCCTAACAATAAATTAATTTTCGTGTTTTTTTGAACTTCAAACACACACTTCACACTTGTTTGACCGCCGCCGGACTCATGGGCTTCGCTATAAACATATAACATAGACAGACCCATTCGCTCTGTTATCACGGAAACTACACACACACACACGCTTGCACCCCCTGGTCCGTCAGGGTATTAAAAAACGCCCGGCTTCCAAACCGTTTCAAAGATAAAGAGCAGGTACGACCGGCCCTCCTTTCTTGCAAAGGTTTATTATTTCGGTTTCATCACCCAATCTCCGTCATTTGAGCGCCAACGGCGGCATTGATACACAACTTATACGCTTGTCAAAGAACCCCAAAATCCGTCGTTTCAGGACAGATTCATCTGTTTATATCGTCAGAAACCAACTCTTCCTGAAGAAATCATCTCTTCCGGATATTCTTTATTTTGACCCCGCAACAGCCGCGCCGCAACCCGCTTTTCGGCGACGACCACCTCAATTCCCTCTTATCAATACTGATAACCGCTCTTTTTTCCCCCAAAAAAATCAACTCTATTTTTTTTAATCATGCGCACATCCGCAATGTCGACGCAAAATTTTTCGCACACATTCGATTTATCATGGCTTGAGAAAAAAGGCGTGAATTGTCTTGTTTTTGGGCAGGCATAGAAATCAATACCAAAGTCGAGGACATCGTGATGTAAACACGTCTTTTCATCTTCCAATTTCCACTCCGTTTTCCGGTCACCCCTTAGCATAATTTGGCTGGAATTACCAAGGCACACCTGATTATACGATTCAGCCGTACCCTTGTCAACTTTTTTTCGGTATTTCGGTAATTTTTTATCCTTTCATACCCCCCCAAAAATATCTTCTTTCCAACCCATCTTAAGCGGACATAATCGGCCTTCTTTTTTAAACATTCATTTTTGTCACCCGAATCCCGTGTTTGAGCATTTACGGCGGCGATGATATGTACTTATATCTTCCTGCCCCCCCCCAAAAAAAACGCCCTTTTTCGTCCTTGCGGCCGAAAAGCGGCTTGAAAATGAGATATTTTCAGTTCACAAGGGATTCCCCTGAAGGACACCCTTATTATAAGATATGCGGCTGCTTGCCGGTCGCATGTGTGAGTATTAAAAGCCAGCCCTTGCCCGGCTGAACAGTAATCTCCTCCGACGGCAAAAATTCCGCCTCATGCTGGAACCCCTCAATTTCAGGAGCACGAAGAACGGCCTGTTCTTCATCCAGCCCCAGAGACGCCCAGTCGATGTCAAGTTTGCATTGAACCGGCCTGTCTTCCCAGCTGGCAATGGCAATCATGCTTTTGTCCGCTTTCTTATAAACTGTCGCAGCCACGTTCGCATGCGAGGTCTTGACCGGGCAGTTATCACTGTAGTATCCGATCATTTCAGAGTCCTGTATTCCAAACTGATCCCAAATTTTCCACAGTTTGGCAGGCATCTCCGTCCGTGGCATTCGTGCGGTCATTCCATACACCATTCCCCGCCACGGATTGCCGTTATCCTGCAGCATTTCGCCCATAACCCCGAAAGGTATTCCCGACACTTCGACAAGCCAGTAATCCGGACCCAGATCATAGTCAAAATACTCGCCGAACCACAACCGATCGATATAGGGGAAATGCTCCAGATACAGGTTGGCACTGTTGACGAAACCATCTTTGGCATTAAACTGATTGGCCGAGTGAAGATCGATCATCGCACCGTCATTGCCGCGGTCCAGTATCTTTCTGACGCGTTTCATCACCGTACGGTCAAATGCAACATCATCGATATATATTCCGTCGATCCCTGCATTCTTTACAAGCCAGTTGAGCCCTTCGAGATAATAGTTGTGCCATCTTGAGTTCCCGCTGTTGATGACCGCGGCATCTTTATATTGGTCCACATACCATGCCGGTATATAGTTGTCTCCAAGATGTTCCTGCAGCCACGAATATCCCCCCCCGGGACCGAACGACAATATCTCGTCATCCAGACTTCGCAGCGAGAACAGTTCCGGAGCCCTGTTGGAAAGCTCGCGAACGGTATAATAAATCTTTACCTTCATATCCTCCTCGCGTGCCCAACTGATGTACGCTTTCATCTCGCCGGTACGAAGGAAAGGATAGTTGATAAAGGGATTGATCTCGGTGGCGTGGTGGATATTGAGCGTATTGGCGCCGGTTTTGGCGACCTCATCGACAGGTTTACAATCATGATAAAAACGCGTTCTCCACTGGGCTTTTGTATCAAGCGTCTTAAAGGGAGTGACCAGCAGATGGAAGTTGTAATAAAGCTTGTCGCCCTTCCGCATTTTCCTCGGACCGCTGAACGCCGTCACCAGCATCGTGCTGTCGCTGACGGGTCTGATGCTGCAGCCGCCGTTGCCGTTATTGCTCCACGAAGCGGGCATTACAAGCGGTTTCGATGAGTAGAAGTTGGTGTTGAGGGGCCTTTCATACGCGTCGTCTCTAAAGCCGAACTGCAACCCGCCGCAGGTATCGCCCAGCCATGCGCTGTCCTGGTTGTTTGCCGGATCCCATCTCCAATGAAAGCTTTCCGGACGCAATCCGCCTTTTCTGCCCATTCCCATCATATATTTGGCAATGCTTTTATTCAGCGGAATTTCAAGGATGATGTCTCTGAGCGAAATATCTTCTGTCGCCGCCACCTCAACAACAAACTTGCAGTAGCCATCGAACTCCATTTCGCCCGTGCAGCGATACTCCAGCGTTTCGGCGCTGTTCTGGGATCGCCATCGGACAACACCTCCTTTTTGCGCAGTAAACTTAAATTCGCCTGTCTTCCATTTGACATCGTCGGCCTCGCCCCTTGCCTTTAGGACAATCGGACCGCTGAGAATATCTTTCGGGGTGCCGGTAAGATGAGTCACATCCGGTGAAAAATAACTCTCGATTCGACAGGGAAACCCGTTTTCGCCGATTGTTACAGCCCTGCCCAGGCAGCTTACCGTCCGGTTTGTCACGTTCATTGCGGTAAAGGGTTTAACCACGTCATCATCGGCGGCAATCCTGGAATCCAGCCATCGGAGCCGGCTGTGCCTCCATGGTTCGCTGTCGCCGCGGTCGGCAAGAACATCGTCCCGGATCGTTAGTTCCAGTTTAACATCGCCGAGTTTTTCACCCCGGGACCGCAGCCCGATCAGGCCGGTATATATCCCGGGTTCGGCATCTGCCGGGATATCGATGCCGAACCACATCGCGCGAACCTTGCCGTTTGCCACCGAGCATTTTTTCTCGAGGATGGTTCCATCCCAGTTAACACCCTCGGTATTGAAACAGTTGACGGCGTCCGCCGGTATCAGACCGCTTCCATTGCTGTGCCTGAGATCGCCACAGTCCACATCAATGCTTTCGATCGCGTTTTTACAGGCATAGACGCCAATCTGCATCACGAAGAACTCGCCTCGCATGGCGGTGTCAGTGAAGGTGTTGGAATGCTTTTTATTAACCCATCGCAGTGGAAGGTCATCGGTCATGCGGATGGGGTATTCACGATGTTCGGGGAAGAGCAAACAGCCCCCGGCAGGTGATGACCGCTTGATATGAATCTCTGTCTCTTCGGCAGTCGCGATTATCTCCATCGGATAGAAGCTGTTGAATGCGTCAACCGACTGCATCTGGACCGCTTTGGCAGAGGCCAGCGAATTCCAGGTTTCGGCCGACACATAATCATTTGTCAGGCCGCAGCTGTCAAGCCATGCCGCATCAGGATCGAAATCGGCCTTGAGGTAATGGACCTGCGGATAATAGGACCCGATCTTTGTATAAGGCATATAATACAGGTAGTAGTCCCCGGGGCCGGCAGCCGGCTCAAAAATAAAATCCCCGCTCTCCCTGTTAAAAATATACGGGACAATATTTTTTATGCGCCGGCCCGTGCTGTCGGTAAGAATCACCGCCTTTTCAGTGACATTTTTATCGCTCCGCCGCCAGGGGATATGCACTCGAACCGCCTTCGCGGACGAGCCGACATGAATAAGGACTCTATGGTTGCCCATGGCTTCCTGATCCCATTGCCCTGTCCCGTCATAAGCCATTTCATTGTACGCTTTTTCGGATTCGATTATCACATCGAGAATCGAATCGTCCGGAATGCTTTGGGGGTTGATTTTTTCAGCCATCTCTTTGTCACCATAACAGCGAAGTGCTTTTTTCCCGAAAAATGCATTTTCACTCGTATCGTCAGGATTCTTAAGGGTGTATTCAATGACCTGTTTTCGTTTTATTTCCGCCTGCCCTGCATTACCGATCGCTTCCTGGCAGATCGCTTCGAGATAGTCCTGCATTCTGTGGTCCGGCTGAAACGGTTTGCCGGTACCAAGCCGCTCGGGGTATTCTCTGGACTCATCCAGGTGCTTGATGGCTTCATGATAGGCGTCATTTTTCATCGCCTCGGCAGCCATTAAAACATGGCATCGGGCATAAAGGCGATGAATATCGCTTGCCCCTTCGAACGGAAGGATCGACGTGCCCTCAAGCCGTTTAAGGGCTTCGGCCCATTTTCTGTTAGCACATAAGGATCGGATCAAATCAACTTCAAGGGCCGTTTGTTCAGGAAACTGTTTCAGTGCGTCCACTGACGCGGTCAGGGCCTCGGCAGGCCGATTCGTTTTGAGATAATACTCAATAAGATGGTGCCGGCAGCGCCAGTTCTTCATGTCAATTTCCACTGCACGCTGAAAATCCGCCTCCGCCAGGGTATCGTTGAATTTTCCATTAAGATTGGCGCGAACAAGATAGAATGTTGCAAACTCCTTCGGCTCAATACTGTTCAGCAGTTCCTGTGCCTGTTCGATCCTGTCCTTCGAATAGTACAACAGCCCCAGGTAGTACGTTGCTTTCCAGCCGTCAGGATTGGCATCAATGGCCCACTGGAGCACAGGGATCGTTTCTTCGCGAAACGGAAACACGAATTCGGTTGGCAGATTTTCCGCTTTTTCCAGAAGTTTCTTCGCTTTTGCAGGATCACTTTTCCGGAGGATGTACCCCTGCCAGTAAGCTGCTGTCGGGTACTCGCCGGCAAGCTCAAAAAGCCCGGCCGCCTCCTGGGCCAGTCCCAGCCCTGCGTAGTAAACGCCCATCTCGACATAGGTTTCCGCTACATATTCGTTCCTGATATTTTCTTTGAATTGCTTATAAAGTGCCGCGTTTTGTGATGTCAAATAAGCTTCATACCTGGCAATGTGATTGAGCGGATCGATTTCAAGTAATTTCCGGACTGTTCTGTCAGCATTCCTTTTGTCGCCGCTCTTACGCAACGCGATGGCTTTGGACTGACATGCGACAATATTGTACACATTATATTCCAGCGACCTGTCTGCATACATCAGGGCCTTTGGCCAGTCCTCTTGGCGGATATAGATCTCCGCAATCCTGCAGTATGCGGCCGAGCGGTACTGCATTGATTTTGCCGCCCATCCGAACGTATCTTTGGCATCGGCATATTTGCCCGTTCTCGCAGCGATCACGCCATAAATATAGTTTGCCTCAGCATCATACATATCCTCTTTCAATGCCTGCTGAGCATACGCCAGCGATTCCGGAAGCATCCCTTTGCGAACATAAAGTTCCGCTACTCGGCACATCGCACGGATATGCTTTGGCTGTTCTTTCAGGCACGCAAGATACAGCTCCATTGCGGGAGCATACCCGCGCCATTTCTCTTGACGAAGACCCTCCAGATACCGTCCCTCAGCCGAACTGGTATCGATCTCATGGAAGTCAATTGGCCGATTCAGATCATTCGATGTTTTATCCGAAGTATATCGCAGTTTATCGCCGATGTTTATTTCGACCTGATCTGTTGCCGCTTCAACAGTGACCGTCGTTTCGAACACCTCCATCGGTTTTAATTTTATTTTTTTACTCAGCCGCTCTTTTCCATCTGAAACAACGGTAAGTATTTCATCGATCCGTTCCAGAGCGCATACGGAGATATCCAGCTTGTCGCCCTGCCTTTCGACATTAAGGACCGCCTGCTCGGACGCCTGGACCATCGGTCCGATATCCTTATAAGGAAACCAGACCTCGCGCCATCGCCCCCCTCCGGCCGGCTCAAGAAATCCATGATCGTTCTGGTTGAAATATCTTCCCGTCTGAATCTCCCCGTATTGACCGTGGTAATCCGTGAGCAGATCCTCCCATATCCCCCCCTCTCTGGACAGCGCCCACAGCCAGAGCTTTTGTCCGGCCATATCGTCATAAAGCGACCAGTGTCCGCTGCCGAAATCATCGTTGTGCCAATAGCATCCTAAAAACTCTTTCATTTCGCCGAAAATGAAATAACTCTTGTGTGTACCGAAGTAGTTATTTTTATACCACGAAATATCGATACCATTTTCATCGATGGGCCAGTCGACCAGCGGCTCGGAATAATCATGACCGATACGCCTTTTGCCGGGGTAAATCACCTCAAAATCATCGCTAACTTTGACCGCACTGTTCGACCATGCATAACACGATTGATTTAACTCGGTCGGATTGTAGTAAAATGTTTTCGTCTCAAAATATGCTTTGTCTTTGGGGACCTTTATCTCCACTGTCCACCGGCTGCGCGAACAGAAATCGATACCCCCGACAAAGCAGCTAGCGCTGCCGTCAGAATTCCTCTTTATAATATAATCCACCGGTGTAGATGTATTGCATGTGTGGCCAACAAGTCCGAAATTGAATTCGATGCCTCCCGATGTCCACGGTCCCCGAAGCGCAATCTCCCGGAATTTCACTGAATCATTGGTGTAGATAAATTCTTTGCCGGTCGATTTCTCTTTCACCCCCCAGACCTTCCCGCCTATTTCCGGCATGATCGAAACCTCGATATATGGATTTTCAATCCGTACAACGGTCCAGTCTTTCTGAATCGGACGGGCGCTGAAACTATCGAAATAACTGTAAGGGTATATTTTCTCGGCTCTGTTCCAGAAACTTGTCCGTGTAATAACAGGCACCGGATCCGCAGGTCCAAAAGGATATGTTGTTATTGTTTCTTTATTCTCACGGACAGTGACACCAGCCAGAACCGGTCCAACCAGAATTAATGCAAGAAGAAAACACTTTTGTTTCATGTCAATCCCCGTTATAGATTATTTTGTCCTTGTACGCCATAATTGCTGAATTTGCAGGTTATTGAATACCTGAATTTCTGCTTTCTTTGAATTTTGAAGTACTTTCTGGATATAGCAATATACAAAAATCAAAGGTTATGTGGCGTACATATGTACTTGTCACGCAGCCGTCGGCTAAGGTGGAACTGTTTCACACAGGTTACGGTTAACCGGCTCTGGGCGAGGAAACCCAAAGGGCGACCGAGGCCTGAGCCGAATCGACGGCGGACCACCCGCCGTCTGACTTTATCATATCAAAATCACATCCTTTTGCAAAACCGTATACCGCATCACATCCTTTTGCAAGACCATTTTCAATTTTATAGGGACATTCCGTGCACCATGGTGTATAATTACAGGCAACTTTCTGAGGCATTTTGCGTTAATTATTGCAGAAAAATGACGCTGTAACTTGTTATTTAAGAAACACTTAATGATTTTATATAAAGCGTTTAACCTCACTTTACGGAGAAATAAGAATGAATAAGAACTTAAACAGGCGGGATTTTTTGAGAGTCAACGCTGCAGGTGTGACAGGGCTGGCAATTGCCGGGAGCGGTTTGTCGTCAGTATGGAGCCAAAATACTGCGGCTGCTTCGGAACAAACGCCGCAGCCGGTGTCCGGGGATGCGTTAAAACCTGTCAGGATAGGTTTTGTCGGAACGGGCAATCGCGGCAGAGGACTAATGAGCAACCTTCTTTCTATGAAGGGTGTGCAGATACCTGCGGTCTGTGATATTAATCCCGACGCCCTTGCCGCTGCACAAAATATAGTTGTCCAAGCCGGTCAAAGCAAGCCCGGCAGCTACTCCGGCCCGCTCGAATATCAAAAACTCATGGAGCGGGAAGACCTTGACGCGGTCATTATTGCCTCGCCCTGGGACCTGCATACTCCGATGGCTCTTTACAGTATGAAAGCCGGGAAAATCACAGGCGTGGAAGTGCCGATTGCCTATACGCTCGAAGAATGCATGCAACTGATAGAGACCTGGGAACAAACCGGCACCGACTGCATGATGCTGGAGAACTGGAGCTTCCGGCCTGATAATCTGGCCGTGCTGAATATGATTCGCCAGGGGCTGCTGGGTGAGATTACTCACACTCACTGCGCTTATTCGCATGACTGCATTGATCATTGGTACTTTGACGCCAACACAGGCAATGACCGCTGGGGCGCCGATTTTCTGATTAAGCACAATCGATGCCAGTATCCAACCCATCAGCAGGGGCCGGTGCTGAGCTGGATGAATATTAACTGCGGCGACTATTACGACACGCTTACTTCCACCGCCACAGATTGTTTCAGCATCTATGAGTACTTCAAACGGCGCTTTCCTGACCATCCGAACGGCAAACGAAAATACGCCCAGGGCGACATAGTTACAACGGTGGTACGCACCAAAAAGGGCAAAAGCATCGTGATAAATTTTGACATGCAGTCGCCTCGTCCCTACGACAACCGCTGGACCGTGCAGGGTACGGCTGGCATATACAATGAACAGCGGAATTCCGTTTATCTGGTCGGCAAAAGCCCGCAGTATCACCAGTGGGAGCCGTTTGACCCGTATCATGAAAAACACCAGCATCAATGGGCCCAATCGTCCTTTGGCGGCCACGGCGGCGCAGACGGCATAATGCTGAGCCGGTTTGTTGACGCTGTCCGCTTCAAAAAGCCGCTGCCGCTGAACTTATATGACGGGGTACTGATGAGCGCAATCGGGCCTTTGTCGGAAATGTCCATCGCTCAGGGCGGCAAGTCCATCGAAGTTCCGGACTTTACAAAGGGTAAATGGCAAACCAGAAAACCAGGTTTTGCAATTGAAGGATAAAATATAGTTAAAGCCTGATGAAAAACAGTAAGAGAGGGTGTATTACGGAAACAGACCGGATAAACCCGAGCGTAACGCTAAAACGGTCATGGATAACGTCGAACCGACCCATTTTCAACGGTCCTACAGACGCTTGACAATGAGGACCGACACATTATTTTTCATGGGCCACTGTTTCGCAATGTTCACTTACGGTCTTTTGGCGACATCCAATTCCTCTCCCGCATTTTCCCGTTACTTGGCTAATCGGCAGAGGATGTCGATCCCGCGGTCGAGTTTGTCGTCGGTTGTGGTGTAGGCGATGCGGAAATGCGTATCCTTCTCGCTGAACACATTGCCGGGGATAATCAGCAGGTTGTTCTCAATCGCCTTTTTGACAAACTCGGTCGCGCCGGAATAGCGGTCGGGCGTTTTGATGAACATATAGAACGCCCCGCCGGGTTTGACGGCTTCAAAGGCGTTTTTGATGCCTTCATAGACACGGTTCCGCTTCCGCCGGTAGGTGCTGATATAATCCGAGATATCCAGGTCCATCGCCTCGACGGCCGCCATCTGGAACGGCGTGGGTGCGCAGACAAAGGTGTATTGCTGAATCTGAATCATCTTGTCGATGAGCGGTTTGAGCTTTTCGGTGCCGACGGCATAGCCCATCCGCCACCCGGTCATCGCGTAGCTCTTGCTGTAGCCCTTCAGGACGAGCGTGCCGTCGTAATGGTTCCCCATACTTGCGCAGCAGCCGTCGTAGCAGAAATCCTCGTAAATTTCGTCGCTGATGACCAGCAGGTCGTGCCTGCGGGCGATGTCGGCAATCGCCTTGATTTCCTGTTCGGTATAAACCGCCCCCGTGGGATTGGTCGGCGAGTTAAGGATGAGCATCTTGGTTTTCTTCGTGACAAGGGCCTCGATCGTTTCGACCGGCAGCTTGAAATCCGGGTAGCTGTCAGCGAAAACGCACGTGCCGCCCAGCATCCGCACCAAGTGCTTGTACATCACAAAGTACGGGTCGGGGACGATGACCTCATCGCCGGGATTGACCGCGGCCATGAACGCCAGCAGCAGGCCGCCGCTGACGCCGCTGGTGACCAGCAGGGACGGATCAGCCCAGCCGTAATCGGCGGCGACTTTATCCCTGATTTTCTGCAGGAGGTTCTGAGTGCCTACGGTTTGGGAATAGTGGTTGTGGCCGTTTTCAATCGCCTTAATCGCGGCCTTCTTGACTGCTGGCGGCACGTCAAAATCCGGCTGGCCAATGGAGAAATTGACGGGGTCTTTCAATTCCGCCGCCAGGGCAAAAACCTTTCGGATGCCGCTGGCGTCAATCAGTTTTGTTCGATCCGCAAGATAATCCATTTCGCATCTCCCAAAATCCCCGCCGATATTTATCTCGGCGCATAGTAATTGCCGCTTGCGCCGCTGGAATGACGGGCACAAGACGGCAAATTTCGGTCAATACCTTGATTCTTTGCTACGCTTTACGATGAGCCACTTTGGGCAGGCCGGTAATCTTTTCGCCTTCTGTCCAGCGCTCTTCCGTCTTCAGCATTTTAATGCGTTCCTCGCGGTTCAAGACATTGCGATGCCGCTTTAATGCGCCCTTTACTCGTAATGAACGATCAATTGACATTTAACTTTCTCCTGATACAATCTAAAACAAATTTATCTCTTCAAGCCATACGCATCCTGGAATGGTTTCAACCCAAAATTGGTATCGCCGGTTTCCGTTGGATACAGAAGCCCGAGTTCCTGAATCCGTTTTTTCATCCGGTTGCCCTCGGTTCCTTCCGTATTGGGATCCTGTACAAAAAGCGTCTTGGTCACCAGCAGGGCATACCCCATGCTCTCAATAATCTCGGTCTCGATTCCCTTCTTGCTGAAGTACTCCTGAATCGGCTTCAACTCATTTTTCCGCTCTGCCGATATGCCTTGTATCACGACGGAATTTGTCCCCTTTTGAGGCTTCAGCCGGGGCGACTCTTCCCGCGGTTCTTCTGTCGGTTTATGGATAAGAACCGGCTCCTTTTTGGGAACTTCCACAACAGGGATCCTGGCCGGTTCCGGCACCGCCGGAAGTTTAGATATATCCTCTATATCCCGCACCGCCGGAACTGCCGAATCCTTAACAGCAACCGCCTGCTCATGGGCGTCTGAATCCCGTGAAAAAATCGCACCTATCCAGATTCCGAGTACCAAAATCACCACCTGAACCGCAACCGCCACAGCAATTACCGTGGCCTTGTATGAAAGGCCGGCAATGCCCTTGCGTCCGCCGCGTTCTGAACTATCTGGACTCATTGAATCCAGATGTGCCGGAGCCAAGAATTCCGGTGTTTTCGCAGCCGTTCTCACCCTTCTGGCGGCCTCCACATGAGGGCCATCCGAACGCATCTGCCCTGTTTTAAGGCCCTTTGCGATCTTCGCCTGTCCCTGGCGTATCGCTTCGCTCAACGCTTTTTGATTTAAACTACGGGTCATTCGTATCAATACCTCACCGAAATACCGACTCCCTGCCCGGGGAATCCTTAGAAAACCGTTCTGTTTTATCCCAAAAAGAATACAGTATTCTACCCTGCCGCAAGACCGATTTCAACTGTAAAAGTTAGTAAAAACCATATTTTTCCGCCGGCGGCACAATTAAGGACTTGACTTGCCGCACCTTATCGGCTATAGGAGTGCCTTTTCCCGGAAGATTTTGCTTTACGGCGGACCGCCCTTTTGATATACATTTTGAGCGCACCCCGAAAACGGTCGCGGAACGGCAAAGCAAATTCGGGGTGTTTTGTGTATTTATTCGGCCCGGAAACCGTCAATTAAGAGGGGCCTTTTGTCTTTTGTAACTATGGATTTTTGGAGAATAAATCAGGTATGTTACCGGTAAAAAAAATCAGTAAGTCCAGAACTCGTACCCGCCGCAGCCATCAGCGTCTGAGGCCGGTCAATTATTCGTTATGCTCAAAATGCGGCGCTGCCAAGCTTCCCCACACCGCATGCAGTCAGTGCGGTTATGTGAACGAAAAGGTCACATTGAAGCTTGCCAAGGAGTCCGAAAGCTAAACCTATGCGTATCGCTATTGACGCTATGGGAGGCGACTTTGCACCGGGTGAAATTATCGCCGGGGCGATGGAGGCCAGGGATGTCCTCGACCGCAGCGATGAACTTGTCCTGATCGGGGACGAGGCGATTATCAAATCGCACCTGCAGCAGCGCGGCGCAGCGCCGGACACTTTCCGGATTTTCCATGCGCCCGATGTCATCGGCATGGACGAGTCCCCCGTCGAAGCGATTCGACGCAAACCCAAAAGCTCGATTGCAATCATGGGCCATGCCGCCTCCCACCGCCAGGTGGATGCCGTGCTCTCGGCCGGCAATACCGGGGCCTGCGTGGCCGCCAGCCAGCTTCGCATGAGAAATCTAACGGGCGTCATACGGCCGGGTATTGCGGTGGTGCTGCCGACCCTGGGCGGCCCGGTGACGATGTGCGATGTCGGCGCCAATATCGCCTGCAAGCCCATTCATTTGTACCAATACGCCGTGATGAGCTGCGTTTACGCGGAAACCATGTTCGGAATCCAGAACCCGAAGGTGGGCCTGATGAACATCGGCGAAGAAGAGGCCAAGGGCACC
>JAKEGM010000088.1 GCA_022615575.1 Planctomycetales bacterium
ATTTCCGTGGCAATCGCAGAAAACTGAAAGCCCGCTATCTATCCCGCTGGCAGCGGGCGGTCAGAAAACACCGCCTGCCGGAATTGCTCACCGAGATGCTTCAAAAGGGGCTAAATCATAAATATGAAACCAAATAAAGGCATGGCAACCGTTTGAACGAATCTGCCGCTCAAAAATTACAAACCGCCCCATCCATCCTCATTATTTTGATGGGGTCGCTGGGCGACATTGCCCGGGGACTTTGCCTGGTTTCCCACCTCAAAGCGCATCTGTCGCAAAGCCGCATCAGCTGGTTGGTTGAGCCGAAGTGGGCCGAGCTGATCCGGTTGCACAATCAGATCGACCGCGTCATCGTATTTCGGCGTGCCTGGCGCTTTTCGGCATTGCGGCAGCTGTATGCCGATTTGGCGCAAGATCATTTCGATCTAACCCTTGATCTGCAGCGGATTCTGAAAAGCGGTTTCTTTTCCTTGCTTTCCGGCTCCAAAAGACGGATCGGTTTTCATCGCCGCAATGCCAAGGAGTTGAATTGGATATTTAACAATGAGCATATTGACTACTATAGCGACGACCTGCCCAAGATTCGGCATTATTTGAAATTTACGGAATATTTGGGGTTGCCGCCTCCTGCCACCCTGGAATTCGGTTTATCCTCTCTGAACACAGCCGTAACGGCACCCCCGGCGGTGACAGCATTGAAAGACCCCTTTATCGCCGTTGTACTGGGGGCATCGTGGGCATCAAAAGAGTGGCTTTTTGATGGCTATCGGCATTTGGTCGAACACATTCTGTCAACCCGAGAGTTGAGCGTCGTCCTTGTGGGCGATCATACGCAAGCGGCCATGGCAAAAGCATTGAGCGCAAGTGTCAACCGGTCCGGCCTGATCAACCTCGTCGGCCGTACGACCCTGCGGCAGCTGGCCGCCGTGCTCAAGGCCGCTGCCGTCGGTACCGGTCCCGACTCCGGCCCTGCTCATTTAGCGGCGGCTGTGCGGACCCCTTTTGTTACCTTATTTGGTCCAACTTCACCGCGGCGCACGGCACCGTTCGGCTGTGAACACCTTGTCGTAAAATCCGAGTTGGGTTGTAGCCCTTGTTATCAAAAACGCTGCCCTGATCTCAACAAGCTATGTATGGCCAGGATCACCGCTGAACAGGTGGCCGAAAAAGTTTTTGAAGCCCTGGGCCAGGCACCAGCGCCTAACCACTGATTCGGGCAATGACGTAACCCGCCCGCGCACGAATTCCGGCGGCATTTGAGTTGAGTTTGCCGGAATTGGTCAGTTCCTGAGGATAGGGATTGACACTGCTCCCGTCTTCTTTTATATTCCGCCCCAAACACAGGCGGCAACCGTTCCGCCACCAGGACACGAAGTCCCAATCAAAGCGCATGAATTCTAAACATTAAAGTTATATTTTAGTCTTGGTGGCTTGGTGCCTTTGCCGCTGAAATATTCCAACAGGTAATTAACCCATTGTGACACCTGATAGTGAGCCAGCACGCCCCCGAACCATATTGGTCTTTTGCCCGAACTGGGTTGGCGATGTGGTCATGGCAACGCCAACCTTCGAATGTCTGAAGCAAAACTTTCCGCAAGCCCGACGGATTGGACTGATTCGCCGATACGCGCAAGGTGTCGTCGAAGATGCGCCGTGGTTTGATGACCTCATCGAAATAAATGACAAAACCGGGACCGGCTTTTCTAATTTGGTTCATCGGATTCGCCGGTTAAATCCAGACCTCGCCATCGTCTTGCCGAATTCATTTCGTACGGCCCTGATTGCCAGACTCGCTGGCGTCAGAAGAATTTATGGTTACCGCCGGAACGGCCGGACGCTTTTGCTGAGCGGCGGCCCGCGGCCCTGTCGGCAGAACCGCCGCATCACGCCCGTGCCGATGGCGGAATACTACCTGGAAATCTGCCGCTGGTTAGGCCTCGACATCCCGCCGGAGCGAGCACCTCGTCTGTACATTTCTGATTCCTTGCAGCAAAAAGGTGATCGCCTGCTCGAGCGCTATGGCATCTCCGGCGGCGATAGGGTCATTGGATTGAACCCCGGGGCAAAATTCGGTTCTTCCAAATGCTGGCCGCCGCAATTTTTTGCAAAACTGGCAGATCTATTATCGGAGCGTTTGAACTGCAAACTGCTGCTGTTCACGGGCCCCGGCGAGGAGTCTATCGGAAACAGGATTGTGCAGCTCAGTCAGACCGGAATCATCAATACCGGCCCTGATCAAGTCGACCTGGCCCTGCTGAAGCCGCTGGTAAAGAGATGCCAGCTCTTAATCACCAACGATACCGGCCCGCGCCATTTTGCGGTGGCGTTTGGTGTACCGGTGGCGGTCATCATGGGACCGACGGATCCTCGCTATACCCATGCGAATCTCGAAAAAACCATTGTTCTCCGTCACGATCTGGATTGCTCCCCCTGTCATCTCAAAGAATGTTCGCGCGACCACGACTGCATGACGGAGATTTCGCCGGAGGCAGTGCTAAGCGCGAGTGAACGACTGCTGCAGGAGCATGCCTGCCGATGAAAACATCTTTTTACAGAGAGAAATGGTCCGAACTGAAGGCGCAAAACATCGCTCCCCAGGAATTCAGACGACTGTCGCGGCAAATTGCCTACGCTTTCATGGATGCCTATTTAAAAGACTGCCACTATGAAAGCGATTATATTGATTTGCTTTGTGAGATGACGACCTCCCCCGCGGATCCGGGTCTCACCGGCATTGCCGCCCAGGCCCTCTTTCGCATCATCATCGAAAGTTTGTGCGATGATTTCGAAGACCTGCAGACGGAGACCTATAATAAAGTCATGACTCAGGTAATCACCTTTTGCCGCGAGCTTCCAGCGGGAGAAGACCTGGATCTGCGCTTAACCACGTTCGGCATTCACTGCCGCAGGGATCTGCTGGAACGAATCCAATCCATTCGCACCAGCAACCAGACGCTCACCCGGCAACGGGATGTCAAAAAAATCTTGTTGCTGTCAAGAGTAACCATCGGTGCCGACGTTGCCATTACCAGCGTGGTGATCCAAAGATTGGCGCGCCTGTTTCCCCGAGCAGACATTGTCCTGATCGGCGGAAGTAAATCAAAGGAAATCTACGGCGGCAATTCCACGATCAAGTTTCGCCATGTCGACTACCATCAAAATGGGGGCTTGATCGAACGGCTGGCCGGCTGGCAGGTCGTCCTGCAAACGGTTCAACAGGAACTGGCCAATTGCCCTCTGCAAAATACGATCCTCATCGATCCGGATTCGCGTCTCTCGCAGCTGGGAGTCCTCCCCATCATCCATCCGGACCACTACTTCTTTTTCGACAGCCGCTCGGAGGTTTCATTTGAGAGTAAAATGTCGATGGCCGAATTGACCAACGCCTGGTTGAATCAACTTACCGGGGAGTTCGATTTTTGTTACCCCAGCGTATGGCTGCTGCCATCGAATCTGCAAAAGGCGGCCAGGCTTTATCAACAATTAAAACAAAGCGGGGCCAAAAGGGTTATCGTCATCAATTTCGGTGTCGGCGGGAATCCGCGCAAAAAAGTGGGCCAGTCATTTGAAGCCGCGCTGCTGGTTTCATTGCTGCAGGAACCCCACACCGTTATCTTGCTGGACAAGGGCGTTGGCGACAGTGAACTGCATTACTCCAATGCCCTGCTGCAAGCCGTTCGGACGAAAGGCTACCCGGTAAGGGACACGGTATTTGGCGCCGATTTTGAAACGGATATCCGCAACGGTATCGTCGGCATCCAAACCAGAATTGGTGAAATTGCAGCAATCATCGCACAAAGCGATGAATACATCGGTTATGACTCCGCCTGCCAGCATATCGCAGCAGCGTTGCAGACGCCGTCTTTAACGATATTTGCAGGTTCCAACAACATGCGCTTTATCCGGCGCTGGAGCGCTTTCGGGCCGAACAGCTGCCGGATCGTGCACGTCGATACGCTGACGGATCCCACCGCCATCGACATCGAAGATATCATCACGCGCATGCTGCATGCAAGAAGCGCGCAGCCAACTTAACCAGCGATGAAAATATTGTTTATCTACCCCAACGCCGGCTCCCAACTGGGATTCAATTACGGCATCGCCCATCTGTCGGCCA
>JAKEGM010000089.1 GCA_022615575.1 Planctomycetales bacterium
AAGTTAAGAAAAGGTGTTTGGGAAACAGAGAATTGAGCCGTCTGTCCCTGACAGCCATCGAATCCAATGGTTGGATTCGAAAATCATTGTGCAACGGGCTCCGTTAAAACAGGAATACAAAAATGACTGCGGCACAATCCGAAGCAATCAATCGCAGGCAGTTCCTCAAAACCATCGGCGCCGCCGCGGCCGCATTCGGACTGACGGGATGCGTCTGCGCCCCCTGTAAATGCGCCGCCGTCCGGCGGCCGAATGTCGTTTTCTTCCTGGTCGATGACCTCGGCTGGGCGGACCTCGGCTATCAGGGCAGCTCATTCTACAAAACGCCCAACCTGGACCGCTTGGCCGCTTCCGGCGTGTGTTTTACCGATGCGTACGCATCCTGCCCGGTCTGTTCTCCGAGCCGCGCATCCCTCATGACCGGCAAATACCCCACGCGGCTGAACATCACGGACTGGATTCCCGGAGATAACCCGCAAAACCGCCAACTTCTCGGCTCCGCCGACCTTCACAATCTGCCGCTGGAAGAAGTTACTCTGGCTGAAACGCTCCGCGACGCCGGATACAAAACGCTCTTCGCCGGCAAGTGGCATCTGGGCGAAACAAAGGAATTCTGGCCCGAGCAGCAGGGCTTCGACATCAACAAAGGCGGCTGGGCAACTGGCAGTCCTTACGGTCCCGGCAAGTATTATGTACCTTACGGCAACCCGCGGCTGGAAGACGGGCCGCAAGGCGAATACCTGACCGACCGCCTGACCGATGAATCCATCCGCTTCATCAAAGAAAACAAGGACAGCCCTTTTCTGGTGTACCTGTCATTCTATGCCGTCCATGCGCCGATTATCCCCTGCAAACGGCTGATCGATGAAAACAAAGCCCGTGCCCGGGAACTGAACTGCACCGGCCCGGCTTCCGTCAAGGAACACGACGCCGTCACCAAGCTGCATCAGGACAATGCCGACTACGCCTCAATGGTGCAGGCCATGGACGAAAATGTAGGGCGGCTTCTGACGGCCCTGGATGAACTGAAGTTAACCGATAACACCATCATTGTGTTCACCTCCGACAACGGCGGCCTGTCCACGCTGTACGGCCCGGGCAGCCCAACCTCCAATGCCCCGCTGCGGGCCGGCAAGGGCTGGTGCTACGAAGGCGGTATCCGCGTCCCGGCGATTCTGCGCGTTCCCAACGGCAAAACCGGCATTACCTGCGATGTCCCCATCACAAGCATCGATTATTACCCGACCATACTGGACCTGGCCGGACTGAACGCCGGGCCCGGCCAGCATTTGGACGGCGTCAGTTTGGCGCCGCTGCTCAAAGGCAAAAATTCGCTGGTCCGCGAGGCCATTTTCTGGCATTATCCCCATTACCACGGCAGCGGGTGGACGCCCGGCGCCGCGGTCCGTGCCGGCGATTGGAAGCTTATCGAATTCTACGAAGACAACACCGTCGAACTGTACAATCTCAAAGATGACCTCGGCGAGAAAAACAACCTGGCCAAAGCAAACCCCAAAAAAAACAAAGAACTGCTGGATATGCTGCACCGCTGGCAAAAGGAAACCGGCGCTGAAATGCCCACTCCAAACCCCCATTACAAAAAGAAACCGTAAACACCGCGAACGCTCTGTCGAAAGCCGCCGGGTGCGCGGGGCGGACGGGATTGACAAATAAAGCAAAAAATCTCCTTGCACAACCGGCTTGTCCGGTCTAAAACAGCGAAAGACCCCAAAAATCGGCTGCTCGTTTTGAAAGGACCAATTGCTATGCTGCGAATAACACTTTGTCTGCTGGCCGCCATCCTGACGCCCAGCGCCTGCGATACGGTACACAAAAACATTTATCAGCCGCCCGTCTGTGATGGACGGCCGGTTATCGGCGGGGCATCGGTGTACGGCACGCGGCCCGCCACACCGTTTCTGTACACCATCGCCGCCGCCGGCCGGCGGCCGATGACCTTTACGGCCAAAGGCCTGCCCGGCGGACTGACGCTGGACAGGCACACCGGCATCATCACCGGCCAGGTTGATGCCGCCGGCGCTTACACCGTCACCGTCGGCGCCGCCAACGCCGGAGGCCGCGATACCGCCGAACTGACCCTTGTCATCGGCGAACGCCTGGCCCTGACCCCGCCGATGGGCTGGATGAGCTGGAACCAGTTCGGCCCGGACATCAGCGAAACCCTTATTCGTCAGGTCGCCGACGCCATGGTCGAAAGCGGCATGCGCGATGCCGGCTACCAATACATCTTTATCGACGACCACTGGCACGGCAAACGCGGCGCCGACGGCATCATCAGCCCGCACCCGGACAAGTTCCCCGGCGGAATGAAAGCCCTGTCGGACTACGTTCACAGCAAAGGCCTGAAGCTGGGCATCTACTCGGATGCGGCCGAACACACCTGCGGCGGCGAACCGGGCAGTCTGGGCTATGAAGACAACGACGCCGGAACTTACGCCGAGTGGGGAATGGACTATCTCAAGTACGATTACTGCGGCGCACCCAAAGACCGGGCCGCCGCCGTCGAACGCTACCGCACCATGGCCGACGCCCTGAACCGGACCGGTCGGTCGATCGTGTTCGGCGTTTGCGAATGGGGACCGCGCCAGCCGTGGCTGTGGGCCGCCGACAGCGGCGGACACCTCTGGCGAACCACCTGGGACATCCGCGACTCATGGCTGCACCGAGGCCTCTACGACAGCGGCCATGCCGGCATCCTCACCGTCCTTGACAAGCAGGTCGGGCTGGAACAATATGCCGCGCCGGGCCGCTGGAACGACCCGGATATGCTCGTCGTCGGCCTGCGGGGCAAGGGCAAATCCTCCTCGCACGACGGCGCCAACGGCTGCACCGAGGATGAATACCGCAGCCAGATGAGCTTATGGTGTCTGCTGGCGGCGCCGCTGTATGCCAGCTGCGATGTGCGGACGATGGATGAAGCAACGCGTTCGATTCTGACCAACACCGAGGCCATCGCCGTCAACCAGGACCCGCTGGGCAAACAGGCCCGCCGCATTGCCAAAACGGGCGATCTGGAGGTCTGGGGCAAGCCGCTTTCCGGCGGGCAATGGGCGGTCGGCCTGCTTAACCGCTCCGGCGCCCCCGCTGCAATCACCGCCGACTGGAAGGCCATCGGAATCGAAGGGGCCTGGTATGCCCGCGACCTCTGGCGGCATGAAACCCTCGGCGTCTTTACCGGCACGCTGACGCGGGAGGTCAAAAGCCATGAAACTGTCCTGCTTCGCCTCTGGCCCAAACAGGACTGACAGACAGGAATTCATCGGCGCAAACCGTGTGCGCCAGCAAAGAGAAAAAGGCCTGCCTTACTGTTTTTGCGGCTGCTGATAGGGCTCGGTGGTCTGCAAGGTCGGCGTTGCGCCGGTAACGAAACTTTGCAAAAAAATACGGTGGTAATGTGGAAAATGAGCGTTTTTTGTGAAAATTTCAAGAATTACGGGCTTAAATTTTGGTGGAGACAGCCCGCCTGTTCATTGCTAAAAAAAGCGGCGGTATTGCCCAACTTCAGCAACATCGCCGTTTTAATGGACTGCAATTCAACGTCCCCGTTTCCGCACAGCGGCTCACTTACGCTGCTATGAACGCGCGCCAGGCAGAAACTCTTCACCCTGCAAGGGTGCAATACCGCTTTGCAAAACGCCCGCGTCGTTACTTGGTCGCTTCTTCGGCCGTCTTTTGGGCGTCTTCAACGGCTTTTTCAACCGCGGGCGGTGCTTCTTCGGCCGCCTGCTCGGCTTCCTGCTTGACTTGATCTATCTGCTCGCCGATGGTCGGCTCTTTCTTTCTGCAGCCGCCCAGACCAAACGCACACACAACAACTACTGCCAGTAAAATACGCAACATAATAGGTCTCCTGAATGTGTTCCTGTCAATTCCCGTTCAAGCGGCGTCATTGTTCCGCTGCGATATCCGCATCGACCTGCTGTTCCAGCTTGTCCAGTTCCGCGTCCAGATTTTCCGCGGTAACCTTCGCCTCTGTCGGCGCCGCCGGGGGGGTTGCTTCTTTCTTGCAGCCGCTCAGCGCAACCGCCGCCAGCAGCACAATCGCTATTGCCCATACCCTGTAAAGCATAATCAAACCTCCGTTCCTGAAAAAATGAATATTCCGTTATTCGCCGCTGTCGCTGCTCTCGGGGGTTTCTTCAGCCGCTTCTTCGCCCTCGCCGGAACCGCCCGGGGTTCCGCGCTCAGCCATCTTGCCGGACTTCTTTTCGTACCGGCCGGTTTCCTTCTCGATCAGTTTCTGAACGCGCTCGACCGCCTTTGTATCGCCTTTCTCCTGGGCAACCTTCAGCATCTCCTGCAGACGGGCCTGCCGCGTGGCGTGCTTCTGCGCCTCATGCTCAACCTGCTTGTTCAGCGCTGCCGACTGCTGGGCCTTGCCCTTGCCTTTGCCCTTCATCTTGCCGGATTTGCCTTTGCCGCCTTCGGCATCCGCTTCGTCCTTTTTGGCGCCGGCCTTTTTCTCGGCCTTTACTTTTTCCGCCTTGGCCTTTTCCTCAGCCGCCGCCGTTCCTTCCTTGGCTTTCTTCTTTGCGGCTTCGGCCTTTTCTTCAGCGGCCTGCTTTTCTTTGGCCGCTTTTTCCTTTACCGCGCCGGCTTCCTTTTCAGCGGTTTCCTTGGTCTTCTCTGCTTTTTGCCGGGCCGCTCGGGTTTGTTCGTCCGCCGCTTCCTTTGCCTTTTCGGCCTTCGGCGCCGGTTTTTCGGCCTTTACTTTTTCTTCGGCAGAGGCGGTTTCCCTGGCGGCTTTTTCCTTGCCCTTGTCAACCGCAGCGGCGGCCTGCCCGCCCTTGCCGCCGACGTCGTTTTTGGCCAGTACAGACGAACTGCTCAGAACAAAAAGCACAAGAATGGCAATAATCAACATAGCGTGCTTCATAATAGCATCTCCCTTTGTCTTAATCTCAATTTCGCTTAAAATTTCTTTGCCGTGGCTGAAACCCTATTATAGACCCGTAAAACCCCTTGAAAAGAAAAAAAAGAAATTTTTTCCCATTTTGAACCCCAAATAAGGGGTTTTCTTGTAATACCTCCTTTCTTCTTGCGTTTACAGTAAAGAATCGCTATATTTCTCCCAAATAAAGAAATCACAAAGGGCTAATACAATGAATCCAAAAACCGCCTGTAAAACCGCAATGTTTTGATAATTATCTCGTTCGCCTTTTCTCTGGTTGCTGAGTTTCTACATATCATATATTGATCATGTTCACCCCGGTGACAACACAGCGGAACGATTCTATCAGGCAGTTCTTACCTATGTCGTGGTTGGTGGTGCGTTCGCTCTTGTCTTTGACTGTCCCGGCACTGATGCTGGGGGGTTTAGTTATACCGGCGGGGCCCACCGTTTGGGAATTGAGTACGCCGAGCTTTTACACGATGGCAAGCCCGTTGCAAAAGATGAGCATCGCGGCGAGGCCGGCGCCCGGCATCTGAACAACGAATATAGCCTGCCGCTGCAAGCACATAAAAGCGGCACATATACGATCAGGGCTTCGGTGCGCAGCGAAGGCGGTCTTGATTCAAACGGCCATGTCTATCTGAATGTTGTGGATTGAGTTTTTTCTTTTTGTGACACTTTTTTCATTCTTGCATCTGAATAGCAGGTGCGGTATCACCCTGCCGAACACCTCGTGACCTGTAAGCATGATGCCGCGGACAGGATCAGCTCAGATTACTTCGCGAAGTAGTCCTCATAGTTCAACTTGACAAGTGCCGCAATCTGGCGCGGGGTTAACGTGTTGCCCCGGGCGATGGGCCATGTCACCTCATACAGCATCGGGCCTTCGTATCCGGAACCGCGCATAAGCTGCGCCCACGTGTGCCAGTCATTGATGCCCTGACCGGGGAACCAGTGCCGTTCATCTTCGCCGTCATAGTCCGCAATATGCACCGTCATGATTCTCGAGACCGTATTTTTTGTGAACGTAATCAGGTCCTCCTGAAGCATGTGGTTCGTGTCGAGACAGATTCCGATGCGATCCGGCGACGTACCCTTGATCAATGCGTTCAGTTCGGCACTGGTATTGCCCAAACATGTCCGCGGCAAATCCTCCAGCGCGATCATCATGCCGGGATATTTTTTCATAAGCCCGTCAAGCTCCAGAATGCTATTCCGGCAGACCTTGAGCCGCGCCTGTCTCTCATCATCACCCACCGGCTCAAAACTCGGATGAACAACCAGACATCGACCGCCCAGTGCGCCAAGCCGCCCAAGATAGAATTCAATCTCTTGTATCGCTCCGGTCCTTGTCTCTGGGACGAGGTTGGAAATATCAAAGTCGGGCCCATAGGGATAGTGGATCGAGTTTACGCTGAAACCACAGGTGTCAAGCGTTCTTTTCATGTCCGCAAACTTGCCGTCATCATGTAAGATTCCGTGGACGCCGGAAAGCTCGACAAGGGTAATGCCTGCCGAATGAAACTCGCTCAGTGCCGCCGCATCATTGGCCGTGGCCGGATCTATCGAAACAGCAAGGGGATTCAGAAATGAACTCGCGCATCCCGCAAATAAAACACGTAACAGCAATAGGCCTACGACTTGCTTCATACTTCATCTCCTAAAACAACATCCCTGTCCGATACGTGTTCTGAACAACAATCATCCATTCATTCCAATAAGGCGTACCAGCACTACCAAAAAGATCTCATATGTTCAAGATTCTTTCTGCACAGTACTGGTTTATTGTGACCCTGCTTTGAGTTGGGTTACGATTTGTTTGGTTTCCGGGGATTGTTTCTGCTGGGCGTCTTTGAACCGGTCGGCCTGTTCGGGGTACAACTGCTTGAACAACTCATTGCCCGCGATAATCTCTTTCAGCGCCGTTGATTTCTCCCGCGCCTGCCTCAAAAATCCCGCAAACCGTACGCCGTACACCCCGCCGACAAGACCCGCCAGCGCAACAGCAAACTCCATTACCCCATCCGCCGCCGTCCACACATCCGGTTTTCGCATCGCATCCGCTTTGGCCTGCGACAAGATATCTTCAAGCTCTTCCTCGTCTAACGGAACGCGGGTTTCCAGCCCGCGCTTTAAAAGCTCTCCCCCTGCCAAGGGCCAGTACCCCGACGGGGGGAGGGGGTCTTTAGGCAGCCCATAATCCATCACAAACGCCTCGCTCTGCCTTTGTGCCAGCGCCGTCAGCCCGCACAACTGCTCCGATGCGTTTTCGTCCTCGGCTAAATCCTTCGCCGTCGCGCACACCCGCGCGTGCAGCCAGGCGTTTTCCTTCTGCGCCTCCGTCGCCGCATACCGAAAACTGTCGCAGCCGCAAAGCCATAACAAGCTCAATAACACGACCCCTGATAACTGTTGACTGATAACTGATAAATTGCCTTCTGCCCTCTGCCTTCTGCCTGCTGTGCACTGTTGACTGATGACTGATAACTGTCTCATACCCCGCTCCTTTCTGAAAAACCCAAAAGATTCCGTGTGATTCCATAAAATCCGTGATTTTATTTTTTTTGCTCTATCGTTTGCAGCCGGTATTCGTGGGCGATGGTTTTTTCCTGCACGGTTTCCAGTTTGTCGCAAAATTTTTCCTGTGCCGTCAACAGCTGCTTGACATCGTGGCTGACGATGTCTAACTGTCTTTGCAGGTTTACCCAGCTTCCCACAATCAGCCCCGCTAAGGTTACCAATTGCACCAATACCGACACACTCACCCGCCGCTCCAGCCGCCACCGACCGTTCCGTTCCATACCCCCCCCTTCTGTCTTTTGCCTTCTGTCCTCTGTCCTGCAATACAATTTACAATCTGCAATATACAATTTCCCTTGACATCCCCCGCCGGCCCGCTACAATGCCCCTGATAATATACGGAGGCATGACCTATGGGAGAAAATGTAAAGTGCTTCATCAAAGGTCTGCCGGTATGCCTGATTTTCGCCGGCGCTGCGGCCGTCGCCGCCGTGCTGTACCGCGCCGCCACGGACTACACCACTTACTACACCGCTCTTAAAATCTATTCGGTCGGCTGGTTCGCCGCGTGCATCCTGTCGTTTTACTGCGGCCTGCTGGTCGTGCCCCGTTCGCTGGCGATTGTCTTTTCCTTTGCCGGACTGGTCGGCTTTGCCCTTGTGTGCGCCCTGGACCCGGCCTTCGCCAATGAGCACCCCCTGCTGTGCCGGGCCATCGAAACCATCCCCGCCTGGTTTTTCCTCTTTGCCTGGGCTGCTGCCGCTGTTTCCGCCTGCCGCAGCGATGTCAAAAAAATCCGCATCAGCAGCTGGCTGTGGCTGGCTGTTTTTCTGACGCTGCTTCTAAGCTGGGGCGCGTTCCACCTGGCCCAGTTCGGTCTGACTAAACAGCGCGCCATCCATCTGGCCGACGCCTGCGTCAAAGCCCGGAAGGTTATCGACACGCTGGCCGCCTGGCAGGCCGAACACGCCGCCTATCCCGATACGCTGGCCGAAGCCGGCATCACCGACGACCAGACCGCCCTGCTCTACCGCAACAAGCGGCTCAACTATTTCGGCCGCCAGTCCACCTATATCCTCACCCTCGAGGACCCCATGCTCGGCGATCAGACGCTCTACGCCTACGACACCACCGAAGGCGGCTGGTCTCCCGACGACCCGCAATCCACCCTCAACCATCGACTCCCCCACATGTTCCTCGGCTTTCTCCGCCAGCGATGAAAACAAAATTCCAAATTCGAAATCCCAAACAATATCAAATTACCAAAATTCAACGATTCAAAACACGGATTGGATTGTTTTGTTTGAAATTTTGGATTTTGGCGCTTTGAATTTGTTTAGTGTTTGGAATTTAGCATTTCCTCTCCCATTTTGCCTTTTAACTTTTACATTCTCTTGATTCTCACCGCTCCCGGCCGCATCGTCTCGTCCGCCTCTCCGTCTCCATCCCTGTCCACTTGCACGCTCAATCCCTTAACCGCCCGTTCATAGCGCCGCTGGTAATGTTCGCTCTTTTCCAGCAGCACGTCCTGTCCGTCCGCCCCCGTGTACAGCGACCAAAACACCAGCCAAAGCACGCCGAACACCGACGCCTGCCGCAGTACATCCGCATTGACAATATCGTCCACGCTCTCGTCCGCCGCGCATCCAGGCGACAAACCCAATTCCCGCGACAGCTCCCACATCGCCTCATACGCCTGCACATCATAGCTGACAATCCGCCACGTCA
>JAKEGM010000090.1 GCA_022615575.1 Planctomycetales bacterium
GTACACGTAGTATGTGGGCGTCAGGAGCATTTTGGCGCCGTCCGTCAGGATCATCGCCTGCAGGACGTTGACCGTCTGGGCGATATTGGCCATCTTGACGCGGTCGCAGTGATTATTGAATTCATTGAGATAAATCCCCGCCGATACTGCATCCCGCAATGTGTTCTGTTGATAGAGGAAGCCGGGTTTTGAGCCGGGTTCCTGATTCCACCACGTTCCCCATTCATCGACATACAATTGCGTGCGTTTTCTGTTGTCATGCTTATCCATTACGGCAATCTGGTCACGCAGCACGTTCTGTATCTGAACGGTTTTATCCATCAGCGAGAACCATTCGTCTTCGTCGAACTGGGTGGCGCTGCCTTTATTGCCCCATGAACCGGCCATCACATAGTAATGGACGCCGATTCCTTCCGGGTGTGCTCGCTGCATCATCACATCCATCCAGCGAGTGTCATTGCCGTTGGGGCCGCAGGCGACCCTGATGACGCGGCTGCCGGGATAGTTTTTGACGAACGTCTGGTAACGTTTGAATACGTCAGAGTAGTATTCGGGGGTCATATTGCCGCCGCAGCCCCAGTTTTCGTTTCCGACGCCGATGTACTTGATTTTCCATGGTTTTTCGCGGCCATTCTGCTTACGAAGATTGGCCATTTCGCTGTCGCCGTCAAAGGTCAGATATTCCACCCAATCCATCAGCTCTTCCGGCGTACTGGAACCGACATTGCCGGCGATATAGGCCTCGCAGCCGAGCAGTTCGCACAGGTTCATGAACTCATGCGTGCCGAAGGAGTTATCCTCGACGACCATGCCCCAATGGGTGTTGACAATGCGAGGGCGTTTTTCGCGCGGGCCGATGCCGTCTTTCCAGTGGTATTCATCCGCAAAACACCCGCCCGGCCAGCGAAGAACAGGGATATTCAGCTGTTGCAGGGCTTCCAGCACATCCTTGCGAATCCCCCGGACATTCGGAATATCGGACTGCGGCCCGACCCAAATCCCGTCATAAATACACCGGCCCAAATGTTCGGAAAAATGCCCGTAGATTTCAGGAGCGATAGTATCTTTTTCCTGCCCGGCGAAAATCGTCAGCCGATTGACGCCCTCGGTGTCCTGAATAGTGGTTTTTGAAAACGCTGGCAATGACAATAAAACGACGCAAACCAATGCAACTGTGTACACTCTCATCGTTATTTCTCCTTAAATAAGGTCCATTATGTCACAGGCCATTATCCATGGAGAAGTGAAGGTGTAAAGCAAAAATGGATTTTGCCAACAGGAAGCTCTATTAAATCTCTGACAAAATGAAAAAGAGGTTTATTCAGGGGTGTTTTTGGCCGATGAGAATACCGAAACACGACCGGCAAAACCGCTGCCGGAGGGTTAAAAAACGGCGAAAGAGATGTCTGAAGTGTGCTGTTAAGATTGGGAGACAGAACGATGTTTGATTTTTTCGGACTTTGCAAAAAAACGTGCAAAACCAAGATATTGGTCATTGACGACGAACCGAACATTGTCCAGACCCTCAAAGACCGCCTGGAAATGAATGAATACATGGTATTCACAGCCGACAATGGGCAGGAAGGGCTTAAGGTAGCCCGGCAGGAATCCCCGGACCTGGTGCTGCTGGATGTGATTATGCCGATTATGGACGGTCATGAAATGCTCGAACAGCTTCGGCGGCAGGAATGGGGCCGCCAGATTTCGGTCATTATGCTTACAGCGCGAAGCCAGGCCCAGGATATTGCCCGTGCCCGTGCCTGCGACATTGAGGATTATATCATCAAGCCGTTTGATCTGAGCGAATTGCTCGAGAAAATTGAAAACATTGTCGAACGCAACAAGACAATGGTGGCCAGTCGGTAAAATTGCGAAAGGCCATCGGCCTGTTTTTGTCCGGCATCAATATCAAAAATCACCACACATCGCGCCAGTTCATCGGCGTGTAATTGATCGACGCCACTTCGATACGGCAGATGTACCATGTCCGGCCGATTTTTTCATACTCAAGATGGATTCCCGCAAAAACCAAACTGCCTGCGGCGGCATAGTGACTGTCCGGATTCAAGTGCACCGCGACATTCAGTTCGCTGGTTGCCGAAGTTCCCTTTGTTGTGATGGCATGCGATTGCGTGCGGATTTTCTTGACGGACGCTTTTTTAAGGATGTGTTCGGCGGCCTCTGACAGGGCCTGCTTGTCCCGATGAACGCTGTCGGTGTAATGGGGGCTGACAAAATGCATAATTATTGCCGCGTCCGCCTGTATCGTCGCCCGCTTGCAGGAGGCGACAATATGGACAACGGCCTCGTAATCCGTCATGACGGCCATGTCCAGCCCGAATGCCAAAAACCCCAGCGCCAGCGGAATCAGCAGCGGTTTATAGCCCCACCCCGGCCGGGCCTGCCGCACAATGCCTGCGGCCACCAGGGCGATCCCCGCGACGGTCAGCAGCAGCCAGCAGGTTTCAAAAATATCCCACATCGGATTCTCCGAAACGCTATGTGTTTAATCGAAACCGTTTTTGGCTCAACGCCTGATTGCCCTTTGGGTCGGTCAGTTCCTGACGCAGGCAAGTCAGTGTGATATACCCAGCCGCCAGCGCCGTCGTGTCAGTCCAACCGCCATCGCCATCCTTGGGGTCGCGGTGGTTGCCCCCCGTGAGTTTATAGATCTGCTGGCCGAACGCATCGGTTCGTACCTCGTATCCTTCGTCAAATCCGTGTGTCGATTGCGGAACGACAAGCACCCCCTTTGGCACCCCGGTGGAAAACCGGGGGATATTCAAGTTGGCAACCCGGCCTCTGGAAAGATCGGTCAATTGCCGGATGACGCCGAAAGCGGCATCGGCGGCGGCCTCGAAATCCATCGGTTCATCAAAGGCGGCGCTGGCCGCAATGGCCGGCAGGTTGTAAAATGCCGCTTCAATCGCGCCGGCTACCGTGCCGGAATAGAACACATTGATACCCACATTGGCTCCGTGATTGAGGCCTGAAACCACCAGATCGACCGGCTTTTCGGTGTCAATCAGCTTGTTAATGGCCAGTTTAACGCAGTCGGCAGGGGAACCGCCGATGCTGTAGCCGCTGAATTTGCCCGCAATGGCGATGTATTCGCAGCAGATTTCATCGAGAGAGATGCTGTGTCCGGCTCCGGACTGAATATCCGACGGAGCGGCCACCGTAACGTCGCCCAGTCCGGTCAGCCGCTTGTACAGTGCCGCCAGCCCCGGGGCAAAAATCCCGTCATCGTTGGTCAGTAAAATATGCATGATGTCCGTTTCGAGCCGTTTCCCAAAGACGGCGCTATCCTGTCCTGCGAATCATTTGATTTTGTCTATGCGGGCTTGCCGCGTTCCATACTTGCAAGTCCTCTGGGCCAGCGGCCTTTGGCGCAGTCGACGGTGCCTGCGGAGCATTGGGATCCTGCGGCAGCGGCGTCTTTACGCTGTTCCGCGGGGTCTGCGGCCATTGCTGCGGTTGTTTCTTCTGAGCCGCCGCCTGTTCCTGTATCTTCAGAGTAGCGGTAACGATGTCCATCAGGTGCTGCTTGGGAAGAGAAAGACGCATGCCGATCTGACCGTCGGTAACACTGCCGCCCAGAACCAGGCAGCTTTGAGATTGAATGTCTTTGAGAGCGGCAAAGACATTCGGAATTTTCTCCCCGCCCGGCAGCGTCATGCTTTGCAGCATTTCCTCCATTCCCTTGAACAGATTGATGACATTAACGCTGCAGACAAAATCTGTGTAAGGGGTATTCTGGAGAGTGTCCATCGCAACCTTGATATCGCCTGTCGGAGTTGCCGCCAAGGCCGGCTGATCGAGCATCGCTTTTAATGTCTCCTGGCTGCCAGAGCCCATGGTCATAAAAAATTTGTCTTGTGTCTGGGCCGTATAATATACCAAGTTGTCGCCGTATATCTGTTTAATGGCGGCCTGTGCCGGATCGTTCGGGTCGTCAGAGGTTTTTATTGAAATCGCAATAGTATCAATCGGCGTTCCTTTGTAGGTTGAAACGCCCGGCTGATATTTCAGTGTTGCCGGGAGTCCCATGGCCTGATACATGAGATTGGCACATTCTATGCTGTCATTCATCAGGGCCTTCATGGCGGCGCTGTCCCTGACGGCCACAACTTCACGCAGCTTGACCGGGGGTTTACCGCCTGCATATGAAAATGAAAAAGCGGCTTCCTTGCCCGTTGCCGCCATCGTTTTTTTCGTCAGGGTCCTTATTTTTTCTGTCTGTTCGGCAAATTCCGTATCCTCGGACGCTGCTGCCATAATATCAAACATCTTGTCATACATCTTCTGCAGCGATGTCGGATTCAATTTCATCAGGCCGTTGATGGCGCTGGTGTTGTCCAGGTAGCCGGTCATGGAAAAGCCCTTGGCCGCCTGGGGGTCGGCCGCCAGCATCCCGGCCAGTTCGCTGCCGTCTTTGGCTCGCAAGATTGTGTCGATACTGAGCACGGTTGGTTCAGGTGTCAGGGCAACGGTTACGGAATCCGCATCGCCGGCAAACTGCTTGAACGCTTCCGCGTACATTTTCATCGCGAACGCAACCATGCCGGCTATTTCTTTGTCGGTTGCCGATATTTGGTGTTGTGCCTGCTCAAGCATCTTCTGCACCTCCGGCTGCCAGGTACCATACAACAGGCCGAGATTGACATAAGCCCATGACGGGGCGGTTGCGGCGTTTTGCGATTGAGACACATTCAGTTTGGCCGACAGCGGTTTTGGCGCGGACATTGCCGATTTCAAGATCCCAAGAGTCCCTTTTTGCGCATCCGAAACAGCCAAAGCGTATTGCCCGCCCGCCGCTTCCGTCAGGATGACGCTGCCCATCAGCGAATTGGGGGCGGAAAGAATCGTACTGCCATTATCGCCCGGCTTGCAGTTTGGATTGTTTTTTACAAAATCCGCATAGCTTTTTACGGGAATCAGGAAGCCGCTGATGACCGGAATTGCCGCGGTTTTATCGGGATTCATTATCCCGAAAATAGCAAAATCGCCGCCCATGTCAATTCCGTTCAGCATCGGGTCGCCGGTGATCCCGATAAGCTGCATATTGACCAGCATCGCCGTGCTCACAGGAATTGGCGAGATGCCCCCTATGTAGGCATCCAGTTTACCCAGCGAATTGTTAAAATCATTGATGCGGATACAGAAGAGGCAATTGTCGGGCAGCATATTCAGCAGGACGTCGTCAGCCGCATTGACATTACCGGCCGTACAAATGACAATGATTAGGGATAACGAAAGGATTTTTGTAAACTTGGCAATCAGTTTCATTGTATTCTCCTGTCAAAAAGGGGTTTCTTTCCTGTTTAAGACGCCTTAATTCTATCTTTATTTCAGATTTTTCACAAATAATTTTTTATCTGCAATCAAGCAGGGGGAGCTTTAGAAATTCGGCAAGCTGCCTTGCGTCTTCCAGCAAACTTATTCCTTTTGAATGATTTACGAGGGAAATCCGTTCGCCCGCCGGCTTGTTCAAGACGAGGTTGAGTTCAAAAGTTGTATAGCTGCCTTTACTGCCGCCAATCTTTCCAGTGCATACCTGAAGTGCGGCGACATCCTTCAGCCGCAGGCCGCCTTCAAAAAGCGGTTCGACTTTCCGTGCCTCCTTTATCACAATTTTTTGTCGGCGGTCAAAAATTATTTTCCTCGTTCCCAATTTGCCTTTGAGTCCGGCAACAGCAATAAAAACGAGAACGACACCGCCAATAATCATAGCCATCGGCACAATGACAGGCAGATATTTTTCAACTCCTCTGCCGTGCAGATTTGCGCTTGAATTCAAAAACCGGGCGATTCCCGCCGCAATCGCACAATCGATAATACCGGCGAAGAAAAAAACGACATAGAACAACCGTACCGCCTTTGTCGGTTCAAAGACGGCAACATCGCGATCGGGAAAATGGAGTTCCATATTTTTAAAGTTCGAACTTCGCCTGCTTACAAGGAAGGGGGGGACTTCAAAAGGGAGCTTGGTTTCCATTTTGATATTTTCCTTTTACGGCGTCTTATACGGATTTTGCCGCCGGCTGTGATTGATCCGCCACCATCTGCTTGACTTGTCCGAGAGCGGCGATTCCACCGAGATTCATCGTATCCAGCACGGTGCCGGGGACCAGCATCAGCGAACCGCCCGCCCGAATTCCTTCATAAACGATGTTCATGGCGCGAAGCTGCAGGGCGACCGGGTTATCCAGATACCCTTTGGCGGCCTCGGCGAATTTCTGGGCGATTTCCATTTCGGCGTTTCCGAGAATGGTTCTTGCCTGGCGTTCCCGTTCGGCCTGTGCCTGTTTGGAAAGGGCATCTTTGAGGTTTTCGGGTATCTTGATGTCGCGGATTTCGACGGATGTTACGCTGATACCCCACCCCTCGGTTTTTCCTTCGAGGACTTTCTGAAGAGTGTGCCCCATTTTTTCTCTTTCAGCAAGAATTTCGGCAAGGGAATGAACCCCGACAATATCCCGAAGGGCCGGCTGAACGGCCAGTGTAATGGCCTGATAATAGCTCTCCACTTCCAGCAGGGCTTTTTGCGCATCCCAGACATGCCAGAAGGCCACCGCGTCAATATCAACCGGCACGGTATCGCAGGTGAGCGTTTCTTCGGTGAAAAAGGTTGTTGTGCGGACGCGCATATCAACAATGCGGACAACGCTGTCGATAATCGGCAGAATCATAAAAAAGCCGGGGCCTTTGATGGAATGGAAATGCCCCATTCGAAGGACGACGGCTCTGTCCCATTCGGTCAGCAGATTGGCCGACAGCGACCATAAGACCGCGATAATCACTCCCGCGACTGCCGCTATGACTCCGCGAGTTACTGGATAGTGAAGACGCTCGATGCAGTAAACTCCCAAACCGATCGAGACCGCGATGATGAGGATGGTCACCAGCGTTACCGGCATTTTGACCTTCATCCGCTGAACCTGCCGTGCAGCGTGTTCCTTGTTAAGCTGCGACATTACATCATACATGATGTCCTCCTTTCCGCCGATATAACCGGCTTATGCATGTTTTTGCATATCGTTAAGGTATTTTATTAAATCATCGATACTGATATTTTGCAATTGTGCGCGTCCGACAAAATCCCGGCATAAAATTTCGGCCGCTTTTTGCTTTTCTTCTGCGGCGACAGAGCCGACGACATTAGGGCGAACAAAAACACCCGTACCTTGCTGCATGTCGAGAACGCTCAGAAGTTGCAATTGCGAGTAGGCCTTGACCACCGTATTCGGGTTAATTTCCAGCTTGACAGCCATATCGCGGATGGTCGGCAATCGCTCGCCCGGCAATAGCGTCCCGGCGGAGATCCCCGAAAGTACCATGTCCACAATCTGACGGTAAAACGGTACAAAACTATTTTTATCCAGTTTAAATTGTATCATTGTGTTAGTATTATAGTACACACAAACAATTTGTCAACAGAAATTTTGAAAAAAATAAAATTATTTTTGAGCAAAATATTCGAGTGTTTGGCGATGAGTTTTTCTATTTGTGCCAATGGTTATACATAATTGAGCATTATAAAGTTCCGGTTTGACCGGAAAGTGGTTTTTACCTTCCAAATCGGTTACAAGCCCGCCGGCACGTTCGATGATTATGGCACCCGCGGCGATGTCCCAGAGTTTGGCAGCGTTAGTCGCCATGCCCACCATGGCCCCTTTAGCGACATAGGCCATGTGCAGGGCTGTTGTTCCCAGTGCGCGAAAACGCGTTTGCGTCATTATTTTCCGGATACCGGTATCGGTTTGAGGACTTGCGTGGTTGTCTATGCCGAAACTGACAAATTCACCGATATCGTCCTGATTGACCGTGATTGTTGAGCCGTTCAATTGGGCGTCCATATCCAGCGCGCCAGTGAACATGGAGTCCGTCGTCGGATCAAAAATAACCCCGAGAATTGGTTTGCCGTCGAACATGGCGGCGATACTGACGCAAAAACACAGCAAACCGTTGGCGAAATTGTTTGTTCCGTCGATGGGGTCGATCACCCACCAGATCGGTTCATCGGAACGGGGCTGAATGCGAAACAGCTTTCCCGCCGGGCCTTCTTCGGCAAGGAACCCGTGGTCGGGGTAATTTTCGCGGATGCGGTCGATAATGAGTTTTTGACAGATGGGGTCGGCCTGGGTAACCATCTCGTTGCCGTTCTTGATGCTTTTGCGAGTGCATCGCAGCTCTTCCATGGCCCGCTGACCCGCCAAACGAGCGGCCGCGACCGTCGTTTCGAGCATCTGACTCAATTTTGTGTGAGGTATCGACATACACATCCTTTCGGCCTTGACAAGTTGTTTTCCGGCGTCTATTTTAGCACAAGAATGACCAAAGACAACACGGCAAATTCCGAAAAAAAACGAGTGCTTTCGCCTGCGGCGCGGTTAGCGGCAGCGGGCATTTTCCTTGCAATTACAGCGGTTTTTGGACTCCTTTGGGCCTCCGGCCAGGGCCATATCGACTTGAGCCGCTGGCTGGGCATCTGCGGGTTTAAACAGCGGTTTGGGCTGCCGTGTCCCGGATGCGGGTGGACGCATGCCGCACAGAGGTTTGTGCAGGGACATCCGGCGGAAGCGTTTGAGGCGCAGCCAGCCGCGATGTTTTTTTGTTCAATTGCGGCTATAGCAGCGATTTTTGCTTTACATGTCTCAGTTTTTGGGATAGACTTCAGGCTTTCACGGCGCCTTTTTGGGTCAACGGGCGCAGGTATTCTGATCATCGCTGCCATCCTCATCATTTTGGCAGGATGGGTCGTAACTTTGGCAAGGACACTGCTTGAAAA
>JAKEGM010000091.1 GCA_022615575.1 Planctomycetales bacterium
ATCGGCCGGAAAACACAAATAACGGCGTATTGGCGGCGATTTGGAGAATGTCCACTCCACTATGTCGCCGCTAAACAATACTTTTGACGGTGGCATCAATTTTGACCGTTTTTCTTAAAAAGTAGTTGACGTGGTCTTACTTGAATTATATAATGCTGCCAATCCTTGAGGTTGCACCATTGGATATTAGGAGTCCAGAACACCTTTTTCGTGTGCCGGCGGTACCTCTTGGCATAAAGGGTTACAAATAGAACTAAATAGGTCTCTGATGTCGGAGGTCTGATATCTATTAACTTCTATAGTAAGCAGGAGGGTGTCATGTGTAAGCAAGCAGCGGCGGTGTTGTTGGTCATGTTCATCTCAATAATCTCACCCGTAAAAGCCGATTTGCCGGTCGTCGATATTTGCCTTAACAGAGGCGGCAACCAGACCGTTCCGGATATTGATGGAGATGTCGTGGTTTGGCAGAGCGACGAAAACGGGACATCCAATACGGATATTTACTGGAAGCATTTTGGCGATCCCAATGATCCCAATACGCTTCCGCTGTCGCTGAACCAGGAGATTCCCGCCATCAGCGGCAATGTCATCGTCTGGCTGGACCGGCGAATTTCAACCGATCGGGATATCTATGCGTATAATATCGCCGACCGTGCGTATGTCCCTCTCAGGACGGCCGACGGCGTCAACCAGAGAGGCCCCGATATCTGGAGCGATTTTATTGTCTGCGAGCATTACAGCAGCGGTTTTTATAATGCCGCGGTCTTCAATTTTCAAACCAGTCAGTATGATGTGATTTCACCAGCATCGGCTACGCAGACCACTATTGCGGTCAGTGATTCGATTGTTGTTTGGATGGATAACCGTAACGGAACCTACGACATTTATATGTGCGACCTGAGCGTCAAACCGTATGCTCCTCAACGATTGACCATGACAGCGGCAGATGAGTTTCGCCCGGCTATCAGCGGCGATCTGATTGTCTGGGAGGACCACACCAATTCTCCGGATATCAATCTTGTCGCCTGGTCAAGCCGCCTGCGCACCGTTGTCTGGACATGCAGCGCTGCGGGCGAGCAGAGTTATCCATCCGTTTCCGGAAGCATTATTGTCTTTCAGGAGAAACTGACGGGCAGAACGGATTTTGACATCCGCGGCTATGACATTGGTACGGGGGCGTATTTTGATATCGCCACCAGTGCCAAGGACGACCAGTTCCCCTCGATTTCCGGCCGTCGAGTGGTTTGGCAGAGAGCCAATACGGATAAGGATATTGTCGGCGCGGCGATACCAACGCCGACGGCGATTGCGGTGGTTTCACCCAACGGCGGTGAGCAGGTTTTGGCGGGAAGCCGGCTTGAGATTGCCTGGTGCCTGATTGACGGCGCCGCTCCGGCTAATGTCAAGGTCGAGTTCTCATCCAACAGCGGAGGGAATTGGCAGACCCTGGCCGCCAGCGTCCCGTTTGACGGCATTTTTCTGTGGCAGCCCGTGGCCGATGTCGATTCGACCCAGTGCCTGATTCGCGTCAGCGATGCGTCCGATTCGCTGGTCAGCGATATCAGCGATGCGGCCTTTACGGTTTTTCAATGCGATGCCAATTTGACGGCGGACTTGACGGGCGACTGTTTTGTCGGGCTGGCAGATTTTGCCGAACTGGCCGCCCAATGGCTGGATTGCGGCAATCCGTATAATGAAAACTGGTGCATGCAGTAGATGAGAAGACAGAACACCGCCGGTTTTGCGGATTTTTGCCGATTAAAGAGAAAAAACTCGAGAGTTCAAGAAAATAACAATTCACCAAAGCAGATAAGGTGATTGCTCAGAGTTTATCGGATAGTGAAATAGATACGAACTTAATCCGTGCAGTCGGTGGATACAATAATTTCTGTAAATCCCATTAGTCCTGTCAAAAAGAACTCCAAACAAAGAATTCAAAAGTCATCTTCCCGGCTTTTTGATTCGTATGTTTTACGAAGCAGCACAACCGTTTTAGCCGGGGTATAAATGATGAAACATTATCGGACATTCAACTTTGCGGCGGCGGCCTCAATCATTGCTTTCAGTGCGTTTATCTGGGCTGTCAGCGGTGATAATCCTGCAGAAAACTCCTCATTGAAGCCCATTGTCAGGGCGGCACCGGCGGCCGTATCTCAGCCAGCCCAGCCGGCCGCAGACGCGCCGTCGGCCGAGGGGTTGTCCGGCGAGACCTTTTTGACGGCTGTCAATGTCCAGCCATCGCAGACAAACCCTCTGTCGGCCGCCTCTTCGTCTTATGAAGCCGACTGGCAGTCGTATGATGATTACACGTGGACCGGCGCCGGAGATTCCGTTACCGTTTCTTTGTCTGCCGGTTCTTCCGGGCCATCTGCCCCGTCGGGCAATTCGTCCGGTTCCGGTACTGCTTCCGGCGGAGGTTCATCCAGTGCCTCCGGCAGCGGTACTGCGGGGGGAGGGGCTTCCGGCGGCGGCAGCTCTTCCGATACATCCGGCACAGGCGGCAGTTCCGGCGGTGGCGGGGCGGGCGGTCCGGTTGCGTCTGAAACAAACAGTTTGGAATGCGAGGCCTTTGCCGTTGAATTCACAGATGGGGCGTTTAAAATTTTCAAGAAACCGTCTCAAGACATCGCCACCCTCTGGCAAATTGATGACTCCTTGCTGGGAGCAACTGTCCGCAAAAGCGGAGACGAACTGTGGGAGTTAGAAATCAGGGCCAAAAAGACCGTACGAAAGGTGTGGTTTCCCTGGTTTGAACAGCCCCTTGTTTCTTCCCAGAAAGCGTCTGATTATGTTTTATATTATCCGCTGCTTCTTGGAACTGTTACCCGAAGCGATTTTAACAAACCATTTGAATGGTGGGGGGTGGATTATCCGGGTGCTGCCTTTGCTCCTCTGATGGTCCTGACGGATAATCAGGAAGCCATTATGGCGGCCGCGGCGAATTGGCCCCCGAAAAAAACCAGTGTGTATTACTCTTTTTTGCGGATGGCTCTTGTTTGTGAGGAGAAAATAGAGCCGTCTCAAACAGCAACGTTTAAAACGATTTTATGTCGCGCCCAAAGTGATGCTTCAAACGGAATTCATGCATGGCATTCAGTTGTCGATGTTTATAAAAGCTGGCTCAGGGCTCAAATGGAAACCGCCGAACTGATGCCGATCAACTATCCGAGCTGGATGAAAGAAATTGACGGCTTCATTAATGTGCAATTGCAAAACAGCGTGCAGTTTAATATTACGGAAATATCCAATACGTGGAACAAATGGCGCAACACTTTTCCTTGGCTTCAGTTCTGGGGCCAGATGAGCGATTATGCCGGCAAGGAAGGCGGCGGCTGCTGTCTGGAAAAACAGGACATGCACATCAGATATAAACCCGAGATTGTTCAGTTTGCACGAACGATAACCGGCCAAAATGCGCATGTGGGATATTATGCAAAGCCAAGGGGGGCGGATCCAATTGTAAACAACCCCGCGGCGTTCGAATTTCTTTTTGATTGGATTCAAAAAAACGAGAATGAATACTATGCCAACGCCTTTTATATTGATGTTTTAGGGAACATGTATTTTGGTGAACCGCTGGGAGTTGCTGCGCTGTTTCGTGACGTATTTCCGCAGGATATGTTTATTGAATATCCCGTCGATATCTATCCGACGGCGTTTCTGGTCAGCGGGTCCCTCGGCGGGGATTATTGCGGCAGAGGGGTTTGGGCCCAAAGCCCGGAGGAGATTTCATCCGCCCAAAAAACAGCGGCGTTTCCCGCGTTCGGCAGGTACCTGCTGGATGACCGCATCCTGTTTATGGGCGAGTCCAACGGGGATCATCTGCTCTGGGGACCGAAGGCGCAGTATTGGACGCAGCGAAAAGCATTTTTGCTGGGCGCCAAATATGATGTAACCTCCTTTACGCTGCGTTCGGCCGATGAAATTCAGGCGATGGAACTTGCGATTGCCGAACGCAAGCGCGTTGGCTGGTGGCAGCGGCAGCCGGTGTACTTGGACACCAAAGGAATCTCGAATGTCTCAACCGGCATACAAGTTACTCGATTCATGGATCGTGACAACAAGAACTTGTTTGTCATAGATAATTGGAATCTGGCTTCCGGCAAACGATTTACTTTCGGCAATCAGGCCGTCACGGTTCCGATGAAGAAACTGTCTATTCTGGAATTGAATTGAGCCAGGCAAATACAGACATCTCTCTGAAAACATCGCCGCCTGCCAGAAAGCATATAGGAGTTCGTGCCTTTGTCGGTACCTTTGGAACGAATCTGCTTATCCAGGCCTGTACAGTGGTGCAGGGGATTTTAGTTGCCCGCATGCTGGGGCCGGTCGGCCGGGGCGAATATGCTGCGGTCATCCTTTGGCCGCAGTTGTTCGGCTCGTTTGGGGTTGTGGGCATTTATATCGCCATTGGGCGAATTGCTGCTAAAACCGAAGATTATGGTGGACTGGTTCGCAGTGGTGTAGTGTTAACGCTGGTTACTTCGGCCATCAGCGGGATCGCCTGTTATATCGCATTGCCTTGGCTTCTGCCCACTGAAGAAGGCCATCTGATACCGCTTGCTCGGCTTTTTATTTTGGTGATCCCGATGGTCCGTTTAATTTTGAACTTAAACGCCATTGACCAGGGACGAGGGGATTTTAAGCAGTTTAATCTGATTCGCTCTTTTATGAATCCGGTCTATGTTATGCTGCTGGCGGTGCTGTGGCTGCTGGGGATCAAAGAGGTTCGCTGGTGCGTGATTACCCTGATTGTGGGCTATTCGGCGCCGGTGGCGGTCTGGCTGATGACGGCGTTTAAGAGGTATTCCTTTATTGGACATCTATATTCCCTAAAAAACATCGTTATACACAGTCTGCCGTTTAGCCTTGCCGGGATTTTTCAGGTACTTTATATGCAGGTCGATAAAGCCCTGCTGCTGTGGCTGCTGGGGACACGTGATTTGGGGCTTTATACGGTTGCGCTGTCGGCCAGCTCGGTGGTTGGCAGTATCACCTCGTCGGCGGGGATGGTATCATTTACGATGGCTGCCCAGGCCGACCATGGCGGCGGTTTTGAAAAACTGGCCAGGACGTTTCGTGCTGCCGTATTACTTTGGGCAATTTTGGGTGGGATTTTGGCGGCGGTGATGGGGGTTGTACTGCCGCTGG
>JAKEGM010000092.1 GCA_022615575.1 Planctomycetales bacterium
AGATAAAGCCATTGCCCAGGCGAATATTCGGGAGTTGATCAGGCAGGGCGTTTATCCCGAAAAATTATGGGGTTCTGTCCAGCGGGAAAAACGGTAAATATTTATTGGAGAAAACACATGAAGCGGGAATTCAGGGGTGTTATCGCAGGGTGGCTGTTAATTAGTTGTTTCTCTGTTGCGCAGACCGAAATTTCCATTATCCCGCGTCCCGTGTCCCTCGAAACAAGATCGGACAGTTTTGTTCTCGACAAGAAGGTTGCGGTTGTCTGTGCCGACCCGGCCGACGAAGCCGTTGCGGCGTATTTTGTCGCCAGCCTGACCGAACAGACGGGGCTGTCGCTTCCGCAAAAGCATCGCAAGCCGTTTTGGGGACGGTGTATCCTGTTAACATCGCGCGGGGCGGACAGCGCGTTGGGGGATGAGGGGTATGAACTGAGCGTGACCGGCAGGACCATAACGATTACGGCTCCGAAGCCGGCGGGACTTTTTTATGGCGTTCAAACACTGCTGCAGTTAATTCAGGAACAGTCCGGCGGTTATGCAGTCCCCGGCGTGTTTATCAGGGACTACCCCCGATTCGCGTGGCGTGGAATGCATCTGGATGAATCCCGCCATTTTTTCGGCGCTGCGTTTGTGAAAAAATACATTGACCTGCTGGCTCTTCATAAAGTGAACGTGTTTCATTGGCATTTAACGGACGATCAGGGCTGGCGGATCGAAATCAAAAAATATCCTAAACTGACCGAAATCGGCGCCTGGCGAAAGGAAACGATGGTCGGAAAGAACTGGGACAAGTTCGATGGTACGCCTCACGGGGGATTTTATACGCAGCAGGACATCCGGGAAATCGTTGAATATGCCAGGCAGCGTTATGTTACGATTGTTCCGGAAATCGAAATGCCCGGCCACGGCTTGGCGGCGCTGGCGTCTTACCCCGAACTGTCCTGCACGGGCGGTCCGTTTAAGGTTCGTACCGTCTGGGGTGTGGAACCGGACGTCTTTTGTGCAGGAAACGATCAGGTCCTGGCATTCCTGCAGGATGTATTAAGTGAAGTCCTGGAACTGTTTCCCAGCCCGTTTATTCATATCGGCGGGGATGAGTGTCCGAAGGAACGATGGCATAATTGTCCGAAATGTCAGGCGCGAATCAGTGCCGAGGGTCTCAAGGACGAACACGAACTGCAAAGCTGGTTTGTCAAACACATGGAAAAATACCTCAGTTCCAAAGGCCGCCGATTGATTGGCTGGGACGAGATACTGGAGGGCGGTTTGGCTCCCGGAGCAACGGTGATGTCCTGGCGAGGAGAAGAGGGGGGCATTGCGGCGGCAAAATCGGGGCATGATGTTGTGATGGCTCCGAATAGCTATACCTATTTTGACTACTATCAGGCCGATCCGGCGGAAGAACCGCTGGCGATCGGAGGGTTTTTACCGCTGGAAAAGGTCTATTCCTATAACCCGACTCCGAGTGTTCTGACGGAAAATGAACAGAAACACATCTTGGGGGTCCAGGCCCAGATATGGACAGAGTATATCCCCAACGCGGTGCATGTGGAGTATATGGCTTACCCCCGGGGCTGTGCGCTGGCGGAAGTGGCGTGGACTCCGCTTAAAAATAAAAACTATGAGGATTTCTGCCGGCGTCTGATACCTCATCTCAACCGTCTCCGCGCACGGAATGTCAATTACCGGCCGCTGGATCCGCCGCAGAAAATTGTGGGGACGTGGAAATCGGGGCAGACATCCGAGAAATACCAGCCGATGGAGTGGGACCTGACACCGCATCTGGACGGTTCGGGGATGTATAAAATCCGATTCAGTTACACCGGCGGCACTCATCGGCTGGATATTCAGTCGGCTGAGATTCTGGAAGATGGAAAAGTGATCGCCCAGGATACCCATCCGGGTATTACCGGCGGCCAGACAAAAGACAATACCTATACGCTTGAGGTCCCCGTATTCAGGCAAACAGCCGCGTATGTTTTGCGAGCGACCGTCCGCAGTGATGGGGGAACGGATTCGAATGGCAATGTCTATATCCGGAAAAACAAAAAAAACACAGAAGAGAGAGGTTGAATTATGAAGCACGACAAAAAGCACGATCTTAAGCAGATTGCCAGACAGTTTCAGATTTATGGGGATTTTGTAAGATTCGAACCCCATGGAACCGGCCATATTAACGACACGTATGCGGTTACATACGATCAGGGGGGACGGGGCGTTCGTTACACCTTTCAGCGGATCAATCATTCGATTTTCAAGGACCCGCCGAGGTTGATGGACAATGTCGTTTGTGTGACCGATCATATCCGAAAGAAGCTGCAGCAGAACAGCCGCCATGCCGTATCGCGATCTGTTTTGACAGTTATTCGGACCCATGACGGGGCGGCCTATTACCGGGATGCCGAAGGGTCTTACTGGCGTGCCTACCTTTTCATTGAGGGCGCCCGTACCTACGATGTCCTGGAAACCCTCGAGATGGCCTGGCAGGCCGCCAAGGCATTCGGCGAGTTTCAATGTTGTCTGGCGGACCTGTCCGAGCCGCTGACCGAGACGATTCCGGATTTCCACAACGCTCAGAAGCGGTATCGAACATTCCAGGAGGTTCTCAAGAAAGACTGCTGCAACCGTGCTGCTTCGGCCAAGGCGGAGATTGACTTCTTGAATGCCAACGCCGGTCTTTTCGATGTGCTTCCCCGGCTGGTCGAGGCCGGGAAAATACCGCTACGGACGACCCACAACGATACAAAAATCAATAATGTGATGATTGACGACAAAACGCATGAAGGCGTCTGTGTCATTGACCTGGACACCGTCATGCCGGGGCTGTCGTTGTATGATTTCGGGGATATTGTGCGGACGACGGCGTCCAACAGTTTGGAAGATGAAAAGGACTTGTCGAAAGTCAAGTCGGAACTGCCGCGTTTTGAGGCGATCCTGGATGGCTATCTGGCAGGTGCGGGCAAGTTTCTAAACTCCGCCGAGGTTGACCACATGGTGCACGGCGGCAAACTGATTACCATGGTCATCGGCACCCGGTTTTTAACCGATTATCTGGACGGGGACAACTATTTCAAGGTTCATCGGGAAGGCCATAACCTGGATCGGTGCAGAACCCAGTTTAAGCTGGTCCAGTCCCTGATGGAGCAGGAAGAAGACCTGAATCGGCTGGTTCGAAAATGCTATCAGAAAAATGTAAAGGGATGATGCGAGAATGCGTGTTTTAGTGACAGGCGGCGCCGGGTTTATCGGCAGCCATATTGCGGAATATTATGCCTCCCGGGCACAGGTCCGGGTGTTGGACAACCTGCGCACGGGATATCGGAGCAACCTTGAAAAACTGGACGTTGAGTTTATTGAAGGGTCGGTAACCGACAAAGAAACTGTTCAAAAAGCGGTTCAGAACGTTGATTATGTATTCCATCTGGCGGCGATGATCAGCGTCCCGGAGTCCATGGAAAAACCCAACGAATGCGTTGCCATTAACACGCAGGGGACCCTGAATGTTCTTCAGGCGGCGGCGTCAGTTGGCGTCAAAAAACTCTGTTTCAGCAGTTCGGCGGCCAATTATGGGGACAACCCTACTGTGCCGAAAGTGGAAACGATGATTCCGGAGCCGAAAAGTCCCTATGCCGTGACAAAACTGGATGGGGAATACTATTGCTCCATCTTTGCCGGCGAGGGCTGGCTTCAAACGGCGTGCCTGCGGTACTTCAACGTATTCGGACCCCGGCAGGATCCGGGCAGCCAATATGCGGCGGCGATTCCGATTTTTATCCAGAAGGCGATCCACAATGAAACCCTGACTATCTTCGGAGACGGCCAGCAAACACGCGATTTTATCTATGTCAAGGATGTTGTGGCCGCCAATGCTTTCCTGGCGGAGCACACGGGTTTCAACGGGGTTTATAATGTGGCCTATGGCAGGCGGCAGACAATCAATGAGATTGCCCAGCGAATCATCCGGCTTACCCGTTCGAAATCCGCCATAAAATACGCCGCTCCGAGAGCCGGAGATGTCAAGCATTCACAGGCAAGTATTGACAAACTGACCGGTACCGGTTTTCGGCCGGGGGCGAATTTTGATGAGGGACTCGCAGAAACAATCGCCTATTTTTCGCAGAAGAAATCCGATAAATCATAGACAATTTGATGAGCGTCGGATACATTCAGCGGAGATTAAATGGGGAACATGGGTTGGCAGGGAACCCCTTGACAGGCGGGGGCTTTGACCGGCCAAAAATGTGTATAGGAACAAAAACAGAGCACAGTAAAGACAAGGAGTGTTTATGAGTTCTACTGAAACATCCGGGCTTGGGCGCTATCGTATTCTTTTATTAACCATTGCAGGGGCTGGCGGCTTGCTTTACGGCATCGATGTCGGCATTATTGCGGGTGCATTGCCGTATCTGGAAGCTACGGCCGGCCTGGATGCACAGCAATTATCGTTTATTGTAGCGGCTGTATTGCTGGGCAGCGTCTTATCCTCGCTGTTTGCGGGATTTCTCTCCGATGTTTTCGGCCGCAAGTGGATTATGTTCCTGTCGGGGCTGCTGTTTGTTCTGAGCGTGCCGACGATTTGCCTGTCCCAGGGGTATGGCGTGCTGCTGTTTGGGCGTCTTCTTCAGGGGGTCAGCGGCGGACTGATAGGCGTGGTGATTCCGCTCTATCTGGCGGAATGTCTTCCTGCCAGCACGCGCGGCAAGGGTACCGGAATGTTTCAATGGCTGCTGACATTCGGGCTGGTGCTGGCCGCGCTGATCGGGTTGTATTACGCCCACAAGGTCGATGGTGTGATTAAGTTCGCCGAAACCATGGCCGACAAAGCCGAGGCGGCAAAAATGATTTTTGAAAAAAAGGACACTGCCTGGCGCAGTATTTTCTGGGTGTCGCTTACCCCGGGGGTGTTGTTTTGTTTGGGAGTTCTGCTGCTGACCGAGTCGCCGCGATGGCTGTTCCGGCGGGGTAAGGCGGGAGCGGCCCTGGCGGCCTTGAAGCGTTCCCGAACCCCGGATGAGGCACAGGTGGAATTGCAGGAAATGGCTTCGGCTTCACAGGCCGCGCAGCCCAATGTTGCCGGCCCGCGTGATTCGCTTTTGAGCCGAAAATATGTCATTCCCTTTGTGATCGCTCTGATTGTTCTGGCCTGCACCCAGTCCACGGGCGTCAACTCCATTCTGGCGTATGTTGTCAATATTCTCAATCAGGCCGGGCTTCCCGGCTCGGTTGCCAATTCCGGCGATGTGATGATCAAGGTGCTGAACTGCCTTATGACCGTGGTTGCGGTCATGCTGGTTGACCGTAAAGGGCGTAAATTCCTGCTGACATTGGGCAGCGGGGGGATTGTTATTTGTCTGGCAATGGCAGGGGTTCTGTTTTATCAGGCGGAACGCGGTCGTGTTGATTATGCAGAGGCCGTACGGCCGATGATTGTCCAGAATCAGGAGGGCGGAAATCTATCGTTTACATTTGATGCCGATAGTTATCAGCAGCTGACGGGGCAGCAGCCGGCAAGGGAGATGCAGGCGACAGTTGTATATGCCTACGGTCCGTTTACCGGCGTTCAGACCCGTCGTACGGACGACTTCCCGATCAAATCGGTCGATATCACACGTTCCAGGGTTGTCCAGCAGGATAGCGTCATCGGCAAATTTTTCCGTAAGTTGCATCTGAATCCCTTTGCCGATCCGGCGGATGCGGCTTCGGCTTCGCTGGAGATACGAAAAGTACTGGTCGGGCCGGTTCCGGATATTTCGCACGGCTGGCTGGTGGCGTGCTGTTTGTTTGGATTTATGGCATTCTTTGCGGTTGGTCCGGGCGTATGTGTCTGGCTGGCCCTGTCCGAATTGATGCCGACACGGATTCGTTCCAACGGCATGAGTATCGCGTTATTGGTCAATCAATTCGTCTCCACGTCAATTGCCGCGGTCTTTCTGCCGACGGTCGGCAAGTACGGCTATGCGGCTATGTTCTTTTTCTGGGCCGGGTGTACGGTGGTTTACTTTATTACCGCCGCCTTTTTCCTGCCGGAGACCAAGGGGAAAACCCTTGAAGAGATTGAACAGATGTTCAGTAAAAAGCGCTGATGGGTGACGCAATGAGACGGGAACAATAGGCATATTTAAGCCCTTCGGTAAAATCGGGGGCGGATAATTTATAAAGGACATTTTGGATGCTGTTGCAGAAAGAAAACGAACAATGCCCTTCAGCAAGCCAATCGCATGGATGATGATTTGGGTTTCCGCGGCTTCCTTCGCCGGAACGAAAATCGAAGAAAAAATCGGGACTCGGGACCATGTGCTTCCGCATCCGCGGCAGCTGCGCTGGCAGCAGCGGGAATTCACCGCATTTGTTCACTTTACGGTGAATACCTTCACCGACGCCGAGTGGGGAGATGGCACTGAAGACCCGGCAGTGTTTAATCCCTCCGAATTGGATGTCCGGCAATGGGTGCAGGTTTTTAAAGATGCCGGGATGAAGATGGTAATTGTTACCGCCAAGCATCACGACGGCTTCTGTTTGTGGCCGAGCCGTTACACGGAACATTCGGTCAAAAACAGCCCCTGGAAAAATGGAAAAGGGGACCTGCTCAAGGAGGTATCAAAGGCCTGCCGGGAGGCCGGACTCGAATTTGGCGTGTATATCTCTCCGTGGGACCGTCACGAGCCGACCTATGGCCAATCGTCGGAATACAATGCGTTTTATATGGGCCAGTTGACCGAACTGCTCACACAGTACGGTCCGCTGGGAGAGGTTTGGTTTGATGGAGCACCCGGCGAAAACAGTCCGTTGCGGAAAAAACAGGTCTATGATTTCACGATGTACCGCTCGCTGGTTCGCCGTCTCCAGCCGGATGCGTGCCTGTTTGCCGATGACGGGCCCGATTGCCGGTGGGTTGGCAACGAGGACGGATTTGCAGGGGAGACCTGCTGGTCGATGCTGAATCGAAGCGAATTCGCTCCCGGGCAGGCGGATCCCAAAAAGCTCAATACCGGCCAGATCGACGGCACCGACTGGGTGCCTGCCGAGTGCGATGTGTCCATCCGTCCCGGCTGGTTTTATCATGCGTCCCAGGATGACAAGGTGAAAACCCTTGAACACTTGCTGGATATCTACTATGGGTCTGTTGGGCGAAACGGGCTTTTGTTGTTAAATGTGCCTCCGGATAAGCGCGGGAAGATTCATGAAACGGATGCTGAGCGGCTGAGACAGTTCCGCCGTATCCTGGATGAAACATTTAAGGCAAATCTGGCGGCCGGGGCGGACACGAAGGCGGATAATGTGCGAAAAAATCTCGACGTGTACAGCGCATCCCATCTGGCGGATGAGAATGCCGATACGATCTGGGCGACGGATGATGGGGTTACGAGTGCCGAGATTGAGCTGGAGTTGTCCGGCGAAAAATCGTTTAATGTCGCGATGCTGCAGGAATATCTCCGCCAGGGTCAGCGAGTCAAATCATTTGCTGTTGAGGCATGGCTGGAAGGGGAATGGAAACAGATCGCCGCCGGTACGACGATCGGCTATAAACGGCTCCTTCGTGTTGAACCCGTTAAGACGCAAAAAATTAAAATCAGGGTTCTGGATGCCGTTGATTGTCCGGTTCTGTGTGAAGTCGGGCTTTTCAATGCCCCTAACGTCGCTGGCAATAAGGTGATCCAATGAAAAAGAGCTATCGGGTAAAGCGGGTATCCCTGCCCTTGACGATTGATGCGGACTGGAACAAAGCCGCCTGGTCGGGCATCGGCTCGGGCCTGATCGAGATTCCTCACTGGCCTGTGCAGTCGGCCCATCTGCCGAAAACGGAATTTAAAGTGCAGTATGATGCGGCATGTGTCTATGTGATTTTCCGTGTGCAGGATCGGTATGTTCGTGCGGTTGCCCAGGCCTGCAACGGCGAGGTCTGGAAGGACAGCTGTGTTGAGTTCTTTTTTGCCCCCTATGCCGGGCCGCCGGCGTCCTATTTTAATCTGGAGGTCAACTGCTGCGGCATCCCTCTCATGCAGCATCATACGGGGCCTCGTGAAAACACCCGCTTTCTGTCCCCCCAGGACTGCCGGCGAATTCGGATTGCCGGGTCCGTGGCGGGACCGATTGGGGATGAAATTGCTGCGCCGTTGACATGGGTTGTGGAATATGCGTTGCCGGTTGAGTTGTTAGGCGGTTATTCAGATTATGAAAAACCCGGCGCCGGCGTAACATGGCATGCCAATTTTTATAAATGTGCCGACGAGAGTTCACATCCACACTGGATAACATGGTCGCCGATTACCCGCGAAAAGCCGGATTTTCATCGGCCGGAATTTTTTGGGGTGCTTGAATTTTTATAAACGGGAGGCTGAAACCTTATGGATCGAAGACAGTTTTTAAAGGAAATCGGGTTTAGTGCGACAGTCCTGTCGCTGGCCGGCTGCGGGGCGATTGAGGCAAAGGTGCAAGCCGCAGGAAAAAAGCCGAATATCGTTTTTATTATGGCCGACGACTTGGGCTGTCGTGAATTGGGCTGCTATGGACAGAGAAAGATAAAGACGCCGAACATTGATCAAATGGCCGCAGAGGGTATGCGGTTTACGGATTTTTACACGGGGACGCCGGTTTGTGCTCCGGCCCGCTGCAATCTGGTCACCGGAATGCATGGCGGCCATGCCTTTATCCGCGACAATGCCGAGGTGGGAACCTGGGAGTCGTTTGACGGTCAGCTCCCGCTTCCGGCGGGTATTGAGACATTTGCGACGATGCTGAAGCGGCGGGGCTATGCGACCGGTGCATTCGGAAAATGGGGTCTGGGAGCCGTTGGCTCCACCGGCGATCCGCTGAATCAGGGATTTGACCGTTTTGTCGGCTACAACTGCCAGCGGCACGCCCATAACCTGTATCCTGAATTCCTGGTCAGCGACAAGGATAAAATGCCCCTGGAGGGCAATACAGGAGGGCTGACCGGAAGGCAGTATGCCCCGCAGGTAATCGCAGACCACATGCTTGACTTTGTTCGCGAGAACAAGGATAAGCCCTTCTTTGTTTATTTTCCCACGGTGCTTCCGCACTTGGCGCTGCAGGCGCCGCAGGAGGAGATCGATGCGTACAAAGGCCAATGGCCGGAAACGCCTTATGAGGGCGAGTCCTACCAGCCGCATCCGACGCCGAGGGCCTGCTATGCCGCCATGATCTCCATTATGGACAAGCATGTCGGACAGTTGATGGCGCTGCTTGAGGAACTGGCTCTGGATGACAACACGATTGTGTTCTTTACGTCTGACAACGGGACGACATACCTCAAAAACCAGGTGGATTACGAGTTTTTTAACAGCGTTGGAAACTTTCGGGGTCTGAAAGGTTCGGTTTACGAGGGCGGCATTCGTGTGCCGCTGGTGGTCCGCTGGCCCGGCCGTATTAAGCCGGGCGCTGTAACGGCTTATCCGGCGATCCTCTATGATGTGATGGCAACACTGGCGGATATAACGGATTCTAAACCCGCTGCCGAAACCGACGGGATCAGTTTTCTTCCGACGCTTCTCTCAAAACCGAGACGGCAGAAAAAGCATGAATATCTGTTCTGGGATTTTGCCGGTTACGGCGGCCAGTTGGCCGTCCGAATGGGGAAATGGAAAGGTGTCAAGCGGGATTTGCAAAAAAATCCGGACACACCGCTGGAACTCTATGATTTGGAAAAGGATATTTCCGAGAAAAATAATGTGGCCGACCGGTACCCCCTTGTGGCCCAAAAAATAGAGGGTATCATGCTGTCGGCCCGGACAAAACCGTCGACTCCGCAGTTTCAGTTTGGGAAATATCCGGAGCCGGCCGACAATAGGGAGTTGTAAGGTAAATCAGACACAACGGGTCATGCCTCGCAAACGGCGCGGGACTCGGCAAGCATGAGGGATTTTATGAAAGCATTGGTCAAGAAGAAAGCGGAAAAGGGGTTGTGGCTGGAGAATGTGCCGGTTCCGGAAATCGGAATCAATGACGTATTAATCAAGGTTATCAAGACGGCCATCTGCGGGACGGATGTGCATATTTATAACTGGGATGCATGGGCGCAGAAGACAATTCGAACGCCCATGACGATCGGGCACGAATTTGTCGGCGAAATTGTTGAGATGGGCAGCAATGTCCATGATTTCAAGATCGGGGATATTGTCAGCGCTGAAGGTCATGTGGTGTGCGGGCGATGTCGAAACTGCATGGCCGGACGCCGCCATCTGTGCCATTCGCCCAAAGGCATCGGCGTCAACCGCGACGGCGCTTTTGCGGAATACATCTCCGTTCCGGTAACGAATATCTGGTACTGTGACACCTCGATTCCCAAAGATGTCCTGAGTTGTTTTGATCCGCTTGGCAACGCGGTTCACACGGCCCTTTCCTTCAATCTGGTTGGGGAGGATGTCTTGATTACGGGGGCGGGCCCGATTGGGTGTATGGCCGCAGGCATTGCCCGTCAGGTCGGAGCCAGACATGTCGTTGTTACCGACATCAATCCGTACCGCTTGGACCTGGCCCGAAAAATGGGGGCGACCCTGACGCTGGATGTCCGCACTCAGACCCTCGTCGACGCCCAGAAAAAACTGGGAATGAAAGAGGGATTTGATGTCGGCATGGAAATGTCCGGAAATCCGGGGGCGCTGAGAGAAATGGTTGCCGCTATGGCTCACGGCGGGAGTATTGCTCTGCTGGGTATCCTGCCGCCGACCGAAATTGAGTGGGATTTTGTTGTCTTTAACGGGTTGACGATCCGGGGTATTTATGGACGCCTGATGTATGAAACATGGTATAAGGTGACGATGCTGATCCAGTGCGGACTGGATATAACGCCGCTGATTACCCATCGCTTTCATTACGCCGACCATGAAAAGGCGTTTGAGGTGATGCGCTCCGGAAATGCCTGTAAGGTGGTTTTGAATTGGTCGGATGCGTCCTGATAAGGAAGGATTTTTACAATGTTTGGAACAATGAAATCGTTTTTAACGGATCAGATTCAGCAGATACGCCAGGATGGGCTCTATAAAGAGGAGCGGATTATCATCAGTCCGCAAAGCCGCCGGATTCAGGTGGCGCCGGGCAGATCGGTTTTGAATATGTGCGCCAACAACTATCTGGGTCTGGCGGATCATCCGGACGTAATCAAAGCGGCGCGGGAAAGCTTCTCCAAGTGGGGGTTTGGCTTGTCGTCCGTGCGGTTTATTTGCGGCACGCAGCAATTTCACAAGGAACTGGAACAAAAGGTAACCGCTTTTCTGGGAACCGAAGAAACGATTTTGTACAGTTCCTGTTTCGATGCCAATGGAGGCCTGTTTGAGACGCTGCTGGGGCCTGAGGATGCCATCGTCAGCGACCAGCTCAATCATGCCAGTATTATTGATGGAATCCGGTTGTGCAAAGCCCAGCGTTATCGTTATGCAAACAGCGATATGCAGGACCTTGAGCAAAAACTCAAAGAGGCAAGCGGCGCCCGGTTCCGGCTCATCGCCACAGATGGTGTTTTCTCGATGGACGGCTATGTTTCAAAGCTGGATCACATCTGCGAACTGGCGGATCGGTATGACGCCCTGGTCATGATTGACGATTGCCATGCGACGGGCGTGATTGGCAAAACCGGGCGCGGAACCCCCGAATATCGAAACGTCCTGGGACGCATTGACATTATTACGGGAACATTCGGCAAAGCCCTGGGCGGCGCCAGCGGCGGTTTTGTCTCGGGGCGCAGGGAGATTATTGAAATGCTGCGTCAGCGAAGCCGGCCCTACCTGTTTTCGAATACGCTGGCACCGGCCATTGTCGCCGGTTCTCTGAGGGCCATCGAATTATTGATGGCTTCGACGGAATTAATCGACCGGCTTCGGAGCAATACCGAATACTTCCGGGAGCATATCCAAAAAACAGGGCTGCGCGTCCTGCCGGGAGATCACCCCATCACCCCCATAATGCTGGGCGATGCCGCGCTGTCCCAGAAAATGGCGCAGCGTTTGCTGGAAGAGGGGCTTTATGTCATTGGTTTCTTCTTTCCGGTAGTTCCCCGCGGCCAGGCCCGAATCCGTACGCAGATTTCGGCGGCCCATACCAGAGACGACTTGGATTTTGCAATTGAAAAGTTTAAGAAGGTGGGCCGCGAGTTAGGGGTTTGCTGATCGCCGTAGAATTAGCGAACTATCCGATGGCCGTTGTTCTGGATGCGGTTCAATGGGCGGTTGTTCAGAAAGGCGACTGCGGGTAGGTGATGGCGGCCAGAAGGGCGGGTCCGTAAGTTGTCCAAAGTTGGGTGTCGGTCATCTGGCTGTCTTCTTTGGCCAGTTCCATCGTGATAATGGGGATGTTTTGCTCCACGCCCGCGAACGACCCCAGCGACCCCGGCCGGGAGCCGAGTTTTTTGACCGGCAGGGGGCAGTAATACGACATTGCCAGGGCGATCGATTCAGCCGGACCATCATAATCCAGACAGTACAGCGGCTGGTGAATCGTTACGATGCGGGCGGGCTGATGGGCCAAAATCATATCGTGCAGGATGCGTGATTCCGGCTCGGTCAGCCCCGCCTGGCCGAATACATCGCTGTCAATCCGGTTGGAGGCCGGGAAGTTGCGGTTCAGGTCGATGCCGCGGGCATTGCCGCGTGTTTGAAGAGCGTAGCCGTCCGGATTGGTGACGGGGATAATCATAATAGTATGGGTTTGGCTCAGGTCCGGCCTGTGGCGAAGCGTTTGCATCAATTGCTGCACCAGCGGCGTTCCGGCGTCCTCATTGCCGTGAATCGTGGCCATAATCAGCACCACATCCGGCCCGCTTCCGATGGTGGTCATGCGGATGGGGCGGTTTTGGGCGGAAACCCCGAGGATTTCAGTATTGCCCAGGACCGGTGTCAGGATGGTCGGCGCATAGGGGTCGCGCGCCGGCTGACAGCCGGAAAGCATCAACGCTCCGAAAATTAAACCCGCAGCAACACAAATTGTCTTATGGATATTCATCTTAAACCGGATTCAAAATCAACAAAATTCCACCGCAAGGCACTCTTATTATCGAATCTAAACAGCGTTAAACATTAAAAAACCCGGCTGCGGTTTTCAGGGGATTATAAGGGATCGGGCTTTTTTTTCAAACCTATTTCCTGATGGGCGGATGACGGGCCTTATGTGAATTACGTGGATAAGGTGCTGGGCGCACTGACATCACATAACGAAGTTTCCATCCGTACGACCAAGCTGTATGGATGCACGGTGAAATATCTGCCGAAACCGGAAAAGAGCGAATCGACAAACTGAAAATCGGCTGCGCCTGTAAATTTGGGCTTGCAATTCAGATAACTGCCGGATATAGATGAATTTATGACGTATCTGGCGGTTTCACTTTTCGCACGGGATTTAGACGGTTTTGATGCGCAGCTTCATCTGGCCCGCTCACAGGGTGCCGAGGCCATTGAGGTGCGTGCGGATGCCCTTGCGCAGCCGGATTCGGATGCTGTTGTAAAGATGATTCAGGCCGTCCGGAAAATGGGTTTGCCGGTCATTGTAACGTGCAGGGATAAGCGCGAAGGGGGTTTTGCGGCGATTGATTTTTCGGTTCGATTGGGGATTCTGCGAAAAGCGGTGCTGGCTGGGGCAGACATGATCGATATCGAGTTGGAGAACTTCAAGGACCCGGATGTTCAGTCGGTGTTAAAGGCAGCCCTGGAAGAATCCCAGACGCGGCTGATTCTTTCGTGTCACAATTTTGAGGGGCCGTTTAATAATTTGAATCTGCTGTATGAATCAATCCTGTCGCTGTATCCGGCGGCGATTCCTAAGATTGTGTATCAGGCACGGCATATCAACGACTGTTTTGCGGCGTTTGAGCTCTTGCAGACGGCCGATCGGCCCACCATTGCGTTCTGTATGGGGCCGGCAGGTCAAATCAGCCGGATTCTGGCAAAAAAATTCGGGGCGTTTTTAACGTTTGCCTGTCTTGACCAGGACAGTACAACTGCTCCCGGCCAGATTCCTGTAAGTCAGATGAAGTCGCTGTATCGGTGGGATTGGCTGGATGCCCGTACGGAGGTGTTCGGCGTAATAGGCAATCCGGTATGCCATTCGCTGAGTCCGGCACTGTTTAACGCCTGTTTTGATGCGGAAAAAATCAATGCGGTGTTTCTGCCGTTTTGGGTGGAAGGCGCCCAGGAGGAGTTCGATGCCTTTCTGGATCATATCATCAAGGGATCTAAGACGGGTTGGGGGGGATTCAGTGTAACAATGCCGCATAAGGCACATGCCTTGGCATACGCCAATCAGCACGGGGACCATGTGGATGGGCAGGCCGAGACCATTGGCGCGGTCAATACGCTCAAGATTGGGTTTAACGGGCTGCTGAGCGCCTACAATACCGACTATGCCGGAGCGATAGATGCGCTGGTGTCCATCATGGGCGGGGACAAACATGCCCTTCATGCCGTCAAGGTGGCGGTTGTAGGGGCCGGCGGCGTCGCTCGCGCGGTCGTGGCGGGGTTGGTGACGGCGGGGGCCAGGGTGACCATCTACAACCGTACGGTATCCAAGGCCCTGTCGCTGGCAAGGGAGTTTCGCTGCCGTGCGGCGGCAGTTGACGAACTGCCGCGGACGGATGCCGAAGTGGTTGTCAATTGCACCAGCGTGGGGATGCACCCGAATGTGGATTCCTGCCCTGTACCCGAGGGGGTGCTGAAGGCGGACATGACGGTCTTCGATACGGTCTATAATCCGCTCCAAACCCAACTCCTCAAAAACGCCCAATCGGTCGGTGCCAAAACAGTCAGCGGCGCTGAGATGTTCATCCGCCAAGCCATGGCCCAGTACAAAATCTTCATCGGGCAGGAACCGGATGAGGCGCTGATGCGGAAAATTGTTTATGAACGGCTGTAATTTTCCGTGCAATTTCCCCTCTATAGAAGATTTTAACAAGGCGAAAATTCAATGGTTTTCATTGTTTTTTTTACATGAAAAGAGTATACTCCACGGTTCCAAAGAGAGGTATAAATAGAATTGGGGAATAAGCAAATGGCAAAAAAGAAGAATGAAAAAGTGGTCTTGGCGTACAGCGGCGGGCTGGATACGAGTGTGATTCTGCCGTGGCTCAAAGAGACGTATGGATATGAAGTCGTGGCATTCGCCGCCGAACTTGGACAGGGCAGTGAGTTGCAGGGGATTCAGAAAAAGGCGATGGCCACCGGCGCTGTTAAGTGCATCGTCAAAGACCTGCGTCGGGAATTTGTCGAGGAATACCTGTGGCCGATGCTCAAAAGCGGAGCGGTCTATGAAAATGGGTATCTCTTGGGGACCAGTATTGCCCGGCCGCTGATTGCCAAGCATCAGGTCGATGTGGCTCACCAGACCGGTGCGGCTGCCGTCACGCATGGCGCGACCGGCAAGGGCAATGACCAGGTTCGGTTCGAATTGACCTATATGGCGCTGGACCCGACGCTGAAAATCATCGCCCCCTGGAAAGACCCGAATTTTACGCTGACCAGCCGGGAAGCGGCGGTGGATTATGCCCGAAAGCACAATATCCCGATTGATCAGTCGAAAAAAAAGATTTATTCTCGAGACCGCAACCTCTGGCATATCAGCCACGAAGGCGCCGACCTGGAAGACCCGTGGAACGAACCGAAGGAGAATCTGTTTGTCATCAGCCGCCCTGTCTCCAAAACGCCGAATAAGCCCGATTATGTGGAAATCGGTTTCGAAAAGGGCATGCCGGTCAAATTGAACGGCCTCGCTGTCGGCGGGGTGAAATTGATTGAAACGTTGAACGAAATCGGCGGCCTGCACGGCGTCGGGCAGTTGGATTTGGTTGAAAACCGGCTGGTGGGAATGAAGTCCCGAGGCGTGTATGAAGCGCCCGGCGGAACAATTCTCAGTACGGCTCACCGGGCGCTGGAGACGCTGACGCTGGATCGGGAGACGGCTCACTACAAACAGCAGGTTGCGCTGAAATACGCCGAACTGGTTTATTACGGCCAATGGTTTTGTAAATTGCGGGAGGCGCTGGATGCGTTTGTTGATGTTACTCAGCAGAATGTGACCGGCACCGTCCGGCTGAAGCTGTACAAGGGACAGGCGACATCAGCGGGGATAAAAAGCCCCAGGAGTTTATACAATCCGCATCTGGCCAGTTTCACCATGGGCGCTGAGTACAATTCCGCTGATGCGAACGGATTTATCCGTCTGTTCGGTCTTCCGATGAAAGTTGCCGGGATTGTGGATAGGCAGAATCCGACCGGGACAAAGTCAAAAGCAAAAAAGAAATAAAAAAAAGAAGGTAGGTTATGGCGGTCGAATGGATTTGGCT
>JAKEGM010000093.1 GCA_022615575.1 Planctomycetales bacterium
AAGATTGATGGTTTCGTCTGCACAGCAGATACAGGAACTTAAAACAAAAAGAGTCGCAATGAGTGAAACCGGCTGTTTTGTCATTTTGTCCTCCGCGAATGCTGTAAAAAGTATTGTCAGCGGAAAAGAATATGGAACACAACAATCCCCATTCCCCGATTCCGATTTCTCTTCCGTCGAAAAATTATTATACGACGGGATACTGACAGATTAAAGTGAAATTCAACTGTTTGAATCGAAACCAGGGCGGAAGGTCATTGCGCCCCTTATCAAAGCACTTTATAATATAACCAAGAATACATCAAAGCTGTCCGTATTAAAGCCCTCAATACAGGACAAAATAAAGCTTGTTTTTACTGAGCGCAAAAAAAAGCCAGATTCAATGAACGAATCTGGCTTCGGAGGAGGGTGATGAGAAGAAATTCGCTATAATTGCGGCCTGTCTTTTCCCTCGTACCAATGTATTAGACGCACAAACCCCTGGAATGTTTGTAAAAATCCTGAAAATTTCCATATTCTCCAATGGGCGGCGAAAATTTAACCGTTTTTAAGGCCAAGTCAAGGGGAAAAAATTAAAAAAAATTAAATTTTTAGAAAAATCGCCCCCCGATGGGACATTTTGCCTCCGAATACGCCCCTTTTTTGCTCCTGCGCGGCCTCCCCTTAAAATACCTGCGGGGGGTAAAAAATATCGCCCCACAGGGCCGACCAGTCCGTTACGCCGTGGCCCCGCAGGTACAGCAGATAGTGCAGCACCATAAAGCCGAAGCTGGTCACCGACGCCCCCACCCACAGCCCCGTCTGGTGACGGCGGTCGAATCGCCGCCGGGGCAGGGCCTGAACCCCCAGCGCCACCAGCGGCCCGATGACCCCGCACGACAGCAAAACCGAAACGGCGATATAGCCAACCAGAAACGTCAGCGGATGGGACAGCATACACACTTCTCCTTGACGGGCGCAAGCGCCCGCACAAAATGGTTCGTTTAACCAGCGCCTGCATTCTATCATGTCCCCGTCCCTCTGTCCACCCCGTTGTTGACCTTTCCCGTTATTCCGAGGCGCTGGCCGGGGAACCCGATAAACTCCCCCGCCTCCGCCATGTTGACTTCCGCGGCGGCGTTTTGACATTTCCTTTTTGACTTTTCGCGAAATCCCTCTTATACCGGTGCGTTATGGACAAAACCGAACTGCTGGGAATCGGATGCGGGCTGGGCGCGGCGTTCTTTCAGTCGCTGTCGTATGTGTGTTCGCGGCTGTTTATCAAGCGCCACCAGAACAATATCCTGGCGCTGCTGGCGCTGTCGCATGCGGCGATGGGCATCGTCTCGATTCCGCTGGCGGCGATGTTCTGGCCGGCGTCCATGCCGCCGCTGTCGCAGTATGCCGGGGCGCTGGCCGGCGCGGCCGGGTTTTACCTGCTGGGGCAGTTTTTTTTGTTCGCCGCGATTATCCATTGCGAACCGTCGCGGATCTCGCCGCTGCTGGGGCTGAAGGTCTTCATGCTGACCCTCATCGGCGTCCTTTTTCTGGACCAGCGGTTCGGCCCGGCCCAGTGGCTGGCCGTGCTGTGCAGCACGCTGGCGGTCTTTTTGCTGTCGTATTCCGGCAGGCGGCTGGAGTTTAAGTTTGTCGCGCTGGGAATCCTGACGGGGGTGTCGTATTGCCTGTCGGATATCAACATCAAGGCCCTGGTGGACCATTTCCGCTTCCTGCCGACCATCCTGCACGCCGCCGCGATGGCCACCGCCCTGTGCTATATCCTCTGCGGTCTGGTCGGGGCGGCGATGCTGCTGCTCAGACCCGCCGATGCGACCCGCCAGACCTGGCTGTATGCCCTGCCGTTCGCCGCCAGCTGGTTTATCGCGATGATTTTCCTGTTCTCCGCCTTCGGCACAATCGGCGTGGTCTTCGGCAATATCCTGCAATCGACCCGCGGCATTGTCTCGATGGGCATGGGATTCATGATCGCCCACCTCGGCTTTGAGACGCTGGAACCGAAGGCCTCCGGCCGGGTGATTGCCCAGCGCGCCGTCGCCGCCGTCCTGATGACCGCCGCCGTGGCGCTGTTTTTAATATAAAATCTTCAGCGGGACCGCCAACCCTTTATTGGACCGGAATGATGACTTCATTGCGCCGCAGGAGCCAGACCTGAAACGGCGGGTCATATCGTGCCCAAATTGGCTCTCCGGCGGCGGTCTGTCCTTTCTTTTTCATAAAGGTTTCCAAGGCGGCCTTTTTCGCTTCGTAGCGTTTTTGGCTCCACGTGCCGGAGTATCGGACAACGGCGGCCTTGTAACCGGGCACTTCTTTGATAACGACGGTCTCATCCAGCGGCTGCGGCAGTGTTTGGAGCGTATATTGGGACGGCATCACGAAGCTGACGGCATATTTGCCTTCTGCGGCCTGCTGGGTCACGGGGGCCGTCATGGCGATTTTTTCGGATTTCGGCTGCTGATTAACCGGGGCGGTCATGGCAATGGATTCCTGTGTTTTGTTTTTGCCGGAAATGTAGTCGAACAGCCGTCTAAAGGCGACGTTGCCCGCCTCTTTGAAGTCGCTGTCCACCAGTGTTTCGGCCACTAAATACGGCTCGTACCGGCGAACCTCGAGGCTGCCCTCTTTTTCCAGAACGGTATAGCGGACTTTTTCGACTCCCACGGTTCCACACGAACATAACAACAACGGCAAAAAGAACAGCACCGCAAACAGAATACCTCTTTTTGTTTTCATAGCAATCCCTTTTCCGCAAATTGATCCACCCGCCGGGGCGGTGATTTCCAGCCAGTGCCGTTTTAATCTTTTTCGGGCATCGTGCAAGAATAACAATCCGGTTTTGTCGTCCCCCTGCTGCAAATTAACAATTAGACGTTGACGGCAGTGTACCAATGTGTTATGGTACGGTCTTGGAAAACAACATAATTTTAACATGGGGAGTTATATTCGAATGCATGAGATAATGCCGATTTCCCGGACGGGTCACGAAAAGCTTAAAGAGGAATTAACCAAGCTGGAGGCCGAAGCGGTCGAACTGCGGAAACGCATTGAAGAGGCCCGCGGCCACGGCGATTTGCGGGAAAACGGCGAATATATTTACGGCCGGCAGAACCTGGGCTTTGTCGAGGGCCGCATGGGAGAAATCCGGGGCAAGCTGAACTTTTCAAAGGTTGTCGATTGTACGCAGGTGCCGTGCGGCAAGGCGGCGTTCGGCACGGTGGTGACGCTGCGGAATCTGGATAACCAGAGCAAGGTCGTTTTTCAACTGCTCGGGCCGTATGATGCCGACCTGACCGATGACGGTATTTCGATTCAGTCGCCCCTGGGGCAGGCGATGCTGGATCGCGCCGTCGGCGAGACGTTCACCGCCGTCGTCCCCCGCGGCGAGCTGCGCTTTGAGGTGCTCGAAATCGCCAGGTCCGAAATTCAATAGCTCCAGGCGTAAGCCCGTGGACTGCAAATCTCCTGTCTCCGCTCCCTCTTATCCCCCGCCCTCACGGGCTATATTCTTAGAAGTAACCATTGGGTGTTTTAGAATGTCGTCAGGTCGTATTCGATTTCAAACGCGAGTTTATGCCGGGCCTCCTCCTGGGCCAGCAGGGTAAACAGTTTTTTGACGTCATCGCGCCGGCTCAATCCTGCCAGGCGGCTGTAAAGCTGCTCGGCCTCGCTTTCCTTTTGGATGGCATAAGCCAGCAGTTCGGCAAGGGTCATGTCCGGCCCCGGCCTGACCGGCTTCAGCGTCGGGGCAATGTTCAGCGTGCCGACCTCCTCCGGCGTCAGTTCCACCTGTCCGTCCCGCACGCCCTCCAGCCGCAGCTTGTGCACAAACTCGTCCGCCGCAAATTTTTCCAGGGCCGCCTTCAACTCCGCCCGCTGCGCATACAGCGCCAAGTGACCGTAAAGCAGGTTGGCCTCCGCCTCCTGCTCGATGGCATAATCCAGAATATCCCGTATCGACCGCAAATGCCTCATTTTCAACCTCCGCGCGTTTTTGCCCTCACGGGCGGGGCTGCAACATTTCGCCCTGACGGGCTATTCAATTCTCCAGCGTTTTTCCTTCCACAATTTTCCACGGCAAGCTGTATTTACCTTTTCAGCAGGTCGCTGACCTGTTGATGCAGTGTTGTAAGCTTGGTTTCGACCACATTCCAAACCGTGGCCGGATTTAAGCTGTCATAGCCGTGAACCAATATATGTCGAAAACTGATGATATTTCGGTGTTCGTGGATTTTTTCCGCGACATCGGGAAACTCATGGTCAAGCTGCATCATGGCTTCGCCGATAATCTGCAATTCCCGTTCGAGAGCGGAGCGGAAGGCGCGGTCGCTTTTGTAATCTTCGATGGACTTGCCCTGTGTAAACTGCAAGAGAAATTGGCAGCCGTTTTGAATGTCATAGAGATATTTTTCGGGGTTATGACGCGGCATAGACGGCCTTTCGGGTTTCGTTGATGCTGCGGATGAAGTAGGGATTGCGAAGGCCGCCCGGTTCAACCAGATCCACCGGACGATTGAACAGCGATGCCAGGGCCTCCTGAAAGGCAAAGAAATTATCAAAGCGGGTTTCCCGTACAGTCTGGTCAAACTCCACCAAAAAGTCCAAGTCGCTGGCGGCGTGCATGTCTTCCGTTGCTGCCGAGCCAAACACCTCCAGCCGGCTGACATGATACCGGCGGCAAAGCCCCGCCAGTTCCTTCATTTTGTCTTCGATAACGGATACCATACATTCATTATAGGGAGAATCGTGTTAATTTTCCAGCGTTTTTCCTTCGAGGATTTTCCACGGAAGGCCGTACTTGTTCAGGTCGTCCATGAAGGGGTCGGGGTCGAACTGTTCCATGTTCCAGACGCCGGGCTTTTTCCATTTGCCGGTCAGCATCATCTTGGCGCCGATCATGGCCGGAACGCCGGTGGTATAGGAGATCGCCTGCGAGCCGGTTTCCTTAAAGCATTCGGCGTGGTCGCAGACGTTGTAAATCATCATATTTTTCCGCCGGCCGTCCTTGACGCCGTCGAAGATGCAGCCGATGCAGGTCTTGCCCTTGTAGTTGGTTCCCAGCGAACCCGGGTCCGGCAGCAGGGCCTTCAAAAACTCCAGCGGCACGATTTTATGGCCTTGAAACTCCACCGGGTCGATGCGGGTCATGCCGACATTCTGCAGGACCTGCAGATGCGTGATATACGCCTGCCCGAAGGTCATCCAGAACCGGATGCGCTTGAGGCCCTTGATATGTTTGACCAGCGATTCGAGTTCCTCATGATACAATAGATACGAGCGTTTCGGCCCGACTTCGGGGTAGTCCACATCCAGCGAGACGCTCATCGGGTCGATTTCCTTCCACGCCCCCGCTTCCCAGTACTTGCCCTTCTGCGTAATTTCGCGGATATTGATTTCCGGGTTGAAGTTGGTGGCGAAGGGATGGCCGTGCTCGCCCGCGTTGCAATCGACGATATCGACCGTGTGTATCTCGTCGTAAAAATGCTTCTGCGCGTAGGCACAGAACACGTTGGTCACGCCGGGGTCAAAGCCGCTGCCCAAGAGCGCCATGATGCCCGCTTTCCTGTAACGTTCCTGATAGGCCCACTGCCACTTGTACTCAAACTTGGCCACATCCTTCGGCTCATAATTGGCGGTATCCAGATAATCGACCTTCGTTTCCAGGCAGGCGTCCATAATCGGCAAATCCTGATACGGCAGCGCGACATTCAGCACCAAATCCGGCTTGTGCTTTTTAATCAGCTTGACCATCTGCCCCACATCGTCGGCATCCACCTGCGCCGTCGTAATCGTCCGCCTGAGCGACCGCGCAATCGCATCGCATTTGGCCTGTGTCCGGCTGGCCAGAACGATATCGCTGAACACCTCGCTGACCTGGGCGCACTTATGCACCACCACATTGCTCACCCCGCCCGCCCCGATAATCAGTACCGCTGCCATTGTTTTTTGTCCCCTGTCCAAAGTCCCGATTGACCCGTCAAACCGCCGCTGCGCCCGATTATATCGGGCGGCCGATAAAAAATCCAGTTCTTAGTTTGAGGGTTCCAGGCGGCGGGCGGGCGCATTTGGCGCAGCCAAACTGACGGGGAGCAAAAGGGCAGGGTTTGCAGGTTCCCCCAGCGGCTCTCCTTCCGGAAGGGAGCGACGCGCACCCATGAGGGGGTTTTTCATTCGCCTCTCATCAATGCGGCAAAAGCGATTCGTCCGCAGCGCTGGTCAGGCAGGCCTGCGCAAACCGCTGCTCGGTCTGCTGCAATTGGTCCAGCATAACTGCGGCCTGTTCGGCGCAGGACGATTCCGACTCGATGCAGTCCTCCAGGATGTGGCGGGCATACGCCAGCCGCCCCTGCTCGATGCCGGCCTGAGCCGCCTCGATGCGGGCCTGCTCAAGCGTGCGGTCCCAGCGGCGCTGGGCAGCCGCCTTGCGGCTGGTTTCCGAGCATCCGCTCAGAAACAGCAGAACGAGAATCGACGCAGCAATCAGGATAACGTTTTGTCCATTTCTCATGGTATCCTTCTTTCCCGTTTTTCTCATCGCGATGCCTGTCATGGTCATACCGGTTTTGGGTTTTATGGTTTTAAAATGGCGAAAAATAACATCTTGAACGAACATCTTAAAAACCATACGAAATAACAATTCGATTGCCAAATCTCAGTTTTGAATGAACACGCGAAATTGAGCGAACAACGATGTTTCGGCTGTTTAAACGGTTTGCCTCGATGTTTTATTGCCGAAATTGCTCCCGCACGAAGATTTTTTTTGTGAAAATTCCCGCTGTTCAACACCAGCCGTATCGGCCTTTTCCCCTGTGCAATTATCGGCCCTTCATCGGCGGGTCGATATGTTTTTGTTCACAAACCCTTAAAATTAACCGCCTGAAAAGTGCGAAAGTTTACGGTAAATTTGTTGGATAATATAAATGATGGAACTCAATGAAGTCATAAAAGCAGAAGAGTCCTGAACCGGGCTTTGACCTGGGGGGCTGTGAGATTGTGAGATTATTTGACCCTGAATCCTCTGTAATAAAAGGGACAAAGCCGGCCTGTTTTCATGAAAAATATTTTTTGAAACGATGGGGGTTTTCCGGCCAGATTTTTTTGTAATCTCTTGTGAACAATAAAGATACATCATTTTGCCGCACAAAAAAGACCGTTTTAAGGGCGGTAAATCGGAAAAATTTTTTATTGTTTTTCAAAATTTTGCAAACCTGCGGGGGGGGTTTACACTATATTTTACAATAGGTTATTATGTCTTTTTCATCACCCTCCTCCGAAGCCAGATGCTGCAGTGGCAGATCTGGCTTTTTTTATCGCCGCGATGCGCCCGGGTTTTTTATCCCGCCGGCCTGTTTTAAGAAAAAAACACCCGCTCCTGTCCGGGGGCAAATCCGCAGAAAACCGTTTCCATTCCCGAAAGGCGCTGTATAATGGGCCGCAGGTTGCAGGGACTCCGGTTCATCGCATTGTCAGGAGCAGAGTTTGGCGGCACAGCGGCGACATCCCGGTTTGGCCTTCTTCGGGCCGCGGCGGCTTGGCGGGGCGGTTTATGCGCTTCTGCTGCTGGCGCTGGCCGGGGCGGCGCTGGCGGAGGGCGGCCGTCTGGTCCCCGCCGAGGCAAACACGCTCGACACAAGCGACGATGAAGTCCTCATGCTGTTCATATCGCTGGCGGTCGTCCCCATCATCGCCGCCAATTTCAGATACATCCGCAAGGTCCGGCACGTCCGGCTGCTGCTGTGCAGTTTCGGCTGTTTTGCGCTGAGCGCGGCGCTGACGGTTGCGGAGGGCTTTGTCTTCGCCGAGACGCTCAATTACGGCGAGCATCTGCTGCTGGCGTCGGCGGCGGCGCTGCTGGCGGTCTGGTGCGGACGGGCGTTTGCCGCTCCCCCGCAGGAGGGGTCCTGATGCATCCAATTGCCTGCATCGACCTGGTCTGCGTGCTGGCCGGCGTGACGGCGGCGGTGTTTCTGATTCGCGGCTGGAAGCGGCCCGGCTTTTCCCTGGCGGTTTTGATTCTTCTGCTGATTCTGGCGCTTCTGACGGCGCTTTATGGAACGGGCCTGTTTCTGGAGTGGTCGAAGATTTCGGCGGCCATGGAGTGGCATTTTCTCGAGGACTTCGGGGGTGTTTTTATTCCCTTTGTCTGGGCGTTTGTTTTTTACGCGATTGTCAAACGCGGCGTTGAGCAGGAGCTGAGGGTCAGCCGCGAGCATTTCCGCACCCTTGTCGAGACCACCAGCGACTGGTTCTGGGAGGCGGCCGCCGACGGCCGGATTACCTACAGCAGTCCTCAGTCGACGGATATTCTGGGCTATTCGCCCCAGGAACTTCTCGGCAGGACGCCGTTTGATTTTATGCCGCCGTCCGAAATTCCCCGCCTGCGGGAATTCCTGCAGGCGTGCGGCGCCGAGCACAAAGGGGTTTACCGCGTCGAACACCTCGCCCTCCATCGGGACGGCGGCGAGGTGTCGCTGGATGTCAGCATGACGCCGGTGTTCGACGCGTCCGGCCGGCTGGCGGGCTTTCGCGGCGTCAACCGCGACATCACCCTTCACCAGAAGGCGGCGCTGGAACTGGAGGAAAGCCGCCGGGCGATGGTGGCGCTGATCGGCAATCTGCCGGGGATAGCGTTCCGGTGTCTGAATACGCCGGACTGGCCGATGCAGTTTATCAGCAAGGGCTGCCTGGAGATGACGGGCTATGCGGACCAGGAGTTTTTGTGTCAGCAGGTGCTCTGGAACGACCTGATTGTTCCCCATGACCGCACCCGCGTCTGGGAGGAAATCCAGGAGGCGCTGCGGCATCATACCAATTACCAGATCGAGTACCGCATCCGCGCCAAGGACGGCACGGAGCGCTGCTTGTGGGAAAAGGGGTGCGGCGTTTTCGGCGCCGGCGGGCAGGCGGCCGCGCTGGAGGGGTTCATTACGGACATCACGGAGCTTGTGAAATCCAAACAGGCCCTGATGTTCACGCAGTTCTCGGTGGACCGCGCCAGCGAGGGTACCTACTGGATAACCGCCGACGGAAAGTTTGTCTATGTCAACGACGCGGTCTGCCGCCGGCTGGGCTACAGCCGGGACCAGCTGCTGACGATGTCGGTGGCGGATGTCGATCCGGATTTTCCGGCCCGGCGGTGGGCGTCGCACTGGCAGGAGCTGAAGGAAAAAGGCGCGCTGCGGTTTGAGACGCGCCACAAAACGCGCGACGGCAGGGTCTTTCCCGTGGAGGTTACGGCCAACTTCCTGGTGTATGAGGGGGTGGAGTACAACTGCGCGCTGGCCCGCGACATCACCAGCCGCAAAAACGCCGAGCAGATGCGGGAGCTTCTGATGCGGCAGCTTCAGGCCAAAAACGAGGAACTGCAGAGCATCGTGTTTATCGCCGCGCACGATTTGCGCAGCCCGCTGGTCAATCTCCGCGGTTTTACCGGCGAACTGGAAAAAGACCTGGCGCGGCTGACCGAACTGCTTCGGGACCCGGCGCCGCCGGAACCGGCCCGGCAGGCGCTCGACCTGCTGCTGACGCGCAGCATTCCGGAGTCGCTGCGGTTTATCAAGGCGGGCAGCCAGACGATGGAGACGCTGCTCAACGGGCTGACGCGGCTCAGCCGCGTCGGTTCCCTGCAGATTCATCCGGCCTGTCTGGATATGAACGCGATGCTGCAGGCGATTGTCCGCGACACGCAGTTTCAAATCAGTTCCATCGGCGCCGAGGTGCATCTCCAGCCGGACCTGCCGGTGTGCCGGGGCGATTCGGTGCTGGTCAGCCAGGTCTTCATCAACCTGCTGGACAACGCCCTCAAGTACCGCCATGGCCGGCGCCCCTGCGTGATTCGGGTCACCGGTTCGGTCTGCGGCGGCGGGCGGGTCGAATACGCAGTGGCCGACAACGGCATCGGCATTGCCGCCGAACATATCGAGAAGGTCTTCGATTTATTCCATCGGCTCAATCCGCGCCTGTCCAACGGCGGCGAAGGGCTGGGGCTGACGATTGTGCGGCGGATTCTGGACCGCCAGGACGGAACGGTTCGCATGGAATCCGTGCCCAATATCGGCACGACCGTTTATGTGCAGCTGCCGGGGGCGTAACGCGAAGAGATAAAGGGGTCAAAGAGATAAAGGGGTCAGACACCTTTTCCGTGTTAATTGACAATCGAATAAATAGCGGGAACGAAAATAGGTGACTGTCCCTATTTTCCCCGCATACAGAGGGGGTGTTGTAAAAATGGCATGACAGATGTGAAACTAAAATGTCGTATTCGATTTGACTTAGAGGACTTGTACACCTGGGAGACAGTTCCATATATGAGAATAGCTGGAGTCGATTTCTGGCAAATCGTACACTTTGATAAAATCGTAGATAAAACATTAAAGGTGGGATGCAATGGAAACTAAAAAACTAAAAGGCTATATTATTAGAATTCTACTGG
>JAKEGM010000094.1 GCA_022615575.1 Planctomycetales bacterium
GCGCTTGTGTCTGAAGCCGCGTCTTGCGAAGCGACGGCAGCAGGACCACCAGCAGCATCGCGATAACCCCAATCACAACCAGAAGTTCAATCAGCGTAAAAGCCCCGCGAAAAGACAGGCCGTCCCGGCAACCTCCGATTGTCTTGCGGTCAGACATCACGCAGCCAGTACTCCGCCACTATCAACAGGTCCTGTTCATCCACGCATCCCTCACCGGTAACATCCTTGAAGGGGTCATCACAAGAAAACCAATCAGCAGCCATCATAGCAAAATCAGCCAAATTCACAATCGAATCATCGGTAAAATTCGGCATCAGCGGATATTCGGTCACGCGGACATTATCCAAATCCCAGTACCCGCCCATCGGGCCGGCTGCGCTGATTGCGATGCCGATGGGTTTGCCGATACACGCAGCGCCCGCTTGAACATTCGGCAAATACACGGAACAATCCTCCAGCGCGGTTGATGTAAAATGTGACGGCGGCGGTGTCTGTGCCGCAGACATCTCCACAACATTCGGGTCACGGTAATAGAACGAAAGCTTCAGGCCGTTCGGGTCAAACGGCGTATACCCTGAAACACAGATGCCCACGGTCAGCCGGTAATTTTTGCCCTCCTGATAGGTCGCAGACAAATCCTGCAAAAGAGCATTCCCCCGTTCGCCGCCAAGAAATGCTAATTGATTGGCATCCGCACCGACAATATACGCATATGGGACATTTGTGAAAACACCTGTATTCTGGGAATACCCCAAGGGGTCCATGTCCAATTCAATCCAACCTGACACAACCGGATAAGCCGGGGGATTTGAACCCGGCGGAACAACGGGGCTTTCAAACGAATGATTCGCCACAACGAGCGCCCCTGCCTGCGCCGCCACAGAAATAAACAACACCGCCATCAACAGAAGATTCACCGCACACCGCATCCTGTCACCCTCTTTCAGCCTGTTTCGTGTTCACTGTTTGCTGCCGACCGGCAACTGCTTCTTCAATTCCTTATTGATACGCAAACTGCACCACTCGCGGCCGCACATGGTGCAGTAATCTTCACCGCCGTGGCCGGGCATCGTGCTTTGCCGGCACGCTTCCTCGTACATCGCGCGGGCGGTCGGGGAGTCAATCGCCTCGCTTAAATGCCTTTCCCAATCCAGATTCGCCCGCGCCTCGCTGAGCCGCCGGTCGCGCTGGGCGGCGTTTCCAAAGCCCCGCGCCACATCGGCGGCGTGAGCGGCAATCCTGGACGCAATCACCCCCGTCCGCACATCGTCGGCATTGGGCAGCCCCAAATGCTCGCGCGGCGTTACATAGCACAAAAAGGACGCCCCGTAAAACGCCGCCGCCGTTCCGCCGATGGCGCTGGTAATATGGTCGTACCCCGGCGCGATATCTGTCACCAGCGGCCCTAACACATAAAATGGAGCACCATTGCAGATCGTCTGCTGTATTTCCATATTCTCTTTAATCTGGTTAAACGGCACATGGCCCGGCCCTTCGACCATCACCTGGCAGCCCCTTTCCTGCGCCCGCTGCGTCAGTTCGCCCAGCGTCCGCAGTTCGGCGATTTGCGCGGCGTCCGTAGCGTCGGCGATACAGCCCGGCCGCAATCCGTCACCCAGCGAAAAACACACATCATGTTCCCGCATAATATCGCACAGGTCGTCGAACAACTCATACATCGGATTCTGCTTGTTGTGATGCGCCATCCATTTGGCCAGCAGCGCGCCGCCCCGGCTGACAATCCCGCACACCCGGCCGGAAATCAATTCCAGGTGTTCCCGCAGCAGGCCGGCGTGAATCGTAAAAAAGTCCACGCCCTGCCCGGCTTGTTTTTCAACGATTTGCAGAATCGTCCGATAGTCGATCTCCTCGACGCTGCGGCCGACAATCACCTCATACACCGGCACCGTCCCGAACATCACCGGACACAACCCTATCAGCTTTTGGCGGATATCATCCAAATCACCGCCGGTGCTTAAATCCATCATCGCATCGGTGCCTGCTTCCAGGGCCACCTTCATTTTCTCAATCTCGCCTTCCAGCGACGAACGGACGCTGCTGCAGCCGATATTGGCATTGATTTTGACCGAAACCGCCCTGCCGACTGCACCCGGGACAAGATTACCCGCAAGGTGAATTTTGTTGGCCGGAATGACCAGCCGCCCGGCCGCCAACTCGTCCCGGATGACTTTTACGTCAATCCCCTCCTTCCGGGCGACGCATTTCATCGCATCGGTAATCTGCCCCCTGCGGGCCAGTTCTAATTGTGTTGCCATGTCAATCGTTCCTACAAAAAAAATCGCTTCATTTCCGGAAGCGACTGACCCAATCAAAATCAGTTGTCATAACCGCTTCCCTACGCAGGGCCTATCCGCTCTGCGGCGAACTCCCTGATCAGGTTCGAAGGGTTTTTTCTCAGGCCCGGCCCTAACAAAAAATCAAGCCAAACCACCCCCAGCGAACAGACCGCATTATAGCCCAAATTGTCCGCCGTTTCCAAAAAAAACTTGCCTTTCTCATGAAATATCCGCCGCGTCTTTCCTAATTGCCTATTGATTTTTCAGAACTTATTCGGTAATGTAGAGCATATATTTTGGACATGGAATAAACGGAATGACTGTCTTTAATTCAGGAGTAAAAAACCATGAAACACACCGCGATTCTTCTGACAGCAACCCTTCTTACCATATTGGCCGGCTGCGGCCCAAGCAACAAGCTGACCAACGATGAAAAACGCCAGTCAGTCAGCACAATGGCTGCGGAAACCCTTGAACGGCTTTACAGCGAAAAGGTCTCAACCAAAGAAGAAATCGCTAAAGCCGCCGGCTATGGGGCATTCAGCAACGCCAACGTCAACATTATCTTCGCCAGTGCCGGCGGCGGATACGGCGTCGTCGTGGATAACGCAACCGGCGCCAAGACCTATATGCGAATGGGTATGGGCGGCCTCGGATTGGGGATCGGCGCCAAGGACTTCCGGCAGATTCTCGTTTTTAATACCAAAGAGGCCATGGATCGCTTTGTGTTAAGCGGCTGGGAGTTCGGCGGTCATGCCGACGCCGCCGCCAAAGCCGGCGACAAAGGCGGTGAAGCCAGCGGCGAAGGAATGATCGGCGATGTGAAGGTCTATTCCATGACCGAGGCGGGACTGGCGCTGCAAGCCACCGTTACCGGAACCAAGTACTGGAAAGACAAAGAACTGAACTAAATTCGGATAACCATTACAATCAGAAAGGATTCTTCGTATGAAACGTATTGTCATTCTGTCAATGGCGGCTGTTCTGGCGGTTCTGACCGGTTGCGGCCCCAGCAGCAAGTACTCCCTGAGCGAACGCCGTAAGATTATTGACGACATGGCGGCCGAAAACCTGCAGAAATTGTACGCCGCGAAAACCTCCACGCGGGATGAAGTGGCCGGAGCAGCCGGCTACGCCGCTTTCAGCAATGCCAACGTAATGGTTCTCTTCGCCGGCGGCGGAGGCGGTTACGGGGTGGTTGTTGATAAAGCCACCGGCGCCAAAACCTACATGAAAATGAGCATGGGCGAGGTTGGCCTGGGCCTGGGGGCAAAGGACTACCGCCAGGTTTTTGTCTTCAAGACCCGCGAGGCGATGCAGAAATTTGTCGGAACCGGCTGGGATGTCGGCGGGCAGGCCGATGCGACAGCCAAAATGGGCACTGCCGGCGGCGGAGCCGGCGGTGAGGGCACACTTCGCAACCAGATCAGCGTCTATGCGCTCACTGAAACCGGCCTGCTCCTGCAGGCAACCATTACCGGAACAAAGTACTGGATTGATGACGATTTAAATCAACCCGGCCTGGTCCGCTGATTCACCGAATGCGGAAACGATACGATATGCAGTATGCCGTTAGTACGCACTAAAAGGATTTTGTGCAGTGATAAAGTTCCTTTAATTCGCTGGCTTTTAGTGCCCTGTCGTAAATACGGACATCCCTTATAATTCCGTTAAAATATCCGGGCTCTGTCAAATAAACACCAATTTTAACATCCTCACCGGCAGACGTATTTACGGGGCAGGGGTAATGTCCGCCCAAACTTGCTGTACCATCCACATACAGGATCGCTTCGCTGATGTCCGGTGAACCGTCATCCGATAAAACAACCGCTACATGGTGCCAGATGCCATCATCGATTGTTTGTGAACTTAAGCACCAGCCGCCGCCAACTGCGACGCGTAACGCTCCGCCCTCGTCAACCTTGATAATCCATTTGACGCCCGGACCAGAAGTTCCCCACGAGAGAATTTGCCTTCCCGCGGTCGTGGTTTTTATCCAGGCACAACAGGTCCGGCTTGCCTGCCCGGGAATTCCCTTGAAGCCAGGTACATCCACATAATCGTCGATGCCATCAAACCGTAACGCTGTTCCCTCTGTAGATTTATCCCAAGACGCTTCCTCCATATTCACAAGAAGCCCGTCCTGACTTCCTGCCGAATCGTTGGCGGCCAGACCTTCTGCTTCGTCCAGTTTCCAGTGAGCCAGAGGGCCTTTGCCGATGATTTGGTGGATCTGGTCGATATCCAGAGAATAATCGTAAATCCGAATGTCCTTAAGATAACCCTGAAAATACCTCAAGCCATTCGAAAAGACTCCGATTTTCACATTCTCGGCAGTCGCTGTCTGTATATACTGGCTCACATATTCAGAAATAATTTCCGGCAGACCATCCACATAGATTTTTAAATCATCCGTACTCGACAAATCATCCGAATCGTCGAGTTTTACCGCGATATGATGCCATTGGCCACCCGTTAGAGGCGTTGAACCAACGCAATATCCGTCGCCCACCTCGACCTGCATTTTTCCCTCTCCGTTCAGGCGAATGACCCATTTGGCCCCCGTAGCGGCAGTCCCCCACGAAAGAATCTGTTTTTCGGGCATCTGGGTTTTTATCCATGCACAGCAGGTGCGTGGCCAAGGACCGGAAATTCCTTTAAAATCGGGAATTTCGATATAATCATCGACACCGTCGAAATAGGGTGCATTCTCATTCAAGTCCCAACTTGATTCATCCACATTCATCAGGACACCGTCATGCCCATCGGCGCAATCGTATGCCGCCATCCCCTGGCCTTCATCCAGTTTCCAATGAGCAATAAGCGTCCCTTCAGGCATATTCATGGCATGTCGAATTTGGTCCGTAGGCAGTGCATAATTATATATTCGTACATCCCGCATATAGCCGCAGAAATACTTAGAGCCCGGAGCATACGCCCCAAGCTTAACCGTCTCATCTGCCGAGGTGTAAATGGGACTTGTATCGACTTCGGCAAGAGGTTCCTGCATTCCATCAACAAACAGGGCAACACACCGGGGGCCGACGCCGGGCCAGTTCTCATCGTAATCCATCGTTACGGCGATATGGTGCCACTGTCCGTCCGCAATGTTGCGATAGCCAACCCTGTAACCATCGCCCACATCCAACCGCAATCGCCCGTCATGGAGCCGTATCACCCATTTGGCGGTAGGACGAGCAGCCCCCCAAGTGATGATCTGTCGATTGAGAAGCCGGGTTTTTATCCAGACACAGCATGTCCGCGTTTTGCCGCCTGTTATTCCCTTAAAGTCCGGAAACTCCACATAATCGTCCACCCCGTCAAAATACAGCGCGTTTTCTGCAGCATCCCAGTTGGATTCGTCCATATTCATCAACGCGCCGTCATAATGATTGGCCGAATCGTGTACCATACTGCCCGATCCATCATCCAGTTTCCAATGAGCAACCAATTCCTGTGGAATCTTTTGTCGAATCTCTTCCAGAGAAAGCGAATACGGCACAATCTGCACTTCATCCATAAGGCCCTCAAAGAAGCTCGGTTGGTCGGCGCCCGAAAAAACACCGAATTCCGCACAACCTTCCGTGCGGGTGTCGATAAATACAGGACTCTCAAAAACCTCTTCACGCTGTCCATCAACAAAAAGTTCCAGATTTTCCGTGCTGTTGGACGGATCGCCCTGCTCTATGTAGGAGCCGGCTTTTAACACCGCCGCTATCAAATGCCATTGACCGTCACTGATTTGGCTGGTAGCGATCTTGTTTCCATCCCCAACATCCAGGCGCAGACACCCGTTATCATCCAAACGCATCACCCATTTTTGCCCGGTCTGAACGGTCCCCCACCCTATGATATGTCTGCCGGGAACGGACATTTTGACCCAGGCACAACATGACCGTGCAGTTCCGCCCGGAATACCCTTAAAACCGTCTAATACAATCGCGTCGTCAATGCCGTCAAATTGGATTGCTCCATCGACGTGTCCCGGCTGTCGAGATGATTCATCCATATTGCACAGCGTTCCCGTAAGCCCATTTATATTGGAATACACTGTATTTCCGCTGGTTTCATCAAATCCAAAGTGAATCAGACCCAGATCCTTTTTATCTTCAACATCCAGCAGCCAGTTTTGGGAAAGCGCATACAATTCGCCCCCATCGACCAAACCGCTTTGGTCCAAATCCTTGTCAACACAGGGGGATTGGGCCTGCATCCAGCATTGGGCCAGTGCGGCAAAATCGTTTAACCGGACGCCATCCGGGCACACCCAGTCCCCGGCCGGAACCTGCCAGCGAAGACGGGGATAGTTCGTGCCTTCGCACAGCGCCCAGACCGTTTCAAAATCCCACGGCGGAACATCATTATTAGGGCCCTGGCTTGAAAGATAGGTACTTAAGGACGTCATCTGGGCAGTTGTTCGTCCAGACCCGTCATCCCCGGCCGAACAGGGGTTTCCAATGATGTCTTTATCATAGTAACAATTGTACGCATAATCCCAGGGATTCAGTATAGATCCGATCAAGCCGCCGCAACCAACCGTTTGATAAACCTGACCGGCAAAACAACTGCTTCCAATAGGCGGTATCCATCGACTCTGGGAAAAAGGTTCCCCGTAGTTATAAGAGAAAAACTCCTGCCCTGCCAGACCACCGGCGAAAGAATAAGCGGTTACTCGCATATGTGAATAACAATTTTCAATAGCCTGAGCATAACTGTATGACAAACCTTGGAGTGTTGGTCTTTGTCCGTTGCTCCCGACAAGTCCCCCTGCATATTGTGAGCCCGTTACCGCTCCCTTGGAATAGCACCTCTCCATTCCATAGTCGGGAGTTGACGATACAAAGCCGACAAGACCGCCAACGCTGCTTCTGCCGCTGACAGAGCCGTTGACGCAGGACTCTGTGATATTGCCGCCGTAATGGATACCCGCAAGGCCGCCGATGCGGTCATACGCCCCCCATACCAGACCTTCAAAGGAGCAGCGGGCAATGTCGCCCAGATTATTTCCGACAAGGCCGCCGATTTCATTGTCTCCACCCACCCAACCATGCACGGTACAGTTTTCCAGTGTGCCGTCATTACTTAATTGTCCGACCAGCAGGCCGCAGCGGTCTTTGCCGTAGATTTTTGCCCTTTGCATGGTCAGATTTCTCACAACACCGCTTTCAATCCTACCAAACAACCCTAAATCATCGCTCTGATTGTTATCGATGAATAAATTCAAAATACAAAAACCCTTGCCGTCAAATACCCCAGAGAAAGGAATACCATAAGAATAACTGCTTACGCCAACAATATGCGGTGCGATTACCGGTTGAACAAAACTGAAATCGGACAGGTCAATATCAGAAATCAGATCGAAACATTTATCCATCAGCCAGGACTTGCCGCTGATAAAGATTAAATCCTCCGCTGATGCGATAAGATAGGGCTTTTCCGGAGTTCCTTTGCCCTCAAAGGGAACAGGCGTCGATTTTTGCGGGTGCTGAAAACTCAATTTGGGATATTGTCGTCCCGGCGGACTGTACCAATCGTCACACAATCCGTTTTCTGTCTCATCGGCAAAATCCCAGCCGCCTTCCAGAAAAACCTGCGGGTCGCGCGTCTGAGCATCGGTCAGGCCGGTTCCGCCACCTGCGGTAACGGTTGTTCCTGTTGTGTCTATATTCCAAAAACAATTAATAATCATACAATTTGGCCAAATGCATTTACTGCCAACAATCCCCTTTGACTGCTCTCCTGCCAACAGCCCATTCGCATAGGAGTTGACAATCACATTTGGATATCCTTCCGCGCCATTTAGCATTCCGGCGATTCCTCCAACATTGGTATTGCCGGAAACCGTTGAGACAGTATAGCAATTGACAATAGTGCCTGTAGTAGTGCCGGCAATGCCGCCGCAGGAATTTTCGCCGAATACCGAACTTTCAGCAAAACAGTTTTGTATCGAGCCGGTATTGTAACCGACAAGGCCGCCTACGGATGATTGTCCGGTTATATTGCCGGAAGACGTACAGCAATAGATATCGCCGCTGTTATTTCCAACCAGCCCGCCGGCATTATTATATCCTTCAACCGTACTTTCGGCATGGCTGAAGGCAATTGTCCCAAAATAATTGCCCCCGACCAATCCTCCGGCAGCATCATCGCCGGACGTTGCTGGAGCTAAGTCCTTCAGTAAAACGCCCAATACCCTACAGTAAAGAATAATACCCTGATTGTAGGCCGCAACAGCCCCAAAGAAGCGGTTGCCTTCAATCGCCCCGCCTTGAATCGTCAGATTCCTGATTTGGCCGCGGGAACCGACCCAGCCGAAGAATCCGTTGTATGCTGTTCCCTGAATGTAAAGATTTTGAATGGAATGACCATTCCCGTCAAAATATCCCTGAAATGGTGCCCCCTGTGGCTGACTGAGTGAATAATACGTTGCCGGTGCAATGACGGCCTTGCCATAGATTTTCCGGCCCGGCAAGGCGGGGTCAAGGTCGATATCGGCGGTGAGGATAAAACATTTATTCCAGTCGTCGAAGCAATTCCTCATTTCGGTTAAATCATTAAAATCAGCAATCTGAAATGGATTTTCAGGCGAGCCGTCCCCTCCTGTATATATTCCCTGAGCAAAAACATAGACCGGAAAGCAGAATATAAGCTCAGAAAAGATGACCGTGATATGAAAACGACGACTCATAAGTCTCTCCTGCAAGCTCAAACGCCTCAAAAGCTTATTCTGATCGACTTTGATGCGATCCGGATTTTACCCTATAGACATGGTAGCAGTATGAACCGCAAAAATCAAGACAAAAGTCCGCCTCATGCGCATAAAAAAAGCATGGTCTCACGGGGCCATGCTTTTTGCTTTTTTTGCGATATCAAATCACTGCGGGTCTGCCGCCTGAAATGCAGCGTTTGCCGAGGCCACCTTCTGAGGGACAGGACACGACGTTGTCCCTTTACAAGGGCATTTACATCCGGCCGCAAGAACCAATGCGGCCAACACAGCGGCGAAAACAACAATTTTAAGCGTCATACACATCTCCCAAACCGTAAATTATGCTTTCCTGTTGCCCACACAGTATCTGAAATCGTCCATTCAGTGCAAAAAGATTTACATAAAAAGCATAATAAATATGGGAACCCAAGTCAAATTTATGACATATGCTATCGTGTAATGCCTTTTTCGCGATTAAACCGCCAAGGCATTATTTGAGCAGCGGCACATTGTCAACCCTGATATCAAACCGCTTATCCCTGCTGAGGATTTCGCCGCCGTTTTCTGTTACAAGCACATCATCCTCCAAGCGCACCCCAAATTGGCCCGGCAGGTAAATCCCCGGCTCGATTGTAATGACTTGGCCGGCCTGCAAACGTCCTTTTTTGTCCGTTTTCGACAGATACGGATTCTCGTGAACCTGCAGACCAAGACCGTGTCCTGTCCCGTGCCCATAGACCGGCAGGCCCGCATCCTCAATAACCTGGCGTGCGGCCGCATCGACCTGGATCATTTTGACTCCGGCCCGGACCGCCGCTATCGCCGCCGCCTGTGAACGCGCCACCGTTTCATAGACCCGGCGGTAAAACGCCGTCGCCTTGCCAAACGCAAAACATCGCGTGGTGTCGCTGGTATAGCCCTCATAATTGGCCCCAAAATCCAGCAAAATGGTATCGTTCTTCCGCAGTTTTCGCTGTCCCGGCTGGTGATGGTTTCGCGACCCGTTCGGGCCGAAACACACAATCGTCTCAAAGCCGATCTTGGCCCCGTAGTCGCTGAGCCGGTATTCATACAGCGACGTAAGCTGGCGTTCGGTCATCCCCGGCATGAGCAGCCCCAGCGCCCATTCCATCGCATCAAAGGCGATCCGGCCGGCCTTTCGGATGAGCCGGATTTCGTCCTCGGTTTTGACAATACGCACATTTTCGACAACATTCGCAGCCGGTGAAAGCCGAACCGGCAGTTTCTTCCGCAACGACTTAAACAGCGCCATCGAACAACTGTCTTCGACGGCCAGCGTTTTGACGCCCTTTTGTTTTTCGAGGATCGCCCCAACCGTTTTAACCAAACCGTCCTTCCGCTCGATAATGCGGCAGTCCACACATTCGCCACGGGCCTGCTCGGTGTAGCGGCTGTCGGTAATCAGCATGGTGCAGCGCGGCAGCACCAGCGCCCAACTGTCATGCCCGCAAAAGCCGGTCAGGTACCGTACATTTTCCACTCCTGCCGCAATCAACCCGTCAGTTCCGGCAGCCGCAAGCTGCTTTCGTACCGCTTTGTTGCGGCGCTGATATTCCGCCGCTGCTTTTTGTTTGTCCATTCGTCCAACCCATCCCTAATTGTTATTGTTCAGTATGTTTTTATCGCCGCCAACGAATAAATTGTATCCATTCGCCGATGGATTTCAACTCCAAAAGAATTTGTACGGCGGATAATGGAGATTTCTTTGCGCGGGCTGACCTTAAAACCGGCGGTGGCGCATGATGGAAATCAGCAGCCACAGCCCCATAACCATGGCGGTCAGATAGCCCAGAATGCCCAGTGTTTGAAAACGGATGATGCCCAGGATGTCGCCGGTCTGCGGCACCAGCATACTGGAGGCAATCAGCAGCGCCGCAATGATCACGGCAAACGAAATGCGGTTGGAACTGTTATCCAGCGTCTGCTCCAACTCTTCAAGGTGGTCGTGATAGACGTGAATCTTGAATTTGCCCCGGCGGAATTTGCTGATGATCGCCGCCGCGTCCTCGGGCAGCCGCGAGGCCAGTTCGCCGGCGCTGCGGGCGGCGCTGCGGGCCTGACGAAAGATCGCTTCGGGGCTGATCTGCTGCATGGAAAACCGGCGGGCATAGGGCTTGAGATGCTCAATAATCTGAAACTCGCTATCCAGATCGGTGGCGAACGATTCGATGGTCATCAGGCATTTGAGCATCAGCGTAAAATCCCGCGGCGGCTCGATGCGGTGGCGGCGAATCACATCAAACATCCGCCGGATGGCCTCGCCGAACGGAATATCCTTGAGCGGCAGATGCGAATAGGCATCAAGGATTTCCTCAAAATCGCGGGTCAGTTCCGTCAGGTCGGTTTCCTCATCGAGCATCTCGGCCCGTTCCAGGCCGTGCACAATCCGCGATACATCGCCATCGACAATCGCCAGCACCAGATACTGCAGGAGCATCCGATCCTGTTTGGTCAGCCGCCCGACCTGCCCAAAGTCCAGCGGAGCCAGGACATTGCCGCCGATGACCAGAAAATTGCCGGGGTGCGGGTCGGTATGGAAAAAACCGTGCTCAAAAACCTGACGCAGAACAAAATCGGCGCCGCGCGCGGCAATCATTTTGGGATCCAGCCCGGCCGCGTGCAGCTGCTCAATACGGCTGGGCTTAATGCCGTCGATGTATTCCATCGTCAGCACTCCCTCGCTGGAGTATTCTTCATAGACGCGCGGCACATGCACCGTCGGGTCGGCGGCGAAATTCTGAATAAACCGCTGCTGGTTGCGGCGTTCATTGGCCAGGTCCACTTCCCGGGTTACCGCATCGCTGAATTCCTGCACCATGCGGACAGGGTTGAATGTTTCCGGAGCCGACAGGCGCGTCTTGACCACGCCGGCGATATCGGCCAGAATCTCCATCTCGGTGCGAAGGGTCTTGACAATACCCGGCCGGCGGATTTTGACCACGACCTCATCGCCCTCCTTTGTCCTGGCGCGATGCACCTGGGCAATGCTGGCGGCGGCTATCGGCACGGTATCGAACCGCTCAAAAATCTCCTCGGGAAATGCCCCCAGCTGCTGCTTGACGGCCAGCCGGATGGCCTGATATTTCTCCGGCGCAACTTGATCCTGCAGGCGTTCCAGTTCGACGATATACTCATCGCTGACAAGGTCGGGGCGGGTACTGAGCAGCTGGCCTAATTTGATGAAGGTCGGCCCCAGTTCCTGACAGGCCAGCCGGACACGAGCCGCCAGCGAGGTCTGGGCCAGGTTCTGCATCCGGGAAGTCGGCAAACCGCGTGAGCCGAAGCCGATTTTGAGCCGCCGGGCGAAGATGCCGGCCACTTCCTCAAAGCCGTACTTCATCAGCACGCCCATGATGTGCCGATAGCGCACCAGATGCGCAAACGTCCGCCGCACGGTGAAAAGCGGGTTTCGCAAGGTCGGCCCCCTTTATTTGGCCAGCAGTTGGTCCAGTTTGGATTCGATGCGTTTGATGTCTTCTTTGGTGGCCAGTGGCTGTTTGGACATCGCCTTTTCGAGCTGTTCGGAAATCACTTTTTCCAGATCCTTTTTGGCCTTGTCGGCGTGCTCCATGACTTCCTTGACGAATCCGGCCCGGTGTTCGCGCTGGGCTTCGCCCTTTTTGACATACTCGTCGAAGATTTGCTCGGCCTTTTCCTTGGTCATGCTCATCGCCCCAAGCCCCGCCAGCATCAGCTTATCCAGTGTTTCAAACATAGCAATCTCCCTTCGTGTTGTATGGTTTGACCCTCTTGTTAAGCTCTCCCTCTCATTATACCCTATTTCTCCTCGAATTTACAAGATATTTGGATATTTTTTAAGCCCTCATGGGAGATCAGGCATACCTCCTCCAATGTGGCCGAAATGTCCCCCTTCGGAATATAGGAACGCGGGCTTCCAGCCCGCGCTGAATGCAGCGCAGGCACAGTTCACCTTCAATATTTTATCTGGTTTTCCGGGCAAATAAAAAAGGCCTGTGCAAAAACGCACAGGCCTTTGGATTAGTAAATTCAGCCGATTACGGCCATTGTGTGGAATCGAGCCACTCTGCGGCAAGGAGAGCAAAGTCGTAAATATCGACTTTGCAGTCCCGGGTCATATCCGCCGCAGAAAAAACGGAACAGCCGGATTGGACCAGTTTCAACTCATCGATTCGCACGGTCGCGGGTTGTCCAGCCGGGATTCCGCTGCCGAAGCCAATCGCTATGCTTCTGAGCTGATTTAGATTTACCCCGGCCGCAGAGGCATAAGACAGGTCAAATCTGATTTTTTGCCAATCGCTTTCGGTGTCAATTTCGGCAAGCCACGAATGCGGATTATCTCTCGAGAGCCGGGCGTTCATTCCCAAAAAGTCTTCGACCAAGACATACATTGTGTTTGGATCACTTCCCCCGTGGAATGCGACCTGCATTTCGAGGGCTGCTACACCGTTGGCCAACGCATTCTGGGGAACGTAAAATTCATGGCCTGCCTGTGCAAAATACGGCGGCAGGGAATTATCGAAACTGAGAACCATCGCTCCGCTACCGTGAGCGGCCTGTTCGACCAGTTCAAGCGAAGCCGTTCCCCACGTTGTCCATTTTGCATAAAATTCTCCGGGACTGGCATAATCGAAATCATCGATGTCAACACATGCGGTGGGAGCGCCAACGCCGAGCCACACCTGACCGGGAATCGGGCCGGGACCGATAAGCGGCTGTCCTGATTCATCAAACAGCGGTTGTTGCGTATAAAGCCAAAATGTGGTCGGATGGTGGGCCTGGCAGGCATAATAGATTGAATCAAGGAAAGGCGAACCGATGAAGTTATTGATGCCGTTGACTTCCGCAGGGGGAATAAGCCGCCGCCTAACCGGATAATCCCATCAAACGGATCAGAGCCGGGGCCGAAAAAGTCGGCTGGGATCGGAGCTGAACTAAAGTCTTGTTGGCTGGCTCCACAACTTACGCTGTAGCAGTCATCGCCTCCTCCCGTTGCAACGCAGCCGGTCATCATACGGATAGTTCCGGTGGTGCTGCCGGAGCGACCCGCCAACGGCCCTGTCGGAGCACCCACAAAATCGATTCGATAGGTAATGTCAAAGAAACTATCGACATTCCAGTTGCCTCCCGGAAGCCTCGTCAGGGTTGTATGCCCGGGGCTTGGCATGCCGAAGCCGGTTCCGGCTGTAAGCCGCAAAAGGTCAAAATCGGGGTCGCCGGGAGGAAGTTGTCCCTGAAGCATAAACATATCTGCGGGAAAACTTTGCACC
>JAKEGM010000095.1 GCA_022615575.1 Planctomycetales bacterium
ACCGGCTGGAACAATGGAAACTGCCGCATACGCCGCACCCCCTGCTGGGCGGATGCTCCATCAGTCCCAACCGCATCGCCGGAGGCAGCGCAACCAACATCGTGCCCGACAACTGCATGCTGGAAATTGACATTCGCACCCTGCCCGGCCAAGACCATAACGGCATCATTCAAAATGTGCAAACGCTGCTGAATGAATTGGCGGCAGATGACCCCGACTTTCGAGCTTCAGTTTGCACGCTGCGAAGCTGCCCGGCTATGGAAACCCCTCAAAACAGCCCGTTTGTCCAAGCGGTATGCCGAGCCGCAGAAATAAACGACACCTATGCAGTGGGGTTTACCACAGATGGGCCTGTTTTTGCTGAATTGAAGGCAGCCGTCCTTATTTTAGGCCCCGGGGATGGAACCTTCTGCCATAAACCCAATGAAGCCATTGAGATGGAAGCCCTCCATGATGCCCGGCAGATGTACCGAAACATTATTCGCGGTGTTTTTTAGGCAACACCATTGGACACAAAAGAGTCCCAATACCTTTTATTGATTGTGTATTTGAAAAATCTTGACAAAACACATTGGGTTTTGTATTATATGTTGTTATGTAAAGCAGATTTATGTTGTTTTCTCTTATGGGGGTTTGCCGAATCGAAAGGATGGTGATTAAATGGCTTCTTTGAGCAAATATGCGGCCATTTTTCTGTTGTTTGGATTTTTCACGACGGCTTTTTGCGCCAGTGTCATTCTCAATGAATACAATGCCGTCGATACAACCGGATTTCTGGGCGGAGGCACTTTGGCTGCCGATGATTCCGGGGGTAGAGCATCCGACTCCTATTTCGGCAGAGTTATGGGCAATGGGGGCGATTGGTTTGAACTGGTGGTCATTACCGATCATCTGGATATGCGCGGCTGGATGCTGGATGTTTACGACAGCGGTGTGCTGGATAAGACGCTGAGTCTGACCAACCACACTATCTGGTCCGATTTACGGAGCGGAACCATTATCACCGTTGCCGAGGACGTACCCAGCGATATCAGCTATAACCCTGCCGGCGGCGACTGGTGGATTCACGTTCAGGCAAAAAGCGGTACTGACGGACTTTATATCGAGGCGGCTAACTTTCCCGTCAGCAGTTCAAATTGGCAGCTGCGAATTAAAAATGCAGCCAGCGCTGTTATTTTTGGACCTGCCGGCGAAGGCGTCTGGCCTGCCAGCGGGATTGGAGGAAGCGAGATTTTCCGCCTTGAAGCGGCCCCATCGGCCGTAACGGCGGCCAATTCTCCCGATTACGACGCCGGCGACAACCTAAGCACATTCGGTTCTCCCAATCAGTGGGGGCTGCAGAATATAAGCCAGCTCCGTACGGTTATCCCTCCCGCTTCCACGCTGACCCTGATAACACCAAACGGCTCAGAGATCATCAAAGGCGGTGATGTCTTTCCGATTACCTGGGGATATACAGGAACCGTGAGCAATGTCCTGATCGAGTTTTCGGCCGATCAAGGCGCAACATGGTCGGGCGTCTATCCGCCCAACGCGGGCAACAGCGGCAGTTATGAATGGCTGGTTCCCATGCTGGATACCGATAAGGCGTTAGTCCGAGTGACAAATACAGGCAATTCCGGCGTCCTGGATGTCAGCAATGCCGTCTTTTTCATTTATGAATGCCCCCTGGCCGGCGATGCAACAGGCGATTGCGAAATCGATTTATATGACCTTGCGATCATGGCCGCCTCATGGCTGGACTGTGAAAATCCCTATGATTTGAATTGCGCGCCTTAGACCGCCATGCAGGCGCAAGGGTGATTGGTCGTTCGAATCCGGAAAATAAAAAAGCCGTTTTCAATCTATTCATGAATACGGCTTTTGAAAATCAGCGATTGAAAACCCGTTTTTCAGCGGCTTTTTTCCCAGAGGATCAAACCGGACTCATAGGGTTCGACCAAGTCGGGATGCCGAGGCAGAATCCGCATCGCAAATCCATGCCGACCGGAAATTCGGCAGGGAATCGTCCCATTGAACTCTCCGACACGTTCTGCGCCAACAGAGTTCTCCCGGTAGGCCATTTCCGAAACCTGTCCATCCCGGATATGTCCCGACGAATCGACGCGGCCGTGGTAAATCTGCACAGACACATCCTGCGGTTCCAGGCAACCCAGATAAACCAGGGCCTGCACCTGCACCTGCGACCCCACAGACAATTCCGGCTGGCTGCTTCGCAAGTCGCCGACGGTTTCGCCGCTGACGGTCTGGGTTTCGACAGAGCGGATTTCCAGATCGGACCAGGCCTGCCGCACTTTGATTTTCCAGGCAGACAGCGCTTTGACGCGCTCCATCTGGTTGGCGGTCAGTTCTTCCCATCTGACATCCGCCGGCTGGTAGAATTTGCGCGTGTACTCAGCCACCATGCGGCTGGTGTTGAATCGCGGTGCACACCACTTGATGGTGTTTTTCATACGGCGAATCCAGCGGCGCGGCAGACGGTCTTTGCCCCGGTTGAAATAGAGCGGCACCACTTCCTGCTCAAGCAGGTTGTAAATCGCCTGCGACTCGACCTGATCCTGATAGGACAAGTCGTCATATTCTTCGCCGGCGCCGATAATCCAACCGCCGTCGGGGATGTAGCCCTCGCACCACCAGCCGTCGAGGGTGCTCATATTCAGGATGCCGTTAATGGCGGCCTTCATCCCGCTGGTGCCGCTGGCTTCCATGGGACGGCGCGGATTATTCAGCCAGACATCAACGCCCTGCACGAGGTAGCGGGCAATGTCCATATCGTAATCTTCAAGGAAAATCAGCCGGCGGCGAATCTCCGGATTTTCGGAAGCAAAGTGCACGAGCTGACGAATCAGCTCCTTGCCGGCGGTATCCCGCGGATGGGCTTTTCCGGAAAAAATAAACTGCACCGGCGTTTCGCTGTTGGTCAGGAGCTTGATGAGCCGCTGGGGCTCCAGCAGGAGCAGGTTGCCGCGCTTATAGGTGGCAAACCGGCGCGCAAATCCAATCGTCAGCGCTTCCGGGTCGAGGACTTCTTCGGCCCAGCTCAGTTCGGTATGAAATGCGCCTCGCCGCTGAAGCTGGCGTTTGAGACGGTTTCGGGCAAACGCCACCAGCCGTTCTTTGCCGCGCTGGTGAATACGCCAGAGTTCTTCATCGGGCACCTGGTCCAGATTGTGCCAGATGGATTTATCCACCGCCTCATCCGACCACCGGGCACCAAGGTACCGTTCATACAGGGAGTTCAGCTCGGGGCTGAGCCACGTCCGGACATGAACGCCGTTGGTGATGGAGCTGACCGGCACTTCAGAGACCGGCAGTTCCAGCCACAAACCGGACCATATTTTCCGCGAGACCTCGCCGTGAAGCTGACTGACGCCGTTTCGATAGGCGCTGGTGCGCAGCGCCAGTACCGGCATCTTGAAGCTTTCATGGCTGTCATGGGGATGCACTCGCCCCAGCGCCAGAAATTGCTCCCGATTAACGCCGAGCATGCCGTAGTAATGGCTGAAATACTTATCGATCATTTCGACAGAAAATTCATCGTTGCCGGCGGCCACCGGCGTATGCACCGTAAAGACATTGCTGGCACGGGCTGTTTCCATGGCCTCTTCGAAGGTCATGTCGTTTCGGCTGCGGAGTTTTCGCACGCGCTCCAGCGCCATAAAGGCCGCATGGCCTTCATTCATGTGGCATACCGTCGGCTCTAATCCGAGGGCAAACAGCGCTTTGAGGCCGCCTATCCCCAGCACGATTTCCTGGCAGATGCGCATTTCAGAGTCGCCGCCGTAGAGGGTCTGGGTAATCGTGCGGTCATGAAACGAATTGACGGTCAGATTCGTATCCAGCAGATACAGCGGAGTGCGACCGATCATGGCTTTCCAGATTTGCGTCTGCACTGTGCGGTCCGGAAACTGGATGCCGACCAGCACCGGATGTCCGTTTTCCTTCTGCACCAGTTCCAGCGGCAGATTGTGAAAATCGTTGTCGATATAGTGTTCCTGCTGCCAGCCGTCCGTATTCAGATATTGACGGAAATACCCCTTCTGGTACATTAGCCCCACACCCACCAGCGGAATCCCCAAATCTGAAGCGCTTTTGAGATGATCGCCGGCCAGCATCCCCAAACCGCCGGAATAAATGGGCAGCGATTCGTGAATCCCAAACTCCGCGCTGAAATAGGCGATGAGCGAGCGGCGCCCTTCCCGTGCGTATATCTTATCGAACCACGACGGCGACTGGAGGGTCTGCTGCAGAATCTGCCGCGCCTGATTGAGCTGATAAATAAATCCTTCGTTTCGGGCCAGGTCTTCCAGGCGGGCCTGCGAAACCATCCCCAGCATCCGGACCGGATTATGAGCACACTGCTTCCACAAATCGTAATCGATACGGCGGAAAATTTCCGTAATATCGTAATGCCAGGACCAGTAGAGGTTCTGTACAATAAACTGCAAATCCTTTAACGGCTCCGGCAAAGAGGGTTTAATTGTAAACGTATGCACCGTCTGCATCGGTTGGGGATCCTTGCTTGTTGTTTTCGTCTCTGATTCCATTGAATTTTTCGGTTTTTCTGCTTTACACTTGTTTTTTGTTCGGCTTAAAACTCCGCTCCCTTAATCGAAAAACAAATAAAATGGAATGATAAAAATAAAAAAACGCTTTTATCGGTCTTTCGAAAACAAGCAACAATCACAGTCCGGTAATTAGTGTCATACGGACATTCCTACCAGACAGGCCGGCACGGCCCTTCGGTCGCGGCGCTGCCTGAGAGATGAAATTGGGCCGGTATAAGAGGTTGTTTGTCGCAGATTAAGCCGTGTTTCCGGTCTTTTCTTTTTGCCTTACAAAATTACTGAATTCGGTAATCAGCCGCCGCGTGCACTCGCCGCATTGGCCGCTACCGACCGGCTTTCCGTTGAATTGCGTAACCGGAACGACATCCTTGGTGGTTATCGCGATAAAGAGTTCATCGCACCGGGCGGCCTGGGCGGGCGTCAATGCCCTCTCCGCCACCGTCAAACCCGCATTGCGGGCAATCTGCATAATCATCATCCGTGTAATGGACGGCAGGATTTCATGCCCTAAGGGGCGCGTTAGAATCGCTTTTTCCTTGCCGTCAATGGCGAAAAAAGCCGAACCCGCCCCTTCCGTGATAGTTCCGTCATCGCCCACCAGAATCGCCTCACTGGCGCCTGTCTTTTGGGCCTCGATGCGTGCCAGGATATTGGGCAGCAGATTGAGCGATTTGATATCGCACCGTTTCCATCGCCAGTCCGGCTGGGTGCTGACGGCAATCCCTTTTTGTTTGATTTCCGGCTTGTCGTGCAATTCGCTGACCGTCATCAAAAAATTGGGCACAAGGCCCGGACTGGGCAGGTGGTCTCTGGCCTCGGAGCCGCGGGTTATGTGGAAATAGACCTTCGCGTTGGGGAAGCCGGACCGCTCGACGGCGGCCACAACCTTTTGCCGGATTTCGCTGATGCTTACCGTGTTTATCTGGATTTCACGCAAACTCCGCTCAAACCGCGCCAGATGCTCATCGAGGGCGAAGATATGCCCGTCATAGCTGCGGATGACTTCATACACCCCGTCGCCGAAATATAAACCTCTATCCAGATACGTTTTTGCCAGATCGCCCAGCGGCAGCATCTGGTCGTCAATCATTGCAACATCCATTTCACTCGTTCCTTATCCGTTATCTCCGACCCATTTGGCCGTTAGCATTTAGCATTTGGCATTCACCATCATAGCCGGTGTGCGATTGACTTGCAAGGCCTTCTCAATTCTTCCACTCCCGCGGGGCAATATACTGCAGTCGCGTCCGTCAGGGCGGGGGGTAGTGGCGCCGGGCCGGACGGCAACCGGCGGTAAAGAAAAACGGCAGTCCCTCCACTTCAGGGGCTGCCGTTTTTTAATGCCTGCCAGCAAACAGGTTTACCACTTGCCGGTTTTTCGTTTGGAGGCCTTGGGGTAATTCTTCAGGCAGGCCTCCGTTTTTTCGAGTTCCGCATCGGGCAAGGCATAGGGCTTGAGCTTGCCGGACATATAGGCATCATAGCCGCTCAAGTCCATCAGGCCGTGTCCGCTGTAATTAAACAGGATGACCTTTTCCTTGCCTTCTTCTTTGGCCTTTTTGGCCTCCTGAATGGCAGCGGCGACGGCATGGCTGGTTTCCGGGGCACAAATCGCGCCTTCGGTTTTTGCCCAGGTCATCGCGGCCTCGTAGCATTCAACTTGGTCGATGGCGCGGGGCGTGTGGAGACCTTCGACGACGCACTGGCTGACCAGCGGCGCCATGCCGTGGTAGCGCAGGCCGCCGGCGTGAATGGGCGGCGGGACAAAATCGTGTCCCAAACTGTGCATCGGCAGCATGGGGGTCATGCAGGCGGTATCGCCGTGGTCGTAAGCAAAGGGAGCGCGGGTAAGCGTCGGGCAGGCGGTGGGTTCAACGGGGATAATTTCAATTTTGGCGCCGTTGATTTTATCCTGTGTGAACGGGAAAGCCAGACCGGCAAAGTTGCTTCCGCCTCCGACACAGCCAATGATAATGTCCGGCGTTTTTTCGCCGACGCTTTTGAGCTGGGCTTTGGCTTCCTGACCGATAATCGTCTGGTGCAGCATTACGTGATTGAGCACGCTGCCCAGCGAATAGCGGGTCTTGCCGGTGGGGTCGGTTACGGCCTGTTCAATCGCCTCGGAAATGGCAATGCCCAGCGAACCGGGGGTATCGGGCATTTTTTGGAGGATGGCCCGTCCGGCGTTGGTTTCGGTGCTCGGGCTGGCGACACAGTTGGCCCCCCAGACCTGCATCATCAGTTTGCGGAAGGGTTTCTGGTCGAAACTGATGCGAACCATGAAAACCTTGCACTCCAGGCCGATCAATTTGCAGGAAAACGCCAGGGCTGAGCCCCACTGGCCGGCGCCGGTTTCGGTGGTCAGCCGCTGAATGCCGAACTGCTTGTTGTACCAAGCCTGCGGAACGGCGGTATTGGGTTTGTGGCTGCCGGCGGGGCTTGTGCTTTCGTCCTTATAATAGATTTTGGCGGGTGTTTTGAGGTGGCGTTCCAGATAGACGGCCCTTCGCAGCGGTGCCGGACGCCAGCGGTAAAGAATGTCGAGAATTTCGTCGGGAATATCGATCCACCGCTGGGTGCTGACCTCCTGTTCGATGAGGTTCATCGGAAACACCGGCGCCAGCATGTCCGGGGTAATCGGTTTTCCGTCCGGAGTAACCGGGGGCAGGGGCGGATTGGGCAGATCCGCAGCCAGGTTGTACCACTTGCGGGGAATGTCTTTTTCATGAAGAAGAATTTTTCGGTCCATTTTTGTCTCCTGCGCTTAAGTACTTTTTGCTTATTGACTGATTATTTTTAAGAATTTTCGCACCACGTGTGATTTTGCACAGCGAAATCCCAAGTTCGGCGGCGATCTGCCGCTGCGAGACGCCCTCCTGAAGCATCTTCATCAACTGCCACCGCAGGGCTAAGTCGTCCCGTTCCGCGGGCGTTAATATCTCTTCCAGCAAGGATTTCATCTGATCGGGCTGGCGGATGTCGCACAACACGGAGCAGAGTTCATCAATACATGACAAATCTAATCTCTTTTTGTTTCTGAACATAGAAGCATAATAAAAAAAAGAAAGCAAAATGTAAAGATAATTTATCCTGAAAAATTGGCTTTGATTGGGTTTGCTTTTGGGACAGCGGCCAGCCGCCAGCTTCCAGCAACCAGCTACAGGAAAAGGACTTACGGCGATTTTGCAATTCCGAAAATTGGGTTTTCTTTTTAAAAAAAGCTGCCGGCAACCAGCCGCCAGTTTCCCGCAAAAAACCACGGAGTTTAAAATTGTATATTGGATATTGCAGAGTGCATATTGCAATTGACGATTTAAGTGCTGGTGACGGGTAAATGTTCACTGGCATGCCCCCTTCTTTTTTCCTTCATTCTATATCCTCAATCTTCATTCCAGTGCGTATTATATCATAAGTTTTGTAAATGCAAAACAAAATTAAATGTAAGATTTTAGCCATTTGAAGCATTGAATTCTTTCAATTTCGGCAGGTTGCCGGTTTTGAGATAGATTTTCAATGCCTCTTTCACTGTCTCCGC
>JAKEGM010000012.1 GCA_022615575.1 Planctomycetales bacterium
ACCAGAATATACTCCGGCCCTTTTGCCTTTACCCAGAACGCCAGTTCTTCCTTGTCTTTGGTAAGGTCGATGCCTGCCACAGATTTTTCATCCTGAGAAGGAGGCGAGAGTGTTTCGAGCTCCCGCCATGATTTGTGACCGACCGGGAACAGGTAGCCGGGACGGTCATCATTGCCGAGGAGCGCTCCCTGGAAGCAGTCGTTCTTATCGAAGTAATAAACAATATCAACCTGATCCGGGACATCGATAGGAGGCGTCAACATGCCCGACGAAAAGGAATAGAAGCTGATGCATTGCCCCTCAATCGCCCTGCATTCGAGCGTTGCCCTCTTTATATCCGGCGACGAAGAGCACCCAGCGGTAAAAAACACCGCCGCAAACGCGATCGTCATACACGACTGTCTCATTGCTTTGTCCTTTCTTCAGGGTGAATCGCAGGACTATCGAGAACCGAGACCGGCATTAATTCCTACCGCGGCTCCGGTTCGTCGAATTCGTCGCCCTTGAAGGTGCTGCCCAGGTAGCTCTTTTTGACCAGTTCGTTCTGGATGATGGCCTTGGGCGAGCCCTCGGCGATGACCTTGCCGTGGTCGATGATGTAGGCCTTGTCGGAGACCTCCAGCGTGCGTTCGACATTGTGGTCGGTAATCAGAATGCTCACGCCGGAGGCGACCAGCCGGCGAATCTCCGCCTGCAGCTCCTCGACGGCAATCGGATCGACTCCGGAGAACGGCTCGTCCAGCAGAATCAGCGACGGGTTGGTGACCATGGCGCGGGCGATTTCCAGCTTTCGGCGCTCCCCGCCGGACAGAAACCGCGCCTGGCTGTTGACGACCTCGCCCAGGCCGAACCGCTCGATGAGGTCCTCGGCCCGGCGTTTGCGTTCGCCCCGGCTGACGGCCATCGTTTCCAGAATCGCCAGCAGGTTGTCCCGCACGCTGAGCCGCTGAAAGACGCTGGGTTCCTGCGACAGATAGCCCATCCCCAGCCGCGCGCGTTTGTACATCGGCAGGGTGGTGACATCGTGGCCTTCGAAATAGACTTTGCCCCCGTCGGGCACAATCATCCCGATGCACATGCGGAAGGTGGTGGTCTTGCCGGCTCCATTGCGGCCCAGGAGGCCCACAATCGACCGCTGGCCGATGGTGATGGCGACCTCGTTGACCACCGTCCGGCCGGAGTAGCGCTTGACCAGCCCCTGCGTTTCCAATAGCGTCATATCAACCAAAGTGTGTCTCCTAATCCCAGATAAGTTCACTGAAACGCCGGCATTATACCACCCTTTTTTATAATGCCAAACGGGATTTTTGGCCGCCAATTTACACAAAAAAACCGATAAGCGGCATAACGGATAGTTTTTGAAGACCGCCCGGCCTCTCACTGGTCAGCATCGGGGTTGCATTTGCGGGATTATTCGGTATTCTATCAAAAAAACCCGTTTAACAATTTGGGAGCAAGGTTTATGACAACACACATTCCGACTCGGCAGGAGGCGTTTGCCCTTCTTCGGGAATACAACTCCGACGAGAGTTTGATCCGGCACGGCCTGGCGGTCGAAGGGGTGATGCGGCATTTCGCCCGCAAATACGGCCAGGACCCGGAAAAATGGGGCATCATCGGGCTGGTGCACGATTTGGATTATCAGCAGTTTCCCGCCGAGCACTGCACAAAAACCGCCCAGATACTGCGCCAGCGCGGCTGGCCCCAGGACTATATCCGAGCCGTAGTTTCGCACGCATGGGGACTGTGCTCGGACGTCGAGCCGCTGGAGACGATGGAAAAGGCGCTGTACGCCGTCGATGAACTGACGGGGCTGGTCAGTGCGACGGCGCTGGTCAGACCTTCCCGGTCGGTGCTGGACACGGAACCCGCGTCGGTCAGGAAAAAATGGAAGGATAAAGCGTTTGCCGCCGGCGTCAACCGGGATGTCATTCAAAAGGGCGCCGAGATGCTGGGGATGGAGCTGGCGGATTTGTTTGCCGAAACAATCGCAGGGATGCGTCAGGCAGCGGCCGAAATAGGGCTGAAAGGGACCTTATAAACGGCCACGAGGGGGTGATGGATTCAGCGGATTTGACGGGTGATGGTCTTGCCGTTTTTCTCGAATTCGACCTGGCTGCGGTCGATGCGGACGACGGTGTAGCCGTTGACGATATCCCCCACTCCGTACACAACATCTGAAATAATCGCACAGGGACGGGCCTCATTGTACACAATTCCGCTGACCGTCAGTGTCTGCGGAAGCGAAACGGGGATTTTGTCCATTGAAAAAACCGGGATATCCATCAGCATCACAATAAAGCCGGCCCACACAATGAGGTTGCCGCTCAACAGCAGTGAAAACTTGCGTTTGGAAAATTTCCGGATGCCGGGCTGTACCGGGGCCTCATTTGGTTCGGCCGGACTGCTTAGCGATCCCATCGCATCTTGTCGTAAAAAAGCTAGCACCATAGTTTTGTTGCCTTTGCGGATTCTCCGCTGATTTAAGATATCGTCATAACAACCGGCCCCCATAACCCAATTCTGTGTTTTTCTGCTGTCGGAAGCAGAGTTGGATGCCGCGACGCAGCGTCCGATAAAAAACGTGCCCACTCAACAAACTTCCCTTTTTCCGGGTGCGAACACGGACGGCGGCTATGGGGTGCAGGCCGAGGGGGGCTCCAAGGCGCAGGCCAGCCAGTTTTCAGCCATTAGAATAATATCAGCGAGGTTGATGCGGCAGTTATTGTCCAGGTCGCCTGCCGGCGGAATCGGGCAATCGGCGACCACGCTGCCCTCCAGCCAGGCCGCATAGATTTGCGAGGGTTTGGCCGGGGCCTGACGGGTATCCTCCCAGACGACCAGCCCTCCGCTGATGGCTGGATGGGTCTGGTCGGCGGGGTTGACGGCAATGGCAAACTCGGTTTGCGTAATCAGATTATAGCCGTAAATATCCCAGTTGCCGTCGCGGTTGTCCTGCCAGACGACCAAATGGCCTGAAATGTCCGGGTTGATCTGGGCTGACGGCAGGTCCACCAGCGAATAAGCCGGCTCGTCGGACCCGGAAAGGTTCACCGCGTGAATATCGTAATCCCCGCCGCCATAATCCACCGCAAAAACAAGCCAGTTGTCACAGATGGCCGGCGTTTCCTGGTTGAGGTCTGTATAGACGTAGAGCCGGTCCTGCAGGTCATTCTTGAGCCAGACATCCGCAATGCCGATATCCCACTTTCCTGAATCGTCATCCTGCCAAACAACAGTATCGCGCCAGACAGCCGGGGCCTGTTGGTTGTACCAGAACTCGGCAGGCCGATAGACATAGGGGGCGGCGGGGTCAGTCGCGTCGGCGGCATAAATATCCCAGTCGGCCTCCAGTGTGTCGGGATTGATGTATTCATGCTGCCAGACAACAGTATTGCCGTGAATGGCCGGTTCGGTCTGATTGTTTTCATACTGGCCGGGTTGGGCGTTCAGCAAATACCGGACGGGGGCGTCCGGATCCGTAATGTCCGTCAAATAAATGTCCATGTCGTCGGCCGCATATTCGTGCTGCCAGACGACCGACCGGTTCCAGACCGCCGGCCTCTGCTGGTCGGATTCCAGCCAAGCCACATCGATGGGCTTCGGCGCTGAGGCATCCAGCAGATCGACCCCAAAGATGTCCCAGTCCCAGACGCCTTCGAACTGGACATACTGCTGCCACACAACCACGCCGTTGTCGACATCTGGAAATTGCTGCGTCTGCGCGGACGGATAGACCGAAAACGCTTCGAAGCCGAAGGTGACTGCCGGAAGAATCCTTGCCGCCGCTGCGCAGACAAACATTGCTCGCAGTGCGTTCATCGCAACCTCCCTTTTTATTGTTGGGCCGCTTCTTGTTCGAGTTGAGCCGCCAGGTCCAGCAGTTTGGCTACGGTCGGTCCATTGGCAGCGCTTTGGGCAGCCGCACTCAGCGGTCCATGGGCCTTGTTCATGTCCCCAATGCCCATATACTGATAGCCCAGCAGAAGCTGATGGTCCGCGTTGAAGGGTTCTGCGGCGGCGGCCGCCTGGAGTTTGTCAATTTGTTCGGTCAGAACCTTCTCGTCCTGATACAGGCCGCGCGGATAGTAAATCGTCAGCTCGTCATCGGGAATCTTTTCAATGGCTGCCCGCAGCACGCTGGCGGCCATCGCATACTCCCCGTTGGCAAACAGCGCCTGGGCATACGTAAAGGGCAGGATGATATCTTCCGGCGACTGAACTATCGCTTCGCGGAGCTGGGCGATGGCGTCGGCATAGTTTCCCGCGGCAAAAAGCTCGACCGCATGCTCAAAACACAGATCGGCGGCGGTTTGATATTCCGGTTCATCGACCGGCTGGGCCGGCTCGGCTTGCTTGGGATTGCCCAGTTCATAATACGGCGTCGAAGACGCTGCCGCCGGCGCAGCAGGGGTTTCGTTTGTATTGTAGTAGTTATAGGTGTTGTAGGTTGCGCCGCCGGAGGGGTAATAAACAATATCCGGCCCGTACCAGTAATACGGATGGCAGCCGTACCAGTAATACCGGGGATAGCGGTACCAGGACGGCCAATAGCCACCGATACTGACAAAGATGAACCGGCGGTGATAGCCGGGGTAATAATACGACAGCCCGTAATACCCCGCAGGATCGCCGCACCAGGAGTGATAGTAGCTGTAGGGGAAATAGGCAACCCGGCCGCAGCTGAAATTGGACCACGCAAAAGAAAAATAAACGCCGCTGTGGCTGTCATGATGATCATCGTGACTGTCGTGTCTATCCCAATGCGAATCGTGATTAAGAGAACCGACATCACGGGATAACTTCCGGGGAACCCGCGGCCTTACATTTCTCTCGGTAACATTGCCCTGCACAACAACATTGTTGGTGTTGTTGACGACAATCTGCGGTTCCTGTTCCCGGCTGCGCGTCCCCGTCCTTTCGGTTGTCGAACGCGGCTGGCGGGCCGGGACTTCGCTGCTGACGGTCGCAGGTTCTTTTGCGCCCTCTCCGGAAACGGCGCCCTTCCGTGGGGGTGAGGTTATCGGCTGATCGTCGCGCTGGCGGCGTTCACGCGGTGCGCCGGCGGCGGCAGAAACATCGGAGGCAATCAGCCGCTCGGGTTTGCTCCGGGTCGAACGGTCCGGGCTGATGCGTTCCACAATTTTGTCCGAAGCCGTTAACCGCCTCGGTTCAATGTCCGCTGCAATCAGTTTTTCCGAAGACGTCCTGGTCCGGCTGTCCGGCTGAACAGATTTGGAAGCCGCCTCTGTTCGCTGCCGGGATTCCCGCGGGGCATCGAGTTTAGCGGACACGGAACGCGGTGTGACGCGCGGGGAATCTGTTTTAACGGCAAGCGGCTCTTTGGCCTGAACCGGGCGAACAGGTGTTTTTTTCTCGGCCCAAGAAGACGATTCTATCTTGCGGGTTACGCTGGAAGACTTCATCTTTGATTCGGTTTTTGCGGATACTGTTGTTGGCAGCGCACGGCCGGAAGGTGCGGCGACGGACGAAGATGGGCGGCTGACCGAAGAGGGTTGGCCCAGGGAGCCGGTTTGACTTCGTGCGGCCGTACCGGCAACTTCCGCCGCCCGCCGAACCGGCCGGGAAGAAATCGCCCTTGCCTCAGGCGCCGCCGGGGCAGACGAAATCGCGGCAGGCACAGATGAAACCGCCGCGCGCGGTGAGGGATTGACAGACCGCGGCTGGCTGGCCGCCCGGGATTGACGCGGCGCTGCGGAAGCCGCTCTGCTCGGAGAGGCAGCAGGCGCTGCCGGCATCGATTCCCGCGGAGCGGATGCAGCGCGGGACGAACCCCGGAAAGAATCAGACGGGGCGGGCTGTGACGCACGCGGCGCCGATTCAGAACGGGCCGAGCGTGCCGCCGATGCTGATGGGCCGTCGGCTTTGCCGCGGCCTAAAACAGGGACAGCCAGAAACAAACTGGCAATGATTGTTCCTGCAGCCATCATCCATTTTTTGTTTTCTTTTTTCCACATATCAAGTCCCCTTTCCCCGGCGAAGAACGTATGCTTTTTCTTTACGCCGGCACTGTGACTTTACCTGTCTAAGACGACCTCAAATGCAGAACATTAGCTCGTTTGTGGACATTTCATTTTTTCCCCGGCGCCAATTTCATGCCGAGGTACTGATCCAAAACCTCTACGCCTTTCTGGCAGACACGAATCAAGGCGGTTCGTTCCGGGTCCGTCATCTGAATCGAATTAAAAACCGCTTGAATCCGCTGGCTTCGCTGCCGCAGAATGGTTTCCAGCTCCTTCTTGCCCTTTTCCGTCAACTCCACACGGGTCACCCGCTGGTTTTGGGGGTCGATGGTCTTGGACACCAATCCGCGCTTTCTCCAGAGTTTTGTAATTGTCATAGAGATCGTGCTTTCGCTGACATTCGGCCAGGCGGATGCAATCTGTGTAACAGTCATCTGTCCCTGCTCGCCCAAAAGCTGCAATATCAGTGATTCCCGTTCCGTAATCGCACCGCTTGGCGCAGCGTCCTCCTGGATCGCACGGAGCATTCGCATTCGCAAGCTCAATTCGTTTATCGCCTTTTCAAGTTCCGGGCCCATAACCTTTCTCCTTGCTCGGCCGAACGTCCTTGTTCTACTGTATTATACGTTTGGCCATAGATTTTTAGAACAAAATCTTTTACATTTCTAATTGTTCAAAAATTCAACAATTCAAAAACAGAACAAATTTTCTCTGTAAGTGTTTATTAATTGATATTTTACAACGAAAATGCGGTTTCTACAAGAAATGTAAAAAAAATTAAAAATTTTTACGAAAAACCCCTGTTTTTTGCAGGGGATTCGACTTTTTTGGGGGGCATCCTGCCGTGTTTCCCAGGGCCAAGCGCATCATTCAAGACGGATTCCGCTGTCTGCGGCACCGATCCGGTTTATCGTCAATGGATGACTGCTTCAACAGAAAACCTGTAAAAACAGGATTATTACGGCGCTTCCTGGGTGGCCCCTTCCGCCGGGACTGCCTGTTCCACTGCTGTGCCGCGCGGGGTTTGAACAATCACGCCCATGCGGCCCAGTTCGCCCGCCACTTCCGACTGGTAGGGGTCCAGTTCAAAACTGCGGCGGAGATACTCCTCGGCCAGCGCTTTGTCGTCTTGGGCCAGATAAAAATAGCCCATCTGCTTAAAGACCACAGGGGACTTTGGAGCCAGATTGGCGGCCTGCTGATAACACGTCAGGGCGTAATCATTAAGCCCTTCGCCCTGAAACGCCTTTCCAAGCCGCAGAGAGGCATCTGCGGACGTCGCTGCCTGGCTGGTATACAGCTCGGCAGCCACCTGAGCACGCTCGGTGTTCTTTCGGTCATGCCATGTTTTTACCACGCCTGCCTGGGCAGGGTAATGGACAGGGTTAAATCCTATCGCTACGCGGTATTCCCACTCGGCCTTGCTCAGCAGGCCGTCCGCATAATAGAGCTTGCCCAATTGATAATGGGCATCGGGGTTCTCGTATCTAAGGTCAATCTGACGGAGCAATTCGGTTTTCTGAGATTCCTCGTGGGTCGAAGGTCCTTTCTTCGCCCCGTTACAGCCATTCGATACCAATGCTGCGGCCAGTACCATCGTTGTAATCATCGCTATCCGTGCCATATATGCCTCCATATATCTGTCTGCCAATTATCCTGTTTTTTCCTGTTCCTATTGTGTACGCTTTGGGCCTGTTTTTCAAGGTAAAAACCTATTTTTCTTTTTTCGGTTATTCAAGGCGTTTTTCTATATATCTAAATTCTGCACTTCCAGGGCGTGGTCTTGAATAAAAGTCCGCCGTTTTTCCACATCATCCCCCATGAGGATACTGAAAAGCCGGTCTGCCTCGCCGGCATCTTCCAGCCGCACCCTCAGCAATGTGCGGCTCTGCGGGTTCATCGTGGTTTCCCAGAGCTGGTCGGAGTTCATCTCGCCCAGGCCTTTAAACCGCTTGATTTCCATCTCACGGGAGCCGATTTGACGCACAACCGCCGTCACCTGGTCTAATGAGGCGGCGCTGAATTCCTCCTGCCCATTAGAAATCAAAAACCGCGTCGGCATATCTTCGCCGGAATCCGTTTTCTGCTGTTTGAGCAGATAATCGCGCCAGTCCAGCCCGTAATCGGCCTGCAGACGGGCGCAAATCTCGTTCAGCCGCAGGACCTCGTGCAATTCCTCGGCAAAGAAGGTCTCGTCCGCCTGTTCTCCGCCTGTCTGGAATGCATTCAATTCGGCCAGCCGCTTTTCGTAGCCGTCCTTGTCGTAATAAAATTCGTCCTGTCCTTCCGTGCGAACCTGATAGATGGGCAGCAGTCGGCCGTCGAAATACTTTTCCACGAAATCGCCGAAAATAATGCCCCGGCGATTCAGGATATGAACGCTGCGCTCGGCTTCGTTGAGAACCTTTACAAGAAACGCCAGTTTGGGCTGGTCGTACTGGCGAACGGTTCCGTTGGCATCGCGAATAATCAGGCGGGAACCCTCCAGTCCCCGGTTTTCCGAGTTTTTGCGCATCTGCATTTCATTGAGAATGTAATCGGAGTCCTTTTGCCCCTTTCGCCGCACCTCGTACAGCGGCGGCTGGGCAATAAAAATCCTCTCCTGCTCAATCAACTGGGGCATTTGCCTGAAGAAAAAGGTTAGCAGCAGCGTGCGGATATGCGCGCCGTCCACATCGGCATCGGTCATCAGAATGATTTTGCCGTAGCGGCACCTGGACAGGTCAAAATCATCGGCCCCGATGCCCGTTCCCAGGGCGCTGATAATCGTGCGGATTTCCTCGTGGCCGAGCATTTTTTCCAGCCGGGCTTTTTCAACATTCAGGATTTTGCCCTTGAGCGGCAGGATGGCCTGAATGTTCCGGTCGCGGCCGCCTTTGGCTGAACCGCCCGCCGAGTCGCCCTCAACAATAAAAATCTCCGTGGTAACGGTGTCCCGGCTGGAGCAATCCCACAATTTGCCGGGCAGGTTTGTATTGCTCAGGGCGCCTTTCCGCCGCGTCAGTTCCCGCGCTTTGCGGGCCGCTTCACGGGCGGCGGCGGCCTGAATCGCCTTGTTCAAAACCCGCTTGGCCTCGGCGGGGTTTTCCTCGAGGTATGTCGCAAGCTGCTCGTTGACCATCGTTTCTACAAAGCTGGCCGCCTCCGGATTTGACAGCCGCACTTTTGTCTGTGCTTCAAAGTGCGGTTCCGGCACCTTGGCTGAAATCACCGCCGTCAGGCCTTCGCGCAAGTCCTCGCCGACAGGCGTCATTCCCGTCTTGAGCAGGTTGGCGTTGCGGGCGTAAGTGTTCATCGTGCGGGTCAGGGCCGTCCGGAACCCCGATAGGTGCGTGCCGCCGTCGATGTTGCGGATGTTGTTGGCAAATGCCAGCACGTTTTCGGCGTAACTGTCGTTGTACTGCAGTGCCAGTTCGCACGACAGGCCGCTTTGGGGGTCTTCTTTCTGAAAATACATCACATTGGAAACGGGGACTTTGCCTTCGTTGAGATATTCCACAAAAGCCCGAATGCCCGCTTCGTAGTGATAGACCTCTTTTTTCTGCATGCGGTCGTCCTGAAAAGTCAGGTGTACGCCGCCATTGAGATAGGCCATTTCTCGGATGCGCTTCTGAAGAATCTCATACTTGAATTCTATCGCATCGAAAATCCGGTCGTCCGGCAAAAACGTGATGCGTGTGCCGCGCTTGGTCGTCTCGCCGATCTCCCGCACCAGTCCCTTGGGAACGCCGCGTTCGCATTCGAAATGATGATGTTTCCCGTTGCGCCACACATCCGCCTCAAGCCACTCGCTCAGGGCGTTGACCACGCTGACACCAACGCCGTGCAGGCCGCCGGACACCTTATAGGCCCCTTTGTCGAACTTGCCGCCGGCATGAAGCGTCGTCAGCACCACGTCCAGCGCGCTCTTTTTGGCCTCTTCGTGTATTTCTGTGGGAATGCCCAGGCCGTTATCCTCAACCGAGCAGCTTCCGTCCATGTGAATATGCACAAGAATGCGGTCGCACCGGCCCGCCAGCGCTTCATCGATGGAATTATCCAGCACCTCATACACAAGGTGGTGCAGGCCGCCTTCCTGACGGTTGCCGATATACATATCGGGCCGCTTGCGGACGGCCTCCAGGCCTTCCAATATCTTTATGTTACTGGCATCGTAACTGTGTTCTGCCATGTTTTGTCTTGCTCCTGGTTATTTGTCTTTCATTGGTATTACGCAAATCTTCTGTATCCCGCAGCGAGGAATCTGCCGGCAAATCCGCTCCAGCAGTTCGCCGGACAACAGCTGCATCTGATACATATACGGCCCCGGCTGTGCCTGAACAAAAAGCGTGCTGCCCGACCGCTTGTCCAGCCGGCAGAACGGCTGCAGCTCCAAAGGAAGCACCTGCCGCCAAATATCCGCTATGGCCGCGTTTTTCTCGAGCGTGTGGGCCTGCCGCCTCAGATAGGAAACAACCTCTTCGCCCAGACGGGCATGGGTCGGTTTTATTTTGCGCTGCCAGCTCAGTGCGCCGCGAAGGTATTTTTCTTCATTCATACGTTTCCCCCAAATTCGCCTTTCCGCGACGAAACTGAAGGATAAATTCAACCCATTAGACCAAAAGAAACCTCTGTCGCCGCCTGCGCGATGCGCCCGGCTGTTACAGGTTCACCGGCATCACGATATACAGGAAATTGGCGCCGCTTTTTATCAGGCCGGGCCGGTCGGACTGGCCCAGGTGCAACTCAACAGTGTCGGCCTTAATGACCCGGAACACATCGATCAGGAACTGCGGATTAAAACCTATTTCTATCGGTTCCCCGCTGTAGTCCACGGCCATATCAACCTGGGCGTCGCCTGTTTCGGGCGCCCGGCTGGTCAGCACCAGCGAACCCTTGCCCAGCGCCAGCCGAATTCCCTTGCTGTCTTCGTTAGCCAACAGGGCGGCCCTGCGGACGGCGCTGAGTATCAAATCGGTGCGGAGCGTTATTTTCTTTTCGTAATCCTTGGGGATAATATCCTCATACTTTGGAAAGTTGCCTTCGACCAGATTGGAGCTGACCACAACCGTTTCGCAGGCCAATACAATCTGATTGTTCACAAACCGCACGCACACCAGGCCGCCGTTTTTCATGGGAATTTTGTGCATCAGCGACATTGTCTTGGC
>JAKEGM010000096.1 GCA_022615575.1 Planctomycetales bacterium
CCAATTCGGCTTTGAATTTATCCCACTGTCCATAGGTGATTTCGAATGCACCTATGCAGTAATCATCTTCCGGATCAAGGAAAGTTTTATGATATCCAATGTCGGTGCCAGTAGCACCACTGGCATCACCAGATATCGTCACAAACTCAATCTCAAACTGGTTTTCTCCCGTGCCGAAGGTGTCGGCGGATACTATGGTGGCAGTGGACGTGCATACAGCAACCAAAAATAGAATTGCCTTTTTCATCTTTCCTCTCCAATCTTAGTCCTCAGTCCATAGACCATCGTCTATAGGAAGTTTGATATCGGGGGCTGCTTATAGAAATGCCCCTCTCTCCAAGTGTCTCCAAATTATCACAAAAAGTCTAAAAAATGTCAAGAATTTTTTTTGTGAATTTCAGGATGGCAAACAAAAGCGTGGAGCGGGAGCGACACGATAAAGCATTGACCGTACAAAAACGCCCATCACAGGATATCCCATCCCTGCGCTGCCGCTTCGGGCTTTTGTGCGGGCGAGACGCCCGCGTTCCCAGTCTGCCGGAATGGCATAGTATTCGGTTTCGGAGATGTGGGAATTGGCAGATTCGTGTGACTTTATTCGATTTTCAAAAGAAAACTCAAAACCCCCTATTTTTACCATATCTTCATTCAAAATAATGAGTTACAACTCGCATGATTCCGTTTTTGGCAATTTATTTCTTGCTTTTGGTATTTGTTTTGCATATTCAGAGTTCTTGTAGTAGGTACAAAGACAGTGTAAATTGATACTCAAGAAAAGAATTAGGAGAGGCAACATTATGGCAGCAAAAAATTTGGCTTTTAACAGCGAGGCCCGTAACGCCCTTCTGGCCGGCGTTGAAAAGCTGGCCGCAGCCGTCAAGAGCACCTTAGGCCCCCGCGGCCGCTGTGCGATTATCGACAAGGGCTGGGGCGGTCCGACCGTGACCAAGGACGGCGTCACCGTGGCTGAAGAAATCGACCTGGTCGATAAGGCCGAAAACATGGGCGCCAAGCTCGTTAAAGAGGCCGCCAGCAAGACCTCCAAGGTCGCCGGCGACGGAACCACGACCGCAACCGTACTGGCGGAGGCGCTGTTTAAGGAGGCCTTCAAGAATCTGGCTGCCGGAGCGGACGCCATGAGCTTAAACCGCGGCATCCAGAAGGCCGTGGCAGTGGCGATTGAGCAGCTGGATAAGATGGCCAAGCCCATCGACATCAGCAAAAAAGACGACATCATCAATATCGCCTCCATCAGCGCCAATAACGACCTGGAAATCGGCAAAAAGATGGCCGAGGCCTTTATGCGGGTCGGCAAAGACGGCGTCATCACCATCGAAGAGGGCAAAAGCTTAGAAACAACGGTGGATTATGTCGAAGGCATGCAGTTTGACCGGGGATACCTGTCGCCGCACTTTGTGACCGATGCGGACCACATGACCTGTGAATTGAACAAGCCGTACATCCTGGTCTATGAAGACAAAATCAGCAATGTCCAGAAAATCGTTCCCCTGCTGGAAGCGGCCGCCAAGAACAAACGCCCCCTGCTGATTATCGCCGAAGACGTGGAAGGCGAAGCCCTGGCCACGCTGGTCGTCAATAAGCTTCGCGGCATCCTGCAGGTGGCCGCCGTCAAGGCCCCCGGCTATGGCGACAGGCGCAAGGCCATGCTGGAGGATATCGCCATACTGACCGGCGCTCAGCCGATCTTCAAAGACCTGGGCATTGAACTGGATAAGGTTACGCTTGGCCAGCTCGGCCAGGCCAAGAAGGTCACCCTCGACAACGACAATACCATCATCGTCGAAGGGGCCGGAACCCACGAGGACATCAAAGGGCGCATCGCACAAATCCGCAACGAGATCGAAATAACCACCAGCGACTATGACCGGGAAAAACTCCAGGAACGCCTGGCCAAACTGACCGGCGGCGTAGCCCAAATCAACGTCGGCGCCGGCAGCGAAGCCGAGATGAAGGAAAAGAAGGCACGCATCGAAGACGCCCTGCACGCAACCCGCGCCGCCATTGAGGAAGGCATTGTTCCCGGCGGCGGCGTGGCGCTGATTCGCTGCATTGACGCCGTCAAAAAGCTGAAACTCGAAGGCGATGAGCAAACCGGCGTCACGATTGCGGCCAACGCACTCAAGATGCCCTGCTACTATATCGCCGATAACGCCGGCGCCGTCGGCACGATTGTCGTCAACAAGGTCGCTCAGGGCAAAGGCGGCTTCGGCTATAACGCCGACAAAGACGTTTATGAAGACCTCATCGCCGCCGGCGTCATCGACCCCCATAAGGTTACACGCATCGCCCTGCAGAATGCCGCCTCGGTGGCGGGCCTGCTGCTGACAACCGACTGCATCGTAACCGAACAGCCCAAGGACAAAGACGCCGCCGGCCCCGGAATGCCCGGAGGCATGGGCGGAATGGGCGGCATGGGAGGCATGGGCGGAATGGATATGATGTAATTTGTAAGTCCTGAGACATCAGGATTGAGACTTGAGAAATAACCAAATTAATAAAAAAACAGGAGATACCCAATATGAAACTGATCCCGTTGGAAGATCGCGTGGTTGTCAAACCGCAGGAAGCTGAAACTAAAACCGCCGGCGGCATCGTTCTGCCGGACAGCGCCAAGGAAAAACCCCTCATGGGCAAGGTCGTCGCCGCTGGTCCCGGCAAGATGCTCGACAGCGGCAGCCGCGGCACCATGAGCGTCAAGAAAAACGACGTCGTTCTCTACGGCAAATACAGCGGCTCGGACGTCGAAGTCGAAGGCACGGAATACAAGATTCTTCGCGAAAGCGAGATTCTGGGCATCGTGGAAAAATAAGACCCTTAAGGGTCATAAATCCCGCGAGCAAAGCCGGTAACAATCGAATCGCAGAAGCCCGCGGAAAAACAGAACAATGAATGAAAAATGATAGTCGGAGGTAATACACAATGGCAAAACAAATGATGTTTCAGGAAGCGGCCCGGGCAGAGCTCAAAGACGGCCTGGCCCAGCTTGCCGCGGCGGTCAAGGTAACGCTCGGTCCGACCGGCCGCAACGTGCTGCTGCACAAAAGCTACGGCTCGCCCAAGGTCACCAAGGACGGCGTGTCGGTCAGCAAGGAAATCGAGCTGCCCGAACCGTTTAAGAATATCGGCGCCAAAATGGTTAACCAGGTCGCCAGCAAGACCAGCGACGTCGTCGGCGACGGCACCACGACGGCTACCGTTCTGGCCGAAGCCATCTACAACGAAGGCCTCAAATACGTAACCGCCGGCGTCAATCCCGTCGCCATTCAGCGCGGCATCACGAAGGCCGCCGCCGTCGTGACTGATTTTATCGCCGCGTCCGCCAAGCCCATCAAGGGCCACGACGATATTGCCAAGGTCGGAACCATCAGCGCCAACAACACTCCATCCGTGGGTGAGATTCTGGCGGAGGCGATGGACAAGGTCGGCAAGGAAGGCGTCATCGAGGTTGAAGAAGGCAAGGGTATGGAAACCGAACTGCAGGTCGTCGAAGGCATGCAGTTTGACAAGGGATACCTGTCGCCTTATTTCATGACCAGCGCCGACACCCTTGAGGCCGTTCTGGAAGACGCCTACATCCTGCTGCATGAAAAGAAAATTTCCAACCTGCGGGAACTGCTCCCCCTGCTGGAAAAAATCGCCCAGATCGGAGCCCCCCTTCTCATTATCGCCGAAGATGTTGAAGGCGAAGCGCTGGCGGCCTTAGTCATCAATCGTCTGCAGGGCGTGCTGAAGGCCTGTGCAGTCAAGGCCCCCGGTTTCGGCGACCGCCGCAAGGCCATGATGCAGGACCTGGCCATCGTTACCGGCGGACAACTGTTCACCGAGGACCTGGGCATCAAGCTGGAAAGCATTGAGCTGTCGCAACTGGGCCGCGCCAAAAAGATTGTGGTCAGTAAAGACAACACTACCCTTATCGAAGGCGCCGGCAAAAAGAAAGACATCACGGCCCGCTGCGACCAGATTCGCAACCAGATTGAAAAAACCACCAGCAATTACGACAAGGAAAAACTCCAGGAACGCCTGGCCAAGCTGACCGGAGGCGTGGCCGTCATCAAGGCCGGCGCTGCCACCGAAACCGAGATGAAGGAACGCAAGGACCTGCTGGACGACGCCCTGCACGCCACCAAGGCGGCCGCCCAGGAAGGCATCATTCCCGGCGGCGGAACCATCTTTCTGCGGGCTATCCCCGAAGTGGAAAAAGCCAAGGCCAAAGCCAAAGGCGACGAAAAAATCGGCTATGACATCATGATCAGCGCCCTGAAAACCCCGACCCGCCAGATCGTCGAAAACGGCGGCGGCGAAGGCGATGTGGTCGTCGCTGAACTGCTCGAACAGAGCGGCGCTATCGGCTATGACGCCAATACCGGCGGCTATGTCGATATGATCAAGGCGGGCATCATCGACCCGGCCAAAGTGGCGCGTACGGCCCTGCAGAATGCCGCCTCCGTAGCCGGACTGATGCTGACGACCAATGTCGTGATTGCCGATCTCAAAGATGACGATGCCGAAAATGCTGTCATCGGCGCCGTTTGTTAAGACACAGGCAACAATAACATAAGAAACCACCGGGGCCGCCGAGCCCGCCGAGAAAAACAGATAGCCCGCGACAGATGCGGTCATCTGCGTTAAACGTCGGCGTCATCCGTGTCCCCGGTGGTTCTTGATTAATCCAGTGCTGGAATCCTATGGCCAAACGCGATTACTATGAAGTGCTGGGAGTGGACAAGAACGCTTCTGCGGACGACATCAAACGCGCCTATCGCCGCATGGCCATCAAATACCATCCCGACAAAAACCCCGGCAACAAAGAGGCCGAAGAAAAATTCAAGGAATGTGCTGAGGCGTACGAAGTCCTCAGCGACGACGAAAAACGCAAACGGTTTGACCATCTCGGCCATGACGGCCTTCGCGGGTACGGCATTCATGACTATTCACACATGAACGTCAGCGATATCAGCGACATCTTCGGCGACATGTTTGGCGACATCTTCGGCGGTGGCCGACGACGCAGCGGAGCCGCAGGCCGGGCCGCCCGGGGCTATGACCTTGAAACGGTCGTTGAACTGACGCTTGAAGAAGTCGCGATGGGAACCGAAAAGACCATCGATTTTACGCGGCAGGATACCTGCGGCGAATGCAGCGGCACGGGCACTGCCAAGGGCAAGCGGCCCTGCCGGTGCACCGCCTGCGGCGGCAGCGGCCAGGTGCAGCGGGCAGGATTGGGCGGTTTTTTTCAGATGGTTTCGACCTGTCCGCAATGCCGCGGCGCCGGCCAGGTGATTACCGACCCGTGTAAAAAATGCCGCGGAACCGGGCAGGTTCCCCAAAAGCGGAAGCTGAGCGTCAAGATTCCCGCCGGCGTGCATGAGGGGCAGGGTATCCGCATCGGGGGCGAAGGCGAACCGGGCAAAATGGGGGGGCCGCGGGGCGATCTGTACTGTTATGTGCGGATTAAAACACATCCGTTCCTGATGCGGGACGGCGAAAATCTGGTCGTTACGATTCCGCTGAGCTTTACGCAATTGTCGCTGGGGGCCGCGATTGACGTACCGACCCTTGACGGCACACGGCAATTGAAAATCCCGGCCGGCACTCAGCACGGAAGCGTCCTCCGCATCCGCGGCCAGGGTTTGCCGGATATCCGCACCGGCGTCAAAGGCGACCTGCTGGTGCAGGTATCCGCCGCAATTCCGAAAAGATTATCCGCAGAACAGGAACGGCTCCTGCGGGAATACGCCAAAACGGAAGAATTGGACATCAACTCGGAAAGTAAAAGTTTTTTTGATAAAATCAAACAACACTTCAGCAAATAGCCATGAGCGAAAAAGATCAGACAAAAGCCGATAAAAAGATTTCGGAACTGGAAGACCGGATCAAGGAACTGCACCAGCAGCTTGAAAAACTGACCGCCGAAAAGCAGGAGACCTTCGAACAACTCCAGCGGGTCAGCGCCGATTATGCCAATTATCAGAAGCGCATCCCCAAGCAGATTGCCGATTCGGTGACCTACGAAAAAAAGGCGATTCTCCGTTCGCTGCTGCCGTCGATTGACAATTTTGAACGCGCCCTTTCTCATGCATCCGCCGCCCCGGGCGAACAGACGCTGGATACCCTCGTCAAAGGCATCCAACTGGTCTTTGACCACATGCTCGATACGCTCAAAGGCCACGGGGTTCAACGCATCGAGGCGATGAATCAGCCGTTCGATCCGGCCCTGCATGAAGCCATGATGCAGCGAACCGAGCCGGATAAGCCGGATAATGTCGTATTGGACGTTTACCAGGCCGGGTACAGGATGAACGACCAGGTGCTTCGCCCGTGCAGGGTGATTATTAACAAGCTTCATCACCCAATGCCGGCGGCCGGCGGCGAAAACGATGAAACAACGGATACGGAATCCCAGGTGTAGGATGCCGACCTATCAATACAAGTGCGGCCATTGCAGCAACGAACTGGAGGCGCTCCAATCCATTACGGCCAAGCCGCTGAAAAAATGCCCCGAATGCGGCAAACTGAAACTCAAACGCCTGCTGGGAACCGGTGTGGGCCTGATTTTCAAAGGCAGCGGCTTCTACCAAACCGACTACCGCAGCGACAGCTACAAAAAAGCCGCTGAAGGCGAAAAACCGGCGGTCTCTGCAACTAACAAAACCGAAACCAAGCCCGATGCGAAATCATCGAAAAAGTCGGAGCCGCCGTCGGCCTGACAGAGATAACTTTGCAAACAATGCGTTTTACGGCGTACAGCCGCAATAAATAGTTTTAACAGCCCACGCAAGGCAGGAGAAAACGCAATGAAGGTTGGAAAATTATTGAGATGTTCAGCGTTTGCAGTGAGCAGTGTTCTCGTTTTAACCATTACCGGTTGTTCTGCCGGTCCTTCCGCAAAAACCACAAAGAATGGCACAGATCTGACGGCAGCACGCCAGGTTATCCAGAGAATCCTTCCGGGCAAAGCCAAATTATTTGTCATTGAGCCAATTCCGGCCGTAAATAATCGAGATGTATTCGAGGTGGAAAGCCAAAACGGCAATGTGATCATACGCGGCTCCAGCCCTGTTGCGGTATGTTCCGGATTCAACTGGTATCTGAAATATTACTGTAATTGTCAGTTCTCATGGGAAAGCTCCCAATTGAATGTCCCCGACCCCCTGCCGGTCATCCCGGAGAAGTTCCGCAAGGAAAGCCCGTACCGCTATGGTTATTACCTGAACTACTGCACTTTTAATTATACAATGTCGTTTTGGGACTGGCCGCGATGGGAAAAAGAAATCGACTGGATGGCGATGAATGGCATTAATCTGCCGCTTGCCGCTGTCGGCACGGAAGCGGTCTGGCAGAAAACGCTGGAGCAGTTCCACTTTACCGACAGCGAGATTCGCGAATTTATCTGCGGGCCCGGCTTTTTCGCGTGGTGGCTGATGGGCAATCTCGAAGGATGGGGCGGCCCGCTACCGCAACGATGGATTGATAACCGCATCCAGCTTCAGAAAAAAATCCTTTCGCGCATGCGGCAGCTCGGCATGGAACCGGTACTGCCCGCCTTTTACGGGATGGTCCCCAATAAACTGAAGGAAAAATATCCTGCTGCCGATATCCGCGACCAGGGTTTCTGGGTCGGCGGATTTAAGCGGCCGGCCTTTTTATCTCCGACAGACCCGCTGTATGCCCAGATGGCCAGAGTATTCTACCGGGAGCAGGAAAAACTCTTTGGCAAAAATAACTATTTCAGCGGCGATCCTTTCCATGAGGGCGGGAGCACGCAGGGCATCGCCCTGCCGGCGGCAGGACAGCAGATTGTTTCGCTGATGAAAGAGGTGTCGCCGGCGGCTGTGTGGGTTCTTCAGGGCTGGAGCGGCAACCCGAAGGATGAGCTTATTGCGGCCATCGCAAAGGACGATGTTTTAATTCTCGATTTGGACTGCGACAACTGGCCGCAGTGGCGAGAGAGGAACGCCTGGAACGGGTATCCGTGGGCGTGGTGCATTGTACACAATTTCGGCGGCAATGTCGGGATGTTCGGCCGGTTGAATGCAGCCGCCACGGAACCCATGAAAGTCCTTAATCGCCCCGAAGGCGGCAATCTTGTGGGTATCGGGATGCTCCCGGAGGGCATCGAAAACAACCCCGTGGTTTATGAATTTACCTATGAAATGCGGTGGCGCGACAGTTCGCCGAATGTGGAACAGTGGCTCAATGATTATGCGCACAGGCGTTACGGGCAGGACTTGCCGCAAACCCGTCAGGCATGGCGGCTTCTCGGCAATTCGGTCTATAACAAGGACTTTAATTACCAGCAGGGAACCAGCGAATCCATTCTCTGTGCCCGCCCGGCAATGCGTATCGAGCGGGTTTCATCGTGGGGCACCTCGCAGCTTTACTACGACCCCGCCGCAGTTGTCGGGGCGTGGAAACTCCTGCTGGATGCGGCGGACACGCTTGAAACGGTCGATACCTACCGCTATGACCTTGTGGACATCACACGGCAGGTGCTGGCAAACCTGGCTCAACCGATCCATCGAAAGATGACAGCCGCTTTTGAGGCAAAAGACAAAGAGGCGTTCGGCCTGTGGAGCAATCGCTTTCTGGAGCTTATCGACGACCAGGACAAACTGCTTGCCACACGGACGGATTTTATGCTCGGCAAATGGACCCATGCCGCCCGTTCGCTTGGACACACCGAAGCCGAGAAGAATCTCTATGAATTCAATGCCCGAACGCTGATTACCACGTGGTCGTTCAAGGACTCCGATCTCCATGAATATTCGCACAGAGAATGGGCGGGCTTGCTGAAGGATTTTTACAAGCCGCGATGGCAGATGTTTATTTACGGTCTTAACGCCCGGCTTGAGGGCGGTCAGGAAAAACCGATTAACTACTACGCTTTTGAGGAAAAATGGACCAAGCAGACGAATCCTTATTCTGCAAAACCCGTCGGCGATTCCGTACAAACTGCAAAAAAATTGTATTCAAAATATACGCCAATTATCGAGCAAACGACCCGCTAAAGGGCAAAAGCCGCCTGAGTCAATCAGGCGGCTAACTTTTTGAATTTAACAAAACTGGCAATCAAAGAAAACACAAACCCCGCCAGACAAAACCACAGGCCGGCTCCCATCTGATGATTCACCTGAAACAACAAACTGATCGTTATAACAGCGCCAAGAATGAAAAGGTAAATCTGCAGCATTAGACCCGAAAACACCGTAAAGGCGTGTATTACTTGATCAGTTTTGCCAAGTCGCGGAATTTTTCGTGTTTGGCATCACGAAGCAGTTCAAACAGGAGCATTTCCGTTGAACTGATAACCGCTCCGGCCGCCTTCATCCGTTCCAGCCCGATGTGCTTGTTTTCCGGTGTGCGCGACGAGGTCGCGTCGGCAATCACATGCACATACAGCCCCTTCTGGATAAGGTCCATCGCCGTCTGAAAGACACAGACGTGGGCCTCGACGCCGCACAGGATGACCGTCTGGGGATTGAGTTTATCCAAGGCCGTTACAAATGCGTCATCCCTGCCGCAACTGAAGCTGGATTTATTGATCGGCACAACACCCTCCAGCAGAGAAGACAACTCCGGAATCGCAGGGCCAAGAGCAGTGGGAACCTGCTGAGACCACAGAATAGGAATGCCGAGCGTTTTGGCCGCCCGAATCAGAACCGAACAGTTCCTCACAACCTGCTCGGGGTTATGCATGACATGTAAAAGCTTCTCCTGGACGTCAATCACCACCAGGCAGGTATTTTCGCTTTTTAACATCCCTGTCTCCTTGACAATGCCGACGGCGATCAGTCAACAGTCCGCTTAACATCAATCCGCAACCGAATCGACGGCTGCGCCGGGCCATTGGGGGTTATTGGGGCCGGCTCAACCCGCCCCGTCAGAATGGGGACATTCAGCGGCGGATATCCCTGACCCGTCAATTCCCCCGCCGGATCGTCCGGCGTATGGGCGAACATCTTTTCCTTCTCCAAATTGGCCGAAGCATACCGCTTCGCTAACCGACTCAGCAGTTCGCCGCTGTTTTCCTGCGCCAGCGTCGTGATTTGATCCGGCTGCACTTTTGGAATATCAATCGCCTGCTCCTGTGAACCGCCCCGCACGCTCAGCGTTACCTCCCCGCAGTCGGGCCAGAGCGTTTCGAGCGAATCGATCAGCGCAACAATCTTTTCCGGCGGCGCCGTAATCTGATAGCTTGTGTCTTCCGCCGTCCGGTTCGGCAGCATAACATTTATCAGCCCCTGGTCAAAAATCATCTTTTCGACAGAATTACTCACCGCTATCGGCTGAACTGTTTTCAAAACAAGAATGCCATCAAAGGGAAAAACCTCTGCCGGCGCCATCGGCGGCGTTTGCGGCTGGCCGGCATCGTCCCGGGCCAGTGTTTTGCGGGCCGGAACGTAGTCCCCCTGCTCCGAAGGCGGCTTGAGAACGTCAAACACCACGACCGCCAGCAGCCCCAGCGGCAGAAGCAGCATTGCCGCCACCGTCAGCGCCCGCCGCATGAATAAATGACCGGCGGCAACAATTCGCCCGGTCGTTCCCTGATAATCCCCCAGGATCATTTTGCGTTCCAGAGCCGCCCGCACATCCTCGGCAAGCGATGCCGGAGCCGCTTCGACAGGCAGCGCGTTAAGCAGCTGTTTTTGCTGGCGCAGCGACGCAAGCTGATCCGCCAGCGACGGATCGTGCTGAATCAGCCGCTTGAATTCCGTCTTCTGACGTTCATTGGGCTCCTCCTCGACCAGGGCGTTCAGCAGTTCTTCAATCTCATGTTTTGGCGTTTCGTTCATGTCAGCACCGTTTCCACTAATTCCCGCAGCATCGTGCGCGCCCGGTTCAGCCGGCTTTTGACCGTTCCGGCCTCCAGGTCAAGCACCTCAGCAATGTGGGCGTAACTCATCTGCTCAATATCCCGCAACACCAGCACCACCCGGTAGTCCTGCGGAAGCTGTCCGATCAGGCCCGCAACAATCTGCGCCAATTCCCTTTGCTGGGCAATCGCCGCCGGGTCCGGCCCGTTGGGGTCCGCCAGCAGCAACGCCAGCCGTTCTTTGTCCTTTTCGAGCCGCTCGTCGGCCGCATCCAGCGACACCCCCGACAGCTTAAACCGCCTGCGGCAGTAATTCAGCGTCAAGTTCACCGCCACCCGGAACAGCCAGGTATAAAAACTGCTCCGGCCGCCGAATGTCTGGATGCTCTCTAATACTTTGACAAACGTATCCTGCGTAAGTTCCGCCGCATCGTCCCGATTTTGACAAATTTTCAGAATTGTATTATATACTCTGTCTTGATACTTCACAATCAAGCAGCCCATCGCCTCCGAATTGCCGCGCTGACACTGGCGAACCAGGGCGGTATCGTCTAAGCTGAGATTATCGCTGTGGTTATTAAAAAACGCCACGTTTTTGTTCCAATCGCGTTATACCCCTTCGGCCGCAGGGAAAGATCGTTTCCGCCTCAACTATATAACAATCTGACCAATCCAAAACAAGACCTGTTTTTCTTTTATAGCCCCATACGGACCGTAAAAACATCCCGGAACCGCCGGCCGCCCATCAGGCAGGTCGCCTCCAGCACATAGTTCTTCCCCGGCTCCAACGGTGCCTCTACCGGCAGCAGAAACTCATACCCCCTCAGATATTCCTTCCAGTGTTCGCTGTTTTTGGCCGGGTCGGTCAAATCCTGTTGCGGCCACAGCATAATACGCTTGCCCCGCGGGTCGCTGTCCAGCGGTCGAAACTCATACAGTTCAAACCGCAACACGCACGGCATTTGCACAGCCCCCCCCTGCGCATCAAAAATCTCCACCAGGGCCTTCAGAGTTGCCGCGTTGGCGGCAGGATCCGCCGCCAGTTCCGTCAATGACGAAATCCGAACCTGCGGCGCAGCGCCAGCCCCCGTCTTTTCTGCCGGAATCCAGCAGCCCGCTCCCATCAGAGCGGTCAGCGCCGCCCACAGAATCCCGCCGCTTATCCGCCGCAGCGACGCCCCAGGATGCCTGCTACAGGTCTTCATCCAGCAAATGTCCGAATCGGATTTTTTTGGTTCGCAGATAATCGCGGTTATGCTCGCCGGGAGACGCCAGCAGCGGAATCTGCTCGGCAACCCGGATGCCGTACACTTCCAGACGGGACACCTTTTTGGGATTATTGGTCAGTATCCGCACGTGGGTCAACCCCAAGTCCCTGCAAATCTGTGCCCCGATGCCGTAATCCCGCTTATCGGGCATAAATCCAAGCTTGATATTCGCCTCCACCGTATCCAGCCCTTCTTCCTGCAGTTTGTAGGCGTGCAGTTTATTGGCCAGGCCGATGCCTCGCCCTTCCTGTCGAAGATAAATCAAGGCCCCCTTGCCTTCCCGCTCAATCAGTTTCATCGCCGTAATCAACTGATAGCCGCATTCGCACCGCTGCGAATGAAACAAATCGCCCGTCAGGCATTCCGAGTGCACTCGGATCAGCACCGGTTCATCGTGCCGAATCGGGCCGCCGCCGGAATCCATATCGCCCACGCCGCCCTTGCACAGGGCCAGGTGCGGCTCGGTCGTGCCGGGGCTGGCATAGCCAATCATCTTGAACTCGCCGTAATCGGTCGGCAGTTTGATTTCCTGGATGCGGCGGATATGCTGCTCCCGCTGAAGACGGTATTCGACCAGCTTGGCAATCGAGGTCATCTTCAGCGAATGTTTTCGGCAGTATTTTTCAAGGTCCGGCACCCGCGCCATCGTGCCGTCATCGTTGATAATCTCACAGATGACCGCTGCCGGCTCCAGTCCGGCAAGCTTCATTAAATCCATCGCCCCTTCGGTCTGGCCCGCCCGCACCAAAACGCCCCCCTGCCGCGCCCGCAGCGGAAAGAGATGCCCCGGCCGCGCCAGATCGGCGGGTCGAGCCGCCGGATCGGCGGCGCTGATGCCGGTCGTGATTCCCTCGCGCGCATCGACGCTGACGGTAAATGCCGTTCCGAGCCGAGCCGTGTTTTCAATGCTCTGCGGGTGCAGATTCAATTGGTCGCACCGCTGTTCCGACAACGGCATACAAATCAACCCGCGCCCGTATCGGGCCATGAAATTAACCATCTCGGGGGTCGTCAGTTCGGCCGCACAGACCAGATCGCCCTCGTTTTCGCGGTCTTCGTCGTCCACCAGCACAATCATCCGGCCGCATCTCAGTTCTTCGATTATCTCGGGAATTTCACTAAACCCGCTCATATGATGTTATCCATTCTCTATCGGCTCTGTTTTTCCTGATTGCCAAACATGTCAATATATCGAATTCCACGCCAAATGTAAACAATTGTTACCATTAACGCCCAAAACCCCGTCGCCCACCACACCACCCGTGCCGCAATCGGCCAAAAACCAATCCACCGGCTTATCTCCGGCCCGATGAGAATAGACAGCACCATGCAAATCTGTAAAAAAGTCGAGGCCTTGCCCGCCCAGACGGGTTTGATGTGGATACTGCCGGTCAGAAAATAGGTAACGGCAAAGCCCAGCAAAAGCAGCACATCTTTGCCGATAACCAGCACCACCACCGTCAGCGGCAGGCGAAAGCCCTCCACCGCCGTCGGCGACAGCGACAAAATCACACTGGCACAGGTAATCATCAACTTATCGGCTAAGGGGTCTAAAAATACCCCCAAGGGGGTACTTTGTTTTTTTACACGGGCCAGAAAGCCATCCAGCGCATCGCTGGCGGCCATAATCACAAATATCCCCAGCGCCAGCCATCGCATCGGTACGGCATACGCCGGATTGGCCTCCTTAAGCAGACACATCACAAACGGCAGGATTAAAAGTATCCGCAAAATTGTAATCTGATTGGCCAGCGTAAAAATCATTGGTTCGATCTCTCCGGCGTTGTTCTCAGAATTTCGGTTTGAAGTTATCCTGAGAAAGCTCATGCTTCTCATAAATTCAACCGTATAAAGAGCTTATTGTCAAAACAAAAATCTATTGTCCGTCCGGTTAATCGGTTGTTGACCGCAAAGAAACTCAAAAAAAATGCCCTTTTAGGGAAATCGACCCGATACGCACCTGCAAAAATGTCTAAGCCAAAATGAGTCGTTTTTATCCTTTTGAAACAACGCTAAGCCCAGCACATATAACAGGATAAAGATTTTTTCAGACACGGCATCCATGATGCCTGACATTCTTTTGATTTTGTGATTGCCGCAGCCGGCAGAACAGTTGACTTTGAAAGACAAGTGTATATAGTATGAGGTGTTATGCAGAACTTAAAATAATTTGCGATTAATCAGGAATGCCCCAAACGGGTCTTTACAACAATCAGGAGACGATATGGAGAAGCAACCGACACAGTTGATTGATTTATTCGGCATCAATGTCTTCAATGATGCGGTCATGCGCCAGCGTTTGCCGAAGAACATCTTCAGCAGTTTTTCCCGGATCCGTGTCGGTAACGGCGAACTGACGCCCGGACTGGCCGATGTTGTCGCCAGCGCCATGAAGGATTGGGCCATCGAAAAGGGAGCCACGCACTTTTGCCACTGGTTTCAGCCGATGACCGGTCTGACAGCGGAGAAACACGACTCCTTCCTGTCTCCGACACCCGACGGGAAAACCATCGTCGAGTTCAGCGGCAGAGAACTGATTAAAGGCGAACCCGACGCCTCCTCATTTCCTTCCGGCGGCCTGCGCGCCACGTTTGAAGCTCGCGGCTATACGGCATGGGACTGCACCTCGCCGGTTTTTATCAAAGGCAAGACGCTCTATATCCCGTGCGCCTTCTGTTCCTACACGGGCGAGGCCCTCGATAACAAGACGCCTCTGCTGCGGTCGATGGAAGCCCTCAGCAAGCAGGCCGTCCGCGTATTGAAAACCCTGGGCAAAACCGATGTTGGACAGGTGATAACCACCCTCGGAGCCGAACAGGAGTACTTTCTGGTTGACCGGGGATACTTTGAACGCCGGCTGGACCTTGTATTGGCAGGCCGAACACTGTTCGGCGCCCCTTCGCCGCGCGGACAGGAAATGGAAGATCACTATTTCGGCACCCTGCATGAGCGCATCGCGGCCTTTATGAACGACGTCAATACGGAACTGTGGAAACTGGGCGTTTCGGCCAAAACACAACACAACGAAGTAGCTCCTGCCCAGTACGAACTGGCGCCGATCTTCACGACGGCCAATGTCGCCACCGATCACAACCAGCTGGTCATGGAAACCCTGCAAAAGACGGCACTGCGGCATGGTTTTGTCTGTCTGCTGCATGAAAAACCGTTTGCCGGCGTCAACGGATCCGGCAAACACAACAACTGGAGCATGGTTACCGATACTGGTGTTAATCTGCTGGATCCCGGCAGCACTCCCCACGATAATATGGTGTTTCTGGTTCTCCTCGGGGCCGTCATTCGCGGCGTGGACAAATATGCCAAAATACTTCGCGCCACCGCCGCCAACACCGGCAACGAACACCGCCTCGGCGCCAACGAAGCGCCGCCGGCTATTGTCTCTGTTTTTCTCGGCGAGCAATTGACCGATATTTTTGCACAACTGACCAGCGGCGGCGCCAAATCCTCCAAAAAAGGAGGCGACCTGAAACTGGGCATTTCCACCCTGCCGCCGCTGCCCAAGGATGCCACTGACCGCAACCGGACATCGCCGTTTGCCTTTACCGGCAATAAGTTTGAATTTCGTATGGTCGGTTCCAGCCAGTCCACCGCCGGCCCGTGTTTTACGCTCAATACGATTGTAGCCGATGCACTGATGGAAATCGCCGACGAGCTTGAAAAATCCAAAAATGTCGCCGCCGATGCCCAGAAAATCATCAAGCGGATCGCGGCGGAACATTCCCGGATTCTTTTCAATGGGGATAACTACGGTGAAAAATGGGTACAGGAAGCCGCCCAAAGAGGTCTGCCCAATATCCGTTCCACCGTCGAATCCCTCGAAACCATCACGGATAAAAGCCATGTGGAGCTTTTTGTGCGTCACAAGGTCTTCAGCAAGCAGGAGCTGTACGCCCGTGAGGAGATTCTGCTGGAAAATTACAGCAAGACCATCAACATCGAAGCCAATACGATGCTGTCCATTGCCAAACGCCAGATTCTGCCGGCTTGTATGGAGTATTGCGGTTGTTTGGCATCTTCAGCCGGTGTGGCGGCCGATGCCGGTGTCACCTGCAGGGCTATCCATAAAACCCTGGAAACAGTCAGCCGCCTGACGGATGAACTTGACGATGCAATCGAGGCACTCCAGACAGCGGTCGCTATGTCCAAAACCATGGGAAAGCCCGTGCAGTCAGCGAGGAGTTATCGCGACCGGGTTATCCCGGCCATGCAGGCGGTGCGGAGCGCCGCAGATGCCCTCGAAACACTGGTGGATGCCGGCCTTTGGCCGCTTCCAAGTTACGCCGAAATGCTCTTTTTGCGATAATTGGCCGCGGCCGATAAAAAATTCGGTCAGCAGTACTCTTAAAACGGCCGGTCTTATATAAGGGAGATTAAATGTCGTTCCGCCTCCGCCTGGCTCTGGCACAGATAAACCCGACCGTAGGGGATATGGGGCATAATGCCAAGGCCATCCTTGGCATAGCCCAAACGGCAAAGGAACAGTCCGTCGATTTTCTGGTCTTTCCGGAGTTATGCCTGTGCGGTTATCCCCCGGAAGATTTACTGCATAAACCCTCGTTTCTGGCGGATAATGAAGCCGCTCTGCAGCGGCTGGCTTCTGAACTGAGCGGATTGACTGCGGTTGTGGGGTTTGCCCAGCCCAGCCGCAAATGCTGCTATAACGCCGCCGCCGTGATACGCGGCGGAAAAATTGAATCCATCTACCAAAAGGGGCTGCTGCCCAATTACGGCGTCTTTGATGAAAAACGCTATTTTGCCCCCGGCCAGACGCCCGTTGTTATCGAACACGGTCCCATGCGCATTGCCGTTACCATCTGCGAAGATATCTGGGACCTCCACTGGCTGGATCGTTTTCTGGACGGACACAAAAGCCGCCTGGATTTGATTGTTACCTTGTCGGCATCGCCTTTTAATGCGGGAAAAATACAGGAACGCCAGCAGGTTCTGGCCCGGTGCAGCCGTCATTTTAACTGCGCCGCCGCCTATTGCAATCTAGTCGGCGGACAGGACGAGCTGGTGTTTGACGGGCGAAGCATGATTGTCAACGCACAGGGCAGCATTGCGGCACAGGCAAAAGAATTCGAAGAAGACCTGTGCATCGCGGATATTGAACACACTCCTGCCGCCCCCCCGGTAGTCCACCCGATCAGCTCTTCCCTCTTTTCGGCTCAGCCGGTGAATGTCGCCGAAGAGGTCTGGCAGGCCCTCGTTCTTGGAACCCGCGATTACGTCCGCAAGAACGGCTTCTCAAAAGCGGTTATCGGCCTCAGCGGCGGCATCGATTCGGCGTTGGTTGCGGCGATTGCCGCCGAAGCTCTCGGCCCGGGAAATGTTATCGGAATTACTCTGCCGTCACGATTCAATGCCGCCGAAACCCGCAACGACGCCCGGACGCTGGCTGGACGGCTGGGAATCGACTTTTATACCGTTCCGATTGCCGACATCCTGGATGTTTTCAGCCGCACCCTCGGAACGCTGGACGGCTGGAATGAGCAGGGATTGGCTTATGAAAACCTCCAGGCGCGCATTCGCGGGACTATCCTGATGTCATATTCCAACCGGTTTGGATGGATGGTGCTGACCACCGGAAACAAGAGCGAAACTGCCGTCGGGTATTCGACGCTCTACGGCGATACCGCCGGCGGTTTTGCCGTCATCAAAGATGTCCCCAAAACGCTGGTTTATAAACTGTGCAAATTCGTCAACGACCGGGCCGGCCGGCTAATCATCCCCGAAACGATTATCGCCCGTCCCCCGTCGGCGGAATTACGGTCCGGCCAGAAGGACACCGATTCGCTGCCTGATTACGACCTGCTGGATGCAATTTTGAAGAACTATGTCGAACTGGACCACTCCGCCGCTGAACTGATTCAAAACGGCTTCCCCGAAGATCAGGTCCGCCGTATTATCAATCTGGTGGATAAAAGCGAATACAAACGCCGCCAGTCCCCTCCCGGCATCAAAATAACCCCCCGCGCTTTCGGAAAAGACCGCCGCATGCCGATTACCAACCGGTACAATCCTTAAACCGCAGCCGGTTCAGATGCGATTTGTGCCTCTGGCAACACCGTTACAGGATATTTTCGTATAGAACGATCCCGTCAACGACTTTGCAGGTATGAACGGCATATCGTTCGGCGTATTCGGGCCGGCTGCGGGGATAAGCGATAGCCACCGCCTGCTTGACCTTGTCGGCGTCGGCGGCCAGCACCAGGCAGCCGGCGGCTCCCTTGTCGCCGCCGCCCAGCATCCGTTCGCCCAAAACGCCGGGAACGGTACGGACGATATCGCACATTGTCTCCAACTCCGGGCCGGAGATGACGTATTCATCCCTCAGACCGACCCCATCCTGGCGGAAGACACTGCCGACGGTTTCAATGTCACCGCCCTTCCACGCATCCATCATTTGGTAAAAGCGTTTCTGGGCCTTGTATATATATGTCATGCGGCTGACCAAATGGGGGTGGCTCTTTTCAAAATGGGCCTTGATCCTGCCGAACAGGGCTGGGTCCTTGACATCGGCCAGGCAGGAAATACCAAAGCCCGCCTCGCCGGCCTTTTTGACCATCTCTTCGCATTCGGCCCGTCGAACTTTATAGGTCGATTTTTCCAGTCCCGGCCGGACCGTGCCGGTATCCATGACAACGATTCGGAAATCCGAGGCGCCTTTTCCCAGGGGGACATACTGAATCGACCGATTCGCCGGGATGTAATGGGTGCCCATGCCTTCTTTGGCGAACAAAATCATAATCTGATCCAGTTTGCCGCAAGGAGAGCCGATGTAGTCATTCTCGACCATCTGGGCCAGATCGACAATCTTCATCGGGTCTTTTTCTTCGATTCCATTGGCCTCCAGAATCGACAGAATCAGGTTCAGGGAAAGCGAGGCGCTTCGGCTCATGCCGCCGCCGGGGATGTTGCCGTACAGGACAGCGTCGATGCCCCTTGCAATGCGGTACCCCTGGCATTTGAGGATGAAATCGACCCCGTACGGAAAACGCGCCCATGTATCATAAACCTGGGCAGATTTTGGCGCCGGCGTTTGGCCGATTTTAAACTCCACCAGCCCGTCATCAGGGAAATTGCCGCTGAAAAACCGCATCGTGTTCGTTCCGTTGGGCTTGTATGCCATCCAGATGAATCGGTCGGTCCCGACGCCGAATAATTCGGTGCCGTTATAGTCGCCGTGCTCAACACCGAGACAAAAGCGGCTGGAAGTCCGGCGGACTTTCATCCCCTGGATGTCGATCCGAACGGAATCGGCCAGTTTCCTGAGCGCATCAAATGCCAAACGGTCTTCAGTTGCCATAATGTATTCCCGGGCAGCAGATAGCCATGACGATTACCAGAACAGAATATAGAGTGCAACCGTTGCAAGGATAACCACGATTCCAAATCCCACGGCCGGACGCGATGTTTCCACATTGATCCGCGTGTTGGTCGTGAACACGACCGGCTGAGGCAGCGGCCTAAGGATACCGATAAGAGTCATTACCGCCATGACCACGAAGAAGCAGATGGCCATACGATCCAGGAATGCGACCTGCGGGGCCACCTTACCGACTACATAATACAGAACCGGATTGAGCAGCAACGCCACAACCCCGGAAATACCCCGGGCACGGCGATTGAGCAGGCCGAAGACAAATACCGCAAGGATTCCCGGCGAGACATAGCCCTGGAACTCCTGGATATACTTGAAGATGCCCCCAAACCGGGGATCGGCCAGCTTGGGTGAAACCACGCAGCCGACCACGACAAACACCGCCACACAGATTCGACCGACCAGAACCAGCGCTTTCTGGGAGGCATTGCGATTGAAATACTTCCCATAGATATCCATTGTGAAGATCGTGGACGCCGCATTTAAAACGGCCGCCAGAGAGCTGACAATGGCTCCAAGCATGGCCGCCAGCACAAATCCGAGGATGCCCCTAGGCAGCAGCTTTCCGATCAGCAAGCCGAGAGCCGAGTCGGTCTTGTACCCGATGAGGAACTGCCTGTCGGCATCCTTGCCGGCGGCCTGAATCCTGGCCTGAACCGTCTCGTTATAAGCAGCCAGTTCTTTGGCCTTGTCGGGATTATTTTGCTCCCACCCTTTGTCAAACACGAACACCGTCGTCGACGCCGGATTGTTTTTTTCCATATCATACGTCGTCAATACCGCGGCATTGGCGGCAATCATCTTGGGGTCTTTGGCGGCAAAGTCGGCCATGTCCCTGCTGAACAGGTTGAATGCCATGATGCCGGGGAAAACGATAATAAACGGAATCAGCAGTTTCAAGGCGGCGGCAAACACGATGCCTTTTTGCCCCTCGCGAAGGGACGCCGAGCCAAGAACCCGCTGGGTGATGTACTGGTTGAGGCCCCAATAATAGAAATTCGGAATCCACAGGCCGACCACCAGCGCCGTCCAGGGGATATTCAAATCATTCCGGGACAGGACCATGTGCAGTTTGTCCCGGTTGAGGGTCATGAGTTTCTCCATTCCGCTGGCCGCATCGGACAAGCCCGTCACCCCGACCCCGGAAAAGGTGGTCAGCTCGGCAACGGGTGTTTGCCCCATCTTGTCCAGAGCAAACCACAGGATGACCGCCCCGCCGAGAATCAGGGCCGTCCCCTGGATCAGGTCCGCCCAGGCACAGGCCTTCAGGCCGCCAAATGTCACATACAATGCGGCCATCAGCCCCATGAACCAGCAACAAGCCGTCAAGGAGATATTGTACCCAAACAAGGTCAAAAGATCGCTCATCGCCAGGGCGCCGGCATAAATCACGCCCGACAAGGATACACCGATCAGGATGACCATCATGAAAACCGCCATGGTCAAACGGGACCAGTGGTTATACCGGTGTTCCAGAAATTCAGGGATCGTAAAAATTCCTGCCCGCAGGAAATAGGGTAGAAAGAAAATGGCGACAACCACCAGCGTAATCGCGGCCATCCATTCATAGCTGGCGATCGCAATTCCGAGATAATCCGCTGCCTGCCCGGACATGCCGACGAACTGTTCGGCCGAGATATTGGCGGCAATCAACGAAATGCCGATCAACCACCACGTCAACCCGCGGCCGGCCAGAAAATAGTCCTCGCTGGATTTTTCGTGGCGGCTTTTATACAGCCCGACCCCCACAACACACACCACAAAAGCCGCAAATACAATAATATCTAACATTCCCACACAATTCTCCCTAATAAAGCGTTCTTTGCATCTCTTTTAATATGTTGACCTGCATTATTTCGTGGATTATGCATATTTTTTGTGGTATATCAATAGAATAATTTTCAAAACAGGACTTAATAGCTCTTAAAGAAGGGTTTCCGGGATCACCTTTGAAATGGGCAAAAGCCGGATTGACATTTTATTTGAAGATGAGCAGGTTATCCTGATCAACAAACCATCGGGGCTTTCGGTTACTGCCGACCGTTCCGGGGCACCGGATGTATTGATGCTGCTGGATGAGCAGCTGGATCTTGCAGAACCGCTGCGACTGGTGCATCGGCTGGATAAGGAGACCAGCGGCATCCTGCTGATTGCCAAAAATAAAGCCGCCCAGAGCCGCTATTCGCGGCTTTTTGCCCAGCGGAGCGTCCAGAAACTGTACCTCGCGATTGTCAAAGGCCCCTTGTCATATGACGGCGGCTCAATCAAAGACCCCATCGCCCGCAGCCAGCGGAACCCCCAGGCCATGCACGTGCATCCGCGTCTGGGCAAGCCCGCGCACACCGCATGGAAACAAATGGCCGATTTCGGCACCGTATCGCTGGTGTCGGCTCAAATTGTTACCGGCCGAACCCATCAGATACGAGTCCACTTTACTCACCGCGGGATGCCGCTGGCGATCGACCCGATTTACAGCACAGCAATGCCCTTAATGCTGTCATCGTTTAAATCCAATTACCGGCCTAAGTTTGAGAAAGATGAACCGCCGCTGATCG
>JAKEGM010000097.1 GCA_022615575.1 Planctomycetales bacterium
ACTGGGCGAAGCGTCTTCTGTTATGCCGTTGGCAAAAGCCGCCGCCGGTTCGGCTGACCGCGATGAAATCCAGCAGGCCCGAACGGCTCTGTATGCCCTCTCCGGGCCCGATGTCAACAAGGCCGTTGTGGATGCGATGGCATCCGGTACAACCGGTGCGGATGAAAAAGTGACTGTCGAATTAATCCGTGCAGCCGACCAGCGGGGAATATCAGAAGCGGTGCCGGTTTTGTTTAAGACAGCCCGAAATACAAATCCTGCAATCGCCGCCGAGTCCGTTCGTGCCCTGCAGGGGCTGGCGACGCCGAAGGACATCGACGAAATGGTGAACCTGCTGATTGAAAAGCCCGGCGCACCAACCGAAACCGCGCTGGTTGTTGTGGCTGAACGAATCGAAGACCGCAATCAGCGTGCCCGGGCGATTCTAACTCGGTATGACGCCGTTCCCAAAGAAGAAGTCAAAGCGTCCCTGCTCCGTGTGCTGGGAAAACTGGGGGATTCCAATGCCGTTACGCTGCTGAAAAAGGAAAAAGATGCCGGCAGCCAGATGCTCCGCGACACGGCGGTACGGGTAATGACCGATTGGCCGGGCCGGGATTTTATGGATGAAATCAGACAGATGGTCCGCCAAGAGCAGGATGAGAAACTCCGAATCCTGGCGTTTCGTGCCTATGTACGGCTATTGACAGATGCACCCGACCAGAGCAGTAATGCGGGTGTCGATGCGCTGATTGAGGCCTTTGCGATGGCGCCGCGAACAGATGAGCAGCGGCTGGTCATTGGGGCGATGGGGTCTTTTGCAACCGACAAGGCCTTGGAATTTGTTGCCAAGGCCATGGACAATCCGGACTTGAAGGCCGAAGCCCAGGCCAGCGCAGTTGCTATCTGTGAGAAAGGGGGCGTCAAAAATCTTGCACAGGCCCAGGATGTGCTCAAACGGCTTATCACCGCGCCCTCCAGTGAAACCGTAAAAGAACGCGCACAGAAACTTCTGAATGAAGATTAAACAAAGAGGACTGATTATGAAAAAACAGATGAATCGGCGTAAGTTTTTAGCGTCATCGGCGGCAAGCGCTGCGGCTTTTTCCATTTTTCCTCGAACGATTCTGGGGGCGGCGGATACTGCGGTTTCCCCCAGCCGCCGGTTGAACATCGCTGGCGTCGGGGTTGGCGGGATGGGGCACAGCAATATCAACGCGGTGGCCGAGTCCGAGAATATCGTTGCCCTGTGCGACGTGGACTGGGCCTATGCCAAAGGGACCTTTGACCAGTATCCGCAGGCCAAACGCTATAAGGATTATCGCCTCATGCTGGAGGAAATGGCCGACAAGATTGATGCGGTGATGATTGCAACACCGGATCATACCCATGCCTGCATTGCCATGGAAGCGATGCGGCGGGGCAAACATGTTTATGTTCAAAAACCGCTGACCCATTCCATTTATGAGGCCCGCATGCTGACCGAGGCAGCGAGGAAGCAGGGTGTTGTCACCCAGATGGGCAATCAGGGACACAGCGGGGAAGGCATCCGCCTGATCTGTGAATGGATATGGGATGGAGCCATCGGCGATGTTCGGGAGGTTCACGCCTGGACGAATCGCCCCGTCTGGCCGCAGGGATTGGCCCGGCCCAAGGACACGCCGCCTGTCCCGGACACGCTAGACTGGGATTTGTGGCTTGGACCGGCGCCGCAGCGGCCTTACCACCCGACTTATCTCCCGTTTGATTGGCGTGCCTGGATTGATTTTGGTACGGGCGCTCTGGGGGATATGGCCTGTCATATCCTGGATCCGGTATTTTGGGCATTGAAGTTGAAATATCCGGCTGCCGCCGAGGGCAGTTATGCGGCCAATGTTATTGAGAAATGGAAAAAACAGGAGGTGGACGAGTCCTATCCGCTCGGTTCCGTCATTCATCTGGATTATCCTTCGCGTGAGGGCTTGCCGGCGGTGCAGATTCACTGGTATGATGGCGGCCTGTTGCCGCAGCGCCCCAAAGAACTTGAAGCGGGCCGAAGAATGGGCGGCGCTGACGGCGGCGTTCTGTTTATTGGCGACAAGGGCAAACTGATGTGCGGCTGCTATGGCGAGGCACCGCAGTTGCTTCCCTACAGCCGGATGCAGGAGTACAAGCGGCCGGAAAAGACCATCCCGCGGATTAAAACCAGCCATGAGATGAACTGGGTGCAGGCGATTAAGAACGGCACGAAAGCCAGTTGTGATTTTGATTACGCAGGCCCCTTTACCGAAATGGTGCTGATGGGGAATCTGTGCCTGTTCAAGCCGGGCGAAAAGATTCTGTGGGATGGCGATGCCATGCAGGTGACAAATTTTCCGGAACTAAACGCCCGTGTCAACCCGCCATATCGCGAAGGATGGCATCTGTAAGAATGCAGACAAACAACGACTGAAAGGAGGTCTTAAAAATGCTAAAAGGCGTACTTTGTATGACTGTTTTAAGCGTTGCGGCCGCGGCGGCATCAACGATACAGCATGCCGACCCGCAGGCATACGACGGATGGCGTCTGGGGGTTCAGGCCTGGTCCTTTAACCGCTTTACCCTGTTTGAGGCAATCGACAAAACCCGCTCGCTGGGTCTCCATTGGATTCAGGCCTATCCCGGCCAGAAGATTTCGGACACGCTGACGGCGGGCTTTGACCAGAACCTTTCACCCGAGCAGCGCCGGCAGGTCAAAGACAAGCTGACCGAAGCAGGCGTCGGCATCTTTGCCTTCGGAGTAACCGGCATTCCAAGGGATCCGGCAGAAGCCCGCAAGTTATTTGAATTTGCCCGGGAAATGGGCGTTGAAACAATTGTGTCCGAACCGGCGGCCGATCAGTTTGACATGCTGGATGCGCTCTGCGCCGAATACAAAATCAACCTGGGCATCCACAACCATCCCAAGCCCTCCCATTACTGGAACCCACAGACTGTTCTGGAGGCCTGTGAAGGGCGCAGCAAATGGATCGGCGCCTGTGTGGATGTGGGGCACTGGGTGCGCAGCGACCTGGACCCTGTCGAATGCCTCAAAACGCTCCAAGGGCGGATTCGGGAGGTTCATATCAAGGAAATAGACGGCGGCCACGATGTGGTGTGGGGAACCGGTCAGGCCCGCATCAAGTTGATTCTCGAAGAACTGCACAGGCAGGGCTATCAGGGGACTTTTTCGATTGAATATGAATACAACTGGGATAACAATATCCCCGAGATTCGCCAATCGGCTGCTTATTTTGATTCAGTTGCATCGCAATTAAAGCCCACCGGCTGGAAAGACCTGTTTGATACGACGCTTTCCAATGCGGACTTTCAGGAAAAGGGCTGGTTTTGGGATGACGGCGTCTTAACGGTCGTCAAGGGCAGCAAGGACATCTGGACCAGGTCTCCGTACGGCGATTTTGTTCTGGATTTGGAATTCAAGCTGGCCAAAGGCACCAACAGCGGTGTTTTTCTGCGGGCCGGCAATCACCAGTGGCTGCCCTGGGCCGAGGTGCAGGTGGAGGATTCCTTTGAAAAAACGATTGACAGACATATTTGCGGAGGGATATTTGATATTCAGGCGCCGGCGGTCAATGCCGTCAAGCCGGCCGGCCAGTGGAACCGGATGACGATTATGGAAAAGGGGTCTCGTCTGCAGGTTGTGCTGAACAATCAGCCGATTATTGATATTGACCTGGACGAGTGGCCAGAGGCGAAGAAGAATCCGGATGGCTCAGCCAATAAGTTTGATGTGGCTTATAAAGACCTGCCTCGCACCGGCTTCATCGGGTTGCAGGATCACGGGACGGACGTTTGGTATCGCAATCTCAAAATCAAGGAACTCAGGTAACGGAAAGGAAAGGTCAGGGCATTATGTATAAAGGGTTGAATCGCAGGGAGTTTTTCCGCACGTCAGCGGCCATCGGGGCCGGTCTGTATGTAAGCGGCAAAGCGCTGGGGGCCGAGGCGGGCGGCAAGGACGTGATTAATGTGGCTCTTCTGGGGGCCGGTGCGCAGGGACAGGTTCTGGTGGACGCCGTGATGAAGGCCAAGGATCCGGGCATCCGGTTTGTCGCGGTCTGCGATATCTGGAAAGATGTCAATCTTCGCAAGGTGTCCCGCCGGTTGAAGGCGTGGGAATCCCAGGGCCACAAGGGGACCGCTTATGCCGATTACAAAGAAATGCTGGATACCGAAAAAGACCTGGATGCGGTGATTATCGCCACCCCGGACTTCCGGCATTCCGAGCATACCTGCGCCTGCCTGGAAAAGGGCCTGCATGTATATTGTGAAAAGGAAATGAGCAATACCATTGAAGGCGCCAAAAAAATGGTCGAAGCCCAGAAAGCCAGCGGCAAACTCCTGCAGATTGGCCACCAGCGCCGCAGCAATCCGCGATATCAATACTGCTATGATAAGCTGATTCGCCAGGCCAAACTGCTGGGCCGCATCACGACCATTACCGGTCAGTGGAACCGCAGCAAGGCCTCCTGCGAAGACCTGGCCACTTCCGAAGGAACCAATATCGACGAGGCAACGCTGAATCAATACGGCTTCAAAAATATGCATCAGTTTATGAATTGGCGATGGTTTAAGGGATTGGGCGGCGGCCCCATCGTCGATCTGGGCAGCCATCAGATTGATATCTACAGTTGGTATCTGGGATGCAATCCCAAAACCGTTATTGCCAGCGGCGGCATCGATTACTGGAAATCGCACGAATGGTATGACAGCGTGATGGCGATCTATGAATACCAGACCGCCGAAGGGCCGGTGCGGGCGCTGTACCAGACCTCGACCACCAACAGCGCCAACGGCTATTATGAGTGCTTTATGGGCGACCGGGGAACGCTGATGATTTCCGAATCTGCCGGCCGCGGCAGCGTCTATCGTGAAAACTGGGTGCTGGAAGAAGAATGGGAACCGTTTGTCCAGCAGGGGCTGATTCAGAAGGTCCAGGCGGCGCCTGTGGAAAAGAAAGACGATGAAGCCGTGCTGGATGTTCGGGAGGGCAGCGTGGCGGTGGCCGAGTACAAGATACCGGTAACGATGGATGTGCCGTACCATCAGCCGCATCTGATGAACTTCTTTAACGCCATTCGCGGCAAGGAAAAACTGAATTGCCCGGCCCAGGTCGGCTACGAAACGGCTGTAACCGTACTGAAAGTTAATGAAGCAGTCGAAAAGGCCTGCCGGCTGGAATTCAAACCGGAAGAATTTGGTGTATAAGGGTCAGGGATGAAGACGAGATTGATTTCAACCGCCGTTTTGCTGTTGTGGGCAATCGCAGCGATGTTCGTGATGCCGCCCGTGCGTGCGGCCGTAACCAAGGAACTGCTGGGCGAAGGCAATGACGGCAATTTGAGCGGGCCGATTCATCTGATTGAATTGTACGATGAAGAAGGCCGGCGGATTTACGCCAAAGATAAGGTTGCTCGGCCGTTTTCGCTCAAGCAGACCTGCGGCCAGTGTCATGATTGTAATAAAATCGCCGCCGGCTGGCATTTTAATGCCTCCGACCCCAACATTCCCTCAGGCCGGCCCGGTCAGCCGTGGGTGTTGACGGATCCCAAAACCCGCACGCAGATTCCCATCTCGTCCCGAAAATGGCCTGGCGCCTATGCGCCCCACCAGGTTGGGCTGACGCCGTGGGATTTTATTACGGAGTTTTTCAGCCATTTCCCCGGCGGCAGCTATGGGCAAATGCCTTCGGCGGACCCGGCGGTCACAACACGAAAGCAAATCAGCGGCGATTATGAAATCAATTGTCTGGCCTGTCACAATGCCGACCCGCGGGAAGACCAGAGTTTGGCGGCTCTGCAGGCGGCCCGGCAGAATTTTCGATGGATTCCTGCCGCCTCCAGCGGGATGGCCGTCATCAGCGGTGTGGCGTCGTCGCTGGACGATTTTTTCGACCCGGAATTTGACAAGGGCATCGAGATTGCCTGGCGGCCGGGGCTGTTCGACAAGGACGACATGGTCTTTTTTGATGTATCCAACAAACCCCTCAGTCAGCGATGTTATTTCTGCCATTCAAACAAGGATTTACGGCTCGGTGATGAAGGTCAGTGGACGCACGATGAGGATGTGCATCTGACGGCGGGCCTCAACTGTGTGGACTGCCATCGCAACGGCGACGACCACCGCATCGCCCGCGGTATTGAAACCGAAGGCGATGGCAAATCGCTGACCTGCGAGGGATGTCATGTCGCAAACGCCGATAGCGATGCCGCTGACAGCGGGCGTCTGGGTGCTCCGCAACCCAGGCACGCCGGCATTCCGACGATTCATTTTGAAAAGATGACCTGTACGGCGTGTCATTCGGCGACGTGGCCGCAGGAAGAAGCCGGACGCTGGAAGACCGCCCGCATCCATCGCACCGGTCTGCACGGGAAACACAATCTGGATATTCGTCAGCCGCATGTTTATGCGCCGGTTCTGATGAAGGGGCCGGACGGTAAAATCGGTCCGTATAAGCTCTTCTGGCCGGCGTACTGGGCGACGCTTGAGAACGAAGCGGTTGCTCCCATTCCGCCCAAAGATGTCCTGAAGGCCGCGAAACCCATTTTGGACGCAGACGTCGAGCGGGTCGATGACTGGCGGCCGCTGACTCAAGAACAGATTGCCCAGACGCTCAAGGCCCTTGGCTCTGAACAAAAAACGGCGGTCTATATTGCCGGCGGGCGAATGTATCGTCTGACCGAAGACGGCCGATTAGACAGCGATGAGCATGTCGCCGCCCGGCCGTATGCCTGGCCGATGGCCCATGATGTGCGGTCGGCACAGCAGGCGTTGGGCGTTCGCCAATGCAAGGACTGCCACACCACGGATTCGGCCTTTTTCTTCGGCAAAGTCCCGATCGATACGCCCGTCCGGACCGGCGGCGAACCTGAATTTGTGGAAATGACAAAACTGCAGGGTATCGACCGGCTGTTTATGTGGGCGTTTAATTTCTCGTTTGTTTTTCGCCCGATGCTTAAAATCGTGGCCTTCGCCGCCTGCGGTCTGATTGGACTGGTGGTTTTGGTCTGGCTGCTCAGGGCGGTTGCGGCAATGACACAGGCCTGTTCCGAGGAGGCAGATTAAATGTTTCGATGGATTTCATTGATCGGTTTTGCGGGAGTGTTTGCGGCCGTCGTGCTGCATCATCTTGTTTTTCCCTGCGGGTACAGGCCCCGGTTTGCCGTGCGGTCGCTGGTTCGCAAAAAAGTGCATTTGCTGACGCTGCTGTTTGTGCCGCAGGCGATGGGCTGGGCGGGCCGGATTCGCAAACTGGCATTTCTGCTGGGGCTGCTGTGTTTCGGCGTGCTGCTGGCGACCGGCTTTGGACCGCTGCTGTTCGGGTCGCGCTTGCAGGGCTGGCTGTTGATGGTCCACGCGACATTTGCCCCTGTATTTATTGGATGTATCGCTGTCGTGATATTTCTGGGAGCTGCCCGCTATCGATTCCGCAAGGAGGACGCCCGATTTTTTCCGTGTTCTTGCCGCCAGGCCGACCGTGCAGCGGGTTGCCGGCTGACCGATTCCGGTCTTGGCGCCAAGGCAGGTTTCTGGTTTCTGGCGGTCATGGTGCTGCCGGTTACGCTGACGATGGTGCTCAGTATGTTGCCGTGGCTCGGTACGGACGGGCAGGCGTTTTGCCTCCAGGCCCATCGCTGGTGCGCGCTGGTTTTTTCGCTTGCAGCCATCGTACAAGTGTATATGCTGGTTCGAATGGATGTGCTTCGGGATACGAGGGACTAAATCGGAATCATTGCAAAAACGCTAAGGATATCGTTTTGAAAGGAGTGCAAGTATGGTACAGGCAGTTGCGTTAATGTGCGTATTCGGGCTGGGAATGTGTTTTGCATTGCTGGGCTCCATCGGGGTGAAATTGATGCCACGCTTAAACATCGACCAGGGCAGGTTCGGAACGTTGATTTCTATCTTCATGTTTACCTGTCTGATTGCTTCGCTGGTGATGGGGGTGGTCGTCGATAAAATCGGCTACAAACCAGTGGCTATGTTCGGATTTGCCGCAACAGCCCTCTGTATCTGGGCGCTTGCCGGCGGAAAAACATTTGGGATGGTGGCTCTGCCATGCCTGTTTCTAGGATTTGGAGCAATGGCACTGAATACTGTTGGCAACACATTGATTCCACAAGTTTTGTTTGGAGGTGCAAATCCTGCTGCCGCCAGCAATCTCGGAAACGTGTTTTTTGGGCTGGGTTTGTTTCTCACGCCGCTGATTGTGAGTTTTCTATTTAAGAGAACGACCTACGAAAAGGCAGTCGCCGCATTGGGAGTCGTGGTGCTGGTGCCAATCATCTTGACGTTTACCGCCAAATTCCCCGCCATTCAGGCGGGTTTTTCCATCGGGGATGCGGTTGCGCTTTTGAAAGAGCCGGTGGTTCTGATAGCAGCCCTGACCTTGTTCTGTTATATCAGTCTTGAATCATCTTTCTGTAACTGGCTGGCTCCTTACGGAAAGGAAGTTATTAGCCGCGATTTTCCGAGCATGGAAGCCAACACCGTCGATGCGTCTGCTCAACAGATGTTATCGATTTTTGCTGTGGCTATGATGGCCGGCCGTTTAATCGCCAGTCAAATCGGAATGATTACCGATTATGGCAGTTGGTTTATCGCCGGAGCGGCGCTAATTTCAGGGCTGATTATTCTGTCGATGACAAAGGGCTCAGCATTGTGGACCAGTGCGCTGGCAGTCTGTGCCGGCGTTGCATTCGCCCCCTGTTTTCCGACTATCGTAGGAGTGACCTATTCCAAACACCCAGGAAATTTTAGCAGCGTTTTCGGGATTATCTTTGCGGTTGGGTTGGCCGGTGGGGTGATTGTGCCCAAAACCATCGGAAATATGGCAAAAGGGTCATCCATCCAGAAATCGCTCAAGCTGCTGCTTCCGGCCTGCGCGATTTTAATTGTGTTGGCCGTTATTTTGGGTAAGCTTAAAGGTGTTGCAGGATAGTTTTGAAAAAACCGTTTTTTAAGGAGTTATTGATGAAACGCATACTGATTGGCTTTTTAATTGTAACGGCAGCGCTGGCCTTTTCCGGCTGTAAAAAACAGGCGCCTGCCCCAACGGCCCCCGCTGCTGAGCCGGCCGTAGTACCGGCCCCTGCCGTGCAGCAGCCCGCTGCGCCGCCGCAACCCGCTCCGGTGGAAACCCCGGCCGTCAAAGCCGAGGAGAAACTGGTCCCCATCCCGCTCCAACTGCCCAAGCCGATGTTTGTGGGCACGCCGGAAAATCTGGCGGGCGTGGAAAATCTGGAAAAACCGCTCGGCAAGCCCCGGCCTCCGTTTATGGCCCCGGAAGGAACGGTTAACCTGGCGCTGAACAAACCGGTTACCGGCTCTGAGATGGAACCGATTACCGGCGACTTGGAGATGCTGGTCGATGGCGACAAGAACGCCGCCGAAGCCAGCGTGATTGAACTGGGGCCGTTCAAGCAGTGGGTGCAGATCGACTTGGGCGCCGAACACGATATTTACGCTTTCGTCTTCTGGCATTACCACAAGACGCCGCGGGTGTATTTTGATGTGGTTGTGCAGGTGTCCAATGATGCCGAATTCATCACGGATGTAAAGACGGTCTTCAGTAACGATACGGACAATTCGCTGGGGCTGGGTGTTGGGACAGGGATGAATTATGTCGAGACAGCCGAGGGCAAGCTGGTCGATGCCAAAGGTGTGCGCGGCCGCCATGTCCGGCTCTACAGTCAGGCCAACAACCAGAATGATTACAGCCACTATATCGAGGTGGAAGTGTACGGCAAATAGCCAATGAAGCACAAAATAGTCCGGATTCTGCTGTTGGCGGTCGTGTTGGCTGGCGGAGCGGCGTTTCGCCTGTGGCGGCTGAACGACCGCCCGATGCATACGGACGAAGCCGTCCATGCGGAGAAATTCGGAGTCCTTCTTGAGAAGGGCCGCTATAGGTATGACCCAGAGGAATTTCACGGTCCCACGCTGAATTATTTTACACGTATCAGTGCCGGATTGCGGGGGGAATTGTCTTATCAGGATATCAGTGAAACAACGCTGCGCATCACGCCTGCGGTATTTGGCATGGCGTTAATCCTGACGCCTCTGTTATTTGTCAGGGGTATAGGTTTTCGGGCAGCGTTTTTCAGTTGTGTTTTTCTGGCCTTCTCGCCGCTGTTTGTCTATTACAGCCGCTATTACATCCAGGAAGCCCTGCTGGTCTTTTTTACTGCCGTCTTTCTCGGCGCCGTCTGGAACTATTATTATCAGAGAAGAATTTACTGGATTCTGCTGGCCGGCGCTGCCTTAGGGCTTATGCATGCGACCAAAGAGACGTTTGTCTTTGCGGTTGCCGCTGCGGCGATTGCATTGGTTTTCTGCGCAGTAATCAACGGCGGTTCGGGAAAAATCAAGGCGGTGCATCTGCTTGCGGGCCTCCTTACAGCTGTCGCGGTCTCGGTTTTGTTCTATTCATCATTCGGCGCCAACTGGCAGGGCGTTGTCGATTCCGTTACGACGTATGCGGTCTGGGCCGGGCGGGCCGGCGGCCACAGCGTCCATAGCCATCCGTGGTATTATTATCTGGATTTGCTGACATGGCTGGAATTTATTGAGCCGCTAAGCTGGAACGAAGACGTTATCGCTGCGCTGGCGATGATCGGCGCGGGTTTGGCGTTCTTTCAAAAGGGGGGCCTGCGATACAGAACAGCCCGATTTTTTGCGGTCTATATGCTGGTTTTGACGGCGATTTATTGCGTTATCCCCTACAAAACGCCGTGGAGTATGACGAGTTTTGTCTATGGCATGGTGATTGCGGCCGGCTTTGCGGCCGACCGCCTGCTGCACTCGGCGCAAAGATGCTGGACGAAATGTATTTTCTGGACATTGCTGGGCATCTATGGGCTGGCAAGCCCCCTGGCCCAGGCCTGGCTGCTCAATTTCCGCTATGCCGCGGACCCCGTCAATCCCTATGTCTATGCCCATACCGCCGGCGATGTCTATTCAATGCTCGACAGGGTTAAATCCGCCGCCGCAAACTTGCCCGAGGGGCAGGCAGTAACAATCGGCGTGATTGCCGCCGGCGACGACTACTGGCCGCTGCCGTGGTATCTGCGCGGGTTTCCCACGGGTTACTGGCGCCGCCCGGACCCGTTGGTATGCGTGATGCCGATTATTCTTGCCAGCGCACAGCACGAAGAGGAGTTGCTGACTCTGTTGTACACCGTTCCGCCGCCGGGTCAGCGGCATTTATACCTGCCACTGTTTGAGCGGCCGCTGTACCTGCGCCCCGGCGTCGAATGGCGGGGCTATATTCGCAAAGACCTGTGGGACCTTATGCACAAAAGCCCCGTACCGACCCAGATACCCCCGCAGCCCAGGGAGACACTCATACAGTCCCAGCCGGACAAAACACGAATCCCCAACCTCCTCAAATTCAGCCACCGTGCGATGAACGCCAATTTCGAGATTTTCATCCAGCACGACAACGGCACGTATGCCGGCCGGGCCGCGCGGGCGGCGTTTAACGAGGTGGATCGTCTCGAGGCGCAATTAAGCCGCTTTGTCGAAAACAGTGACATCAGCCGGATCAATCGGCTTTCTGCGGGTCAGTCCGCGGTGGCAGATGAGGATACGCTGAACTGCCTGACGACAGCCCGGCAGGCATGGGAATTGACGGAGGGGGCGTTTGATGTAACGATTGGCGGAATTATTGAGGCCTGGAAGGCGCAGGACAGCAAGCGGGCGATCGAGCTTCTATCGCACCGGCCGAATATGGGGATGCTCAAAATTGATCGCCGGATGCACAGCGTAACCATGCTGGGCGAGGGGGTCTGTCTTGATCTGGGCGGCATCGGCAAGGGGTACGCGGTGGATGCCATAGGGCGTGTGCTGAAGGAATGGGGCGCCGACCGGGCGCTGATTCACGCCGGAACCAGTTCCGTACTTGCTCTGGATGCGCCGCAGGGTCAGCCGGGGTGGAAGGTGTCGCTGACCAATCCCGCCGATGAGACGATCGCTGCGCGCCTCTCGCTGGCCAACGGGGTGCTAAGCTGTTCGGGACTTTCAGGAGGCAGCCATATCATCAATCCTTTTACCGGTCAGCCGGTTTCCGATCGGCGGGCCTGTTGGGTACGGTCTGCCCCTAATGCCGCTCTGGCCGATGCTCTCTCGACGGCGGGCATGATTCTCCCGGCTGAAAAACTGCACGCCCTTTGCAAAACCGTCCCCGGCATTTCCATCATGGTCGTGCTGATAAAACCGGACGGCCAAACAATCCTCCTGCAATGGGGCGACTGGCCGATGGCTTACGAAATGTCTGTATGAGCGCGGGCGATACTGCCGTCGCTGTCTTTGAGAATATCGGCGAATCGGCGTTTGAGCTGCACCATGTCATAAAAAACGCGGATGGCCTCGTGAGCGGGTCTGAGGCGGCTGTCCGGGTCGCAAGTCCAGCGGATGGGAAACTCCCGGACAGTCAGACCGGCGGCCAGGGCCAGCAGGATAATCTCCACGTCAAACATAAAACCGTCAATCCGGCTCTGAGCATAGAGGTGACGGGCCGTATCGCCCCGATAAACCTTGAAGCCGCACTGGGTGTCGCTCAGATTGGCTAATTGCTTGAGGTCATGAATCAAAAACCAGTGAAACAGCCCCGAACAGATTTTTCGATAAACGGACTGGGGACGCAGAATCTGTACATCGGACAGCTTCCGGGAGCCATGGGCAATCTGACATTGCCCGGAACGGATCAGGTCCATCCCGGCCTTTATTTGATCGTACGGCACACAGCCGCCGCTGTCGGCAAAGGCCGCAAACTCGCCCCGGCTTTTAAGCATCCCCGTCCGTACGGCACAGCCCTTGCCGCGGTTGCGGTCGAGATGTTCGACGATACAGGGGGTTTGTATTTCGGCGGCCGCACGGCGGGCCGTGTCGGCGGTGGCGTCATCGCTGCCATCATCGACAACGATGATTTCGCCGGGGATATTCCGGGAGACAAAGAACCGGTCAGCCGCCAGGATATCTTGGCGGATTTTGCGCCCCTCATTAAAAGCCGGAATGATGATAGAAAGCTCGACCATGGTTTATATGTCCGTTTTAGTGCCGCGGCGATTATAGTAGGCCAAATGACCCGCAAAAGCAATCAAATTGGCCGATAACACAGACATTTTTCCGATGGCCGATTTTGAGCGTTTTATTTAATGGCCTGCGGCAATTCAGGATAGAGCTGCCGCCCGACTGCCGGGAGAGTTAAGGACTCGCCTGTTTTTTTACCGCCGGCGCCGCAGAGCGGCCAGACCCCCGAGAGTTATCAGTGCCAGCGTCGCGGGTTCCGGGACATATTCAATGTGCAGGTAGGGCTGAGAGGCCGCATTCTCGCTGCTGTTGAAATAGGCATAGTTGTTTACGCTTTCATCCGCCACGGTCAGCATGTAACTGGTAAACCCGTCGGTCAGGTCGGCGTAATTCCACGTTGGGAATACATCCCACTCATAGTACCGGAGCCCATCGACTTGCTCGTCCGTGCCGATGGCCGTCGCCCCCGACGCCAGGGTCTGGCTGTTATTCCATGTGAGGGTATTCTCGGCCCAGCCGTCGCCAATATGGGAAAGCTGCAGCGACGGATCGGAGTAATTCGAAAAAGCGTTCAGATAAATCCCGAATTTGGCGGAGACGATTGTCTTGTCCGCCAGCCAGCTTACATCGAATTTCAAAAAGCTGCGCTGTTCCGAATCCACTCCTGAACCGGGCATGACTTCGCCCCCGAAGCCGCGGGACTGCAGGGTCCCGGTGTTAAAGGTCGAATCGGCCAAGGCACTGTCAGCGTAAGCGTCTTCGGCCAGCGGGGCGTCACGCATCGCCGCCGGCAGGGTTGCGAAAGCCAGTAATGCCGCGATTGCCGGTATCATCATTTTGTACTTCATCATCATCTCCCTTACCAGTTGTTTTAGGGTTGTTCTGCGGCGGTGTCCGGTATAACTTCGACCCGTGCCACAAGATAGCTTAAGATATTCTGATTGTCAGCGCTCATGAGCGACTGTCCGTATTTATTCAGGGTGTACACCACGGGATCGCCAACCGGGGCTTTCAGCTGACCGTTGACGACCGCGACATAGTCAACAAACGCATCAATATAATCGGCGGCCAGAGCATAATCCGGATTGCTGTCGGCCATATCGGCCAGAGCGGTCGTAACGGCGGCTGATACCTCCGGCGTAAAGGGTGCATCGATGGGAGCTATCGAATTGAAGATGCGATTCATCGCCGCAAACCGTGCGCCGTCCTCATCCCGCAGGGCGCCGACAGCGATCATCACCCGCTGACAGGCCTGGCAGGGTTGCAGATTGGGATTGGCCGCCAGCGCGTTGTGCATCAAAAACTGAATATCGTCGCTGTTGATGCCCAGTTCATTGGCCACAGCGTCCATTTCCACCGGGCAGCCCTCCAGTTCCGGCAGTTCCCGTGCCGGCAGCGGCGCGGCGGCTTGGGCCGGCGGATTTTCGAGCACCCACGCCCGGCCGTCATTGATGGCAGGGTTGTCCAGGCCCGCCCCGCGGAGCACATAGTCCTGCTCAAGCATTTCTTTGACCGCCTCCGGTTCCGAGGCATAGGGCAGCGTGCCGTTTTCAACCGCTTGGTAGAGCCATTCGGTTATGCGGGAATCTGCTTCCAGGCGGAAGTTGCGGAAATTGTTTTCGCTGCCTTCCCCCTTGCGGGAATCCATAACAGTTTCGACCGACGGCATCGTCACCGTATCATAAGCGTCAAAGACGACAGTCGCCGGGCCGGAAACAACCTCGGTTTGATTATCAGTCCGTTCGGCGGAGCCGGGCTGAGCCGTTTGAACATGCACGGTTGAGACCTCGACATTGCCGGTCTCGCTGCCGATGTAGATCGCCACATCGCTGGCGATGCCTTCATCACGTTCATGGCCGCCGATGAATTCGCCGTCCTCGGCCAGCCAGTCCATGCTGGTGCGGTCATCCACGCCCCAGAAAGGATCATCATCGCTGGATAGATAAAAGCCCTCGGCAGTCAGGGACGCATCGGCTCCCAGTTTGAGTGTGTCATGACTTTGCAGGACAATGGCCGCTTTTCCTTCGCCGCCGGGCAATGGAACGCCGGCGTCTTCAGTAATATCATTGGAGTAACCCGTGATGGCGACATTCAGGGTGTCCGTGCCGTCGCCGGTGTGAATCTTTCCGGTTTCGGCAATCACGGAAACGCCGCCTTTATTGCCGTATTCGACTGCCGAAACATCGCCGTCGAGCCGGACATCTTCAGCGGCCGAAAGATGCAGATTGCCGCCCTGTATCTTGGAGATAGTCCCGGCGCTTTTCACGGATGCTTCGGAGCGAATATGCTGGTCCTGTTCGCCCCACAGGGTGGTGTCGGCATCCAGAAGCAGGTCGTCCTGAGCCGTGATGTCGCCCTTGGAATACAGGTTGTCCGCTGTGATGGCGGCGGTTTCCCCGGAGACCACATCGCCGCGCACCTGAACGGAATCCGCCGAGATTTTCATCGCCTCCTGGCTGGTAATCCCGGCCAGCGCGTTGACGCCGTAATCGGCGTCAATTGTCAGGGCGCCGTCGCTGGTCAGCGTGTCTTCAAGACGCACCTTGCCGGCCCCGATATGGATTGCCTCGTCAGCCGTGGTGGTGCTGCCGGACCGGAGTGCCGCTTCGCCGGCAGCGCCAATTTCCACGGTCGCGGCCGCGGCATTTCCCTTCTGGTTGACTGTGCGGGTGTTGACGGTATAGGTCTTTGTTGACAGACCGCCGATCGCCTGGGCAAACGTATCGCCCGCCGCCAGCACGATGGTTCCCCGGGGGCTTTCGATACGGCCGACTGCATCGTTGGTAACATTATAGGTGGCGCCGCTGACAGGCACTGCGTCCAGTTTGACCACGACATCGCTGCTGCTGGAACCGAGGTAGATTTCATCGCCCGCCGCCAGAACGATCAGGCCGCCGTCCGAAACAACGGTTCCTTTGTTGAAGACGCTGCTGCCTAGCAGGGCGGCGTTATGGGCGTTGATAGTGCCTTCGTTAGTGACCATGCCAATTTGCTTCGTGTTGCCGTTTTGGAACGGCACAAACTGATACTGCCCGGCCATAAAATTGGGATTGGAAATGTTCAATCCCGAAGCGGTAAAGGCGGATGCCGTGATTGCAGCGTTGGGGCCTATCACAACGCCGTTGGGGCTGATAACAAACACATGACCGCCCATGCCGTTCAGTGTGCCGTCAAAATGGACTGCGGATTGAACCCGATTCAGTACGGCAAAACCGGACGAACCGGTGAAATTGAGCGTCTCGGCGCTGGTGGCGTTCATCTGTGTCCAGTCCAGAACCGCGCGCGGGGTAATCAGATCGACGGATACGGTATTCCCCGATTGACTTTTAGTGGCTGCCCCGGCGGATACTGCGGCATCGTCTTTGTTCAATGCCCAGACGGGCAGGTTGACCATGCAGAAGACCAGAAGGCAGGCAATCGATTGATGTATCATTTTTCGATGCAGAGCGAATTTTAACATTTTCATGTTATCCCCTCGAAAAAATACTGCGGTTCTTTGGAGCGTCTGTCATACCAAAAGCGTAACACAGGTCTGACATTCGAACCCGAAACAAACACGACGTATCTTTCCACCGCCCCCAGCAAAGTGAATGATAAATTATATTACCAGAAATCAGCCCAAAATGCAACGAAAAACTTATTTTTATATGGTAAAATGCAAACCGGTATGGTTCCCATAATAATGCAATAAAAACGGATATTCATTGGCGAAGCATTTTCTTTCGGAACAAATTCAGGAAAAACGCCGTAAATCTGGATAGAAAGAACATGTAAATCTCCTTGATTCTATGTGGATATTTATGATTGAGTTTCTAAAAACAATTGCAATAGATTTCTGGCTGGTGCTTTCGGAGATGTCGCCGTACCTGCTGTTTGGCTTTGCCGTCGCCGGGGCGCTGAGTGTGTTTATCAACGCCCGGCTGGTCGAAAAACATTTGGGCGGCGCAGGATTTTGGCCGGTCTTCAAGGCCTCGCTGTTCGGCGTGCCGCTGCCGTTGTGTTCGTGCGGGGTGATTCCGGTGTCAATGTCCCTGCATAAACACGGCGCCGGCAAGGGAGCGACGATTTCCTTCCTTTTGTCCACACCGCAGACAGGCGTTGACAGCATCGTTGTAACATACGGCATGATGGGGCCGATTTTCGCGGTGTTCCGTCCTGTCGCGGCATTTATCACAGGCCTGATCGGCGGCAGTGCCGTGAATCTGTTCGAACGCCATGACACACACGCGCCGCCACAGCAAAAACCATCGTGTACCGAGTCCTGCTGTTCGCACGGCAAGAAACGAAGCCGCTTCATTCGTGCCGTCCAATACGGCTTTATTACGCTGGCGGCCGATATCGGCAGGGCGATGTTTGCGGGGCTGATTGTCGCCGCGTTGATTTCGGCGATGGTGCCGGATGATTTTTTCGCCGATACGTTGGCCGTCAGCGGCGGCGGGGTTATCGCGATGCTGGTGATGATGGTTCTGGGGATTCCCGTCTATGTCTGTGCGACCGCATCGGTGCCGATTGCCGTAGCGCTGATTGCCAAGGGGCTTAATCCCGGCGCGGCGATGGTCTTTTTAATGACCGGCCCGGCGACCAATGCGGCCGCAGTGGCCATTCTATGGTCTCAACTGGGACCGCGAACGACAATCATTTACCTGTTGACCGTGGCGGGCTGCGCGTTGGGGGCGGGGCTTTTGCTGGACGTGATTTTCCGTGGCGACATCAGCTCAATCACCCATGCCCACGGGGCGATGCTGCCGGCGTGGTTTAAGACGGGTTGTGCGGTTGTCCTGCTGGCGGTTTTGGTCAACGGCATTGTGCATTCCAGGCGAAGTAAAGCTGACGAGCCGCTGTCCGGGCGGCCGTGATCGCCGCTCGATGAAAAATCAACCCCGCCGTTTTATTTCTTCCGCAGTCTCTTTGAATTGCCGGGTTTGCTCCTGAACCAGCGCGATAAAGGGATCCGTGTCAATGGTTCCAAGGGTGGCGGTCATCTCGTCGGGGGTCAGATAGGTCGCCTGCCTGAACGGGTTATCGAAATCTTTCCTGCGGCTCTGATAAACCTGCCGGCAAATATAGTCCTGAATCGCGGTTGCCGATTCGATAGACAGGTGCCACTGTTCGACCGTCAATTCATCCGTTAAAAGCATCCGGCAGAGGGTGTGATAGGCGTGCTTCTGTTTTTGCAGCGGGTACTGCTTCCAGAGGTCCTGATAGCGGGCGTGAATCTGCTGCCAGGTAGCCAGCGCGCCGTCGGCAATCTCCTTTCGTAAACGGTCAACCTCCGTCGTCGGGATTAACTGGCCGCCCAGATTGGTCCATTGACTATGGGCCTGCCCGCTCAACTGCCGGCGCATATCCGAAAAAGAACCGCCTCCGGTACGCAGGCAGTCGATGAGATTTTTGACCGAGTAATAAAGCAGCATTTGTCCATAGGCGCGATACCCTTCAGTGGGTTTTAAAATAACTGTCTTGCGGGACGATTTTTCGATATTTTCGCCGAGAACTTCCGCCGCGTTGGTGGCGTCTTTGGCGGTCAAAAGCTCTCGACCCAGGGCGGCTAATTGATCGTCATGTTTGTCTTTGATGGAAAGACGGCTGGTTCGCAGATGCGCCTTGGCCGTCCAGACCTCCAGCAGCCGTCGGGCGGCCAGCAGTTCTTCGGCCGTATCAGGGGCCAGGCAATCGAATTCAACGTTTTGGATTTTTTTCAGCCGCTTGTCGCGGTTTTGGAATTTCCACGCATTGCGCGCCAGGGCGTACATATTGTAAAGCCACCAGAATGCCGGCAGGATTTCGAGCTGGTCTTTGGATGCGTTATTGCTCAGCAGCGAAAACGGCAGCGGAATATCCAGTTCGGCGGGGTAGTCGGCCTTGGCCAGCAGCACAAACGAGGCAAACCGGCAGGAATGCTTGACGCTGGTGCATAATCCCGGCCAGAACCCCCGGCCCGCCTGAATCTCATTGTCATTGGCCCGGCTGTTATGGTTGGAGCCGATGGTTACGCCGGCGGCCATGTTGCTTTGTCCCATAACAACCGAAGCGACCAGGAACGAATTGTTGTGGTGCTGTTCGTGGGCAGGAAAAATCAGGTTGTTGAGCACTTCGCAGCAGGAAATAGTTGAATTTTCGCCCAGAAAGGAATTGATTAGGCGGGCGCCGTATTTGAGATGGGAATTGTCGGCCAGGATAAAGCGGACGGCTTTGACCCCGTAAAAAATATGGCACCCATACCCGACAACGCCGTTGACCAGCTCCACCCCTTCTCCGATCTGGCTGGGTTCTTCGGCGTCGGAGTTGAGGGTCAGATTTTTGAGTTTATTGGCGCCTTTGATGTAGCAGTGAGAGCCGATTTTGACATCTTTGATAATCCGGCAGCTTTTTATCACGCTTTCAGCGCCGACCGTGCCGTAAAAGCCGCGCCGGCTGTCAAAGCCGTTCTGGGTTATTGCTTTGAGCCGCTTCTGTAGCGGCAGGTCATCGCGGTATTTGGCCCACAGGTAGGCATCAGCGCCGATCATTCCGTCAAACGGAAGAATGCGGCGGCCTCCGGCTTCATTCATCACGTCCAGCCAAACGCGGACTTTTTCCTCCTCGCCGTCCTTGAGAATGCCGTTTCCGAACTTGGCGTGGTTGGTGGTGTGCATCTCGTCGATATTCACCAGGATGCACTGGTCGCCGATGATATAATGGGCCATGTATCGCACATTGTGAATCGCCGCATCATCGCCGATGTCGCAGGCAATAATCCGGCTGCTGGTAATGCCGACCGGCACCTGCAGGTCGTGATGTTCGAGCACAACATTCCGCACTCGTCCAAGCCGCACCAAACCAAAGAATTCCGTGTTTCGAATTTGTCCCGGGTCGAACGGGTCCGTTACAAGGAGGTTCTCCCAGTTGTTGGAGGTGTTGCCGTTTTTGACCAGTTGTTCCACTTCATGAGGACGCAGCCGCCGCCAGGGGAGGGCGGGTTTGCCGACCTGCTGATTGCGGCGGCTGTATTCGTCTTCGCCGGGGGCGAGGTAGGCGGCGGGAACAAAATCATACCCGATGCTTTCCCCCGGTAAAACCGAAACGGTATCCATACACAATCTCCGTGCAAACATCCATCAAAAACGCTTTTTACTGCTCACGTTATATATAATTCCTTATGTCCTGTCAAAGATAAACCGTGGAGACAAAATCAGGAAAACGGATACGGACTCAGAGACGTTTGAGGACACCCCTGCCTTCTGCGGCCGGTTGATTCATCGAATATGAGCCGTCGAAGGGGTGAAAATATCGTCAAGCGGGGTCAGCACAAGCCGTATCGTTCCTCAATTGCCGCGATGACCGCTTTTCTTGTTTTGCAGGCCATCAGGGCCAGAAGTGTTTTCTTGCGTTCGGGGTGGCGTTTGGAGTATCCGGCCATGAATTTTCGAAAATAGGGAACGGCTTTTTGCTCCAGCCGGGTTGCGCAAATCATCTCAAAGTGTTCCAGCATCAGGTGTCCCTGTTCGGCCAACGTCGGGCTTTGGGGTTTTTCCCGGCCGTTCCATAAAGCCCTGATTTCCTGAAAAATCCATGGGTTTCCAACGGCCCCGCGAGCGACGATAACACCGTCAACACCGGTGTTTTTCAGCCGGGCGAGGGCGGTTTCAGGGTCCAGTACATCGCCGCTGCCGAAAACAATCAGAGACGGAAAGCGTTTTTTGACCTCGGCGATGCGGGTCCAGTCGGCCTTGCCGCGGTATTTCTGGACAACGCTTCGCCCGTGAATCGCCAGCATATCGACGCCGTCGGCAGCGGCATTTTGGCAAATTGTCCAGAAATCGTCTTCGGCCGCCTGGCTGCCGTCGTAGCCGGCGCGAATTTTCATAAAAACAGGGCGATTTACCTTTTCGCGCGTCCGCAGGAACGTTTCGCGGATAAAGGACGGCTTCTGCATCAGATGGCCGCCGCGGGCACGGCGCAGCACCTTAGGGGCGGGGCAGGCGAAATTCAGGTCGATCAGGTCGTAGCCGACCTCGATAAATTTTTCCGCCGCCTGCGCCATAACGCCGGGATCATCGCCCAGAATCTGCGCCCCGACGGGGTGTTCGTCGTCCATCGGCTGAAATTTCCGCTTGTTGAGGGCCTTATGGTGCAGGGCGATTTTGTCCAGCATTACACCGGTAAAGGTCAGCGGGCAGCCGAAACGCCGGGCCAGAATCCGCATCGGGTAATCCGTGTAGCCCGAAAGCGGGGCCTGAATAAACGGCATATCTAATTGTACAGAGCCGAATTTGAGCATTTGCAGCCGTTCACATTGGACAAAAAAGCCCTTTGCTGGGTTTTCAACAAAGGGCTTTGTAAAACTGGGGTACAGGGATTCGAACCCCAACTAACTGATCCAGAGTCAGTCGTGCTACCGTTACACTATACCCCATGCACGGGAGAGGGAGTATAGCAGGGATTCCGGGGTGCGTCAAGCCGAATTTTTTGGCTTCCAATAAGGATTGGTTGCGTCGAGATTTTGCGGTTTTGCCTTTTGTGGGCAAATCCGGTACAATAGGGAAATGGCAAAAAGGGTATCCCACGACAGGATTGAGCAGATTCGCCGGCAGGTTCGTTCTTTTCCGACGGGACCGGGGCTGTATTTTATGAAAGATGCCGACGAGAAGGTCCTGTATATCGGCAAGGCCAAAAACCTGCGCAGCCGGGCGGGAAGCTATTTTCAGCCGGGGGTGAATCTGGCCGAAAACCGAGGGCCGTGGATTGTTGAAATGATTGCCAAAACGGCCGCGGTTGAATACATCCAAACCGGCAGCGAGGTGGATGCGATTTTGCAGGAGGCCCGGCTCATTAAGGACATCCACCCGCCGTACAATTCGGATTTGAAGGACGCCAAGACCTTTCCCTATCTGGAAATTACGACGCGGCAGGAATTTCCTGCTGCCTATATCACCCGTAATCCGCAGGACAGCCGAAACACGCTGTTTGGCCCTTTTACGAATGTGGGCGACCTGCGGGCGGTCATTGTGGTGCTGCAGAAAATCTATCGGTTTCGCACGTGTACGCTGGATATCCGCGGCGACGATAAAAAACGCCGGTTTTTCCGCCCGTGCATTCTGTACAACATCAGGCAATGCACTGCCCCGTGTGCAGATCAAGTGTCTATGAAAGCGTATCGGGCACAAATCAAGGACCTGATTCGGTTTTTGCGGTCGAAGCGCTCGACGGTGGTGAAGGACATAAAGAGGAAGATGGAAGAGGCGTCAGGCCGACTGGATTTTGAAGCGGCAGCGATGTACCGCGACCGGATTCGTTTAATTGAAACGATTGACAAACGCGGCGCGGTTGACAGGGATGTTCAGCCGGAGGTCTTTGCCGCCGACCCGTCCGAAGCCCTGGTCAAACTGCAAGCCCTGTTGGAATCCGACCAGCCCATCCGCATTATCGAGGGTTTTGATATCGCCCATCTGGCGGGAGCCGAAATGGTCGGCTCGATGGTTCAGTTTATTGACGGACGGCCGTTTAAGGATGGTTACCGGCGATATAAGATCAAGTCCGTCAAAGGAATAGATGATTACGCCTGCCTGCAGGAAATCGTAACCCGCCGGTATAAACACGCCTTGGCAGGTCAGGAATTATGGCCGGACCTGGTACTGATTGACGGGGGAATCGGCCAACTGCACGCTGTCGAGGAGGCCTTTGGGCGGATGGATGCGCCACTGCCCCGGCTGGCTTCGATTGCCAAAAAAGAGGAGATTGTCTTCATTCACGGCCGCAAAAACTCCCTGAAACTGCCGGCTCATTCACCCGTGCGGAAACTGCTTCAATATGTCCGCGATGAGGCCCACCGCTTTGCGCAGCATTACCACCATCTTCTCCGAAGCAAACGGATAGCGGACCGGTAAAACCGCCGGCGGGGGAAAGGGGGTATGGGAAATGAAAAAGGAGAACTTCAAATGTGGATGAGAAGCTCTCCTTTTGTTGCCGCTTGAGCGGAGTCGAAACTCACACCCTTATTTCTTTTTAGCGACTTTCTTTTTTGTGGCTTTTTTCTTTACGACTTTCTTCTTCGCAACTTTTTTCTTCGCAACTTTCTTTGCCATGGTTCTGTGTCACCTCCTTTCGACCGTTTTCCAGGAGTATTAATTCAGTTTACATTCCATTGCGTGCCATTATACACGATTATCGACAAAATTTACGGGGTTTCTTGATAAAAAATGGCGTCGGCAGGCCCGATGCGTTGGCGCTAAGTGGCGGCAGGCGATACGCTTCCGCGATTTTTCCGGTTGCCGCATGGATGCAGCGATAGACGCGGGCCGAAAGCGCGCAAACAGATTTTGCCGCCGAAGGGGTGTTTGGATTGAAAATATGCGTACTTTAGAAAACGGCTGTTGCAGGCGGAGCGATTGGAAACGAAGACGCGTTTTTTCCGGAGCGCCAGTGAACGCCGATGGATGAAAGTGCAAAAAAAATTTAAAAATTTTGTTAAATTGCAAAATTTTTTCTTGCATGGTAGAATTTTGATGAGCAAGTTCAACGATTTTTCGGAAGGTATCGTGATGGACAATCGCCAAAAAATCATTCTGTTCGGCGGTTCATTTGATCCGATTCACACCGGTCATCTGCGTGTGGCGCAGCATACGCAGCAGGCGCTGGATGCACAGCAGTTGATCTTCATTCCTGCGCGGCGAAGTCCGCACAAGCGCCGGCTTGAGGCCGACGGTGTGCATCGGCTGGCGATGATTCGGCTGGCGATTGTGGGGCTGGCGGGCATTGGCGTTAGCGATTGTGAACTGTGCCGGCCCGAACCCAGCTACACGCTGGATACGGTTCGTATTTTTCGCAGACAGGTCGGACCGGAAGCGGTTCTTTTCTGGCTGATTGGGGCTGACCAGTTGGAGGACTTTGACAAGTGGTACCGGGTATCCGAATTGCTGGAGAACTGCCGCGTCTGTGTGATGATGCGGGCGGGGTATCCCCGGCCGGACATACGGCGTTTTTCAGGCGTCTTTTCCGATGCGCAGATTGCCCGGCTGGAAAAAGACGCCATCCATACTCCCGAAATCCCGCTGAGCAGCACCGATATCCGCCGGCAGCTTGCCTGCGGCCATGTCCTCCCGGAGGCGCTGCCGCCGGCGGTGGCGGCCTATATTAAGGAGCATCGGCTCTACGGGTTTGACGCACGTTTAACGTTTCTTTAAAATTCCGGGTTTTTACTGTTTCTGATAAGCGTCTCAGTTGCAAAGGGTTATGAGGGTATTGCGGGATGATGTCTGCGGTAACAAAAATCCCATTTTTTCAAACCGAATCAGCGCCAATTGAGATTTTTCTAATGAAGAGCCCGTTGCACAATGATTTTCGAATCCAACCATTGGATTCGATGGCTGTCAGGGACAGACGGCTCAATTCTCTGTTTCCCAAACACCTTTTCTTAACT
>JAKEGM010000098.1 GCA_022615575.1 Planctomycetales bacterium
AATTATGAGTATTTGGCAGGCAGATTGTTCAGGTTTCGACAGAGTTGTTTATAGCAGTTGATTTTTTCTTTTCCCAGAAAACGGACAGGGAAAGCCGTCTTGTTGTGATTGAGCGGTTCATCCAAGTCAGTATAGGCCCGGCATAGTTCGCCGTCCGGCGTCCCTGGAATCGGCGAAAAATCGCTCAGCATCACACGAATTCCAAGGGTGTGGGCGAATTTCATTGAATCGTTGAGTTGCTGAATATCAGTCCGAGGATGGCCGAGTATTTCATAGGCACAGATAGCGTTTGGGTTTACTCCGGCATTATGCAGATATCGCACGGCCCGTTCAAGGTCATCCGAAACTACCTTTAGAGTTCCGGCGGCCTTGTGGAATGCCTCGGCACTGCTTTCATAGCCGAGATAAAACGTCTTAAATCCAGACCGAACCATCAATTCGGCCGTTTCCGCCGTTAAAAATCGTGCATGAAGAGCATTGGGGGTGTGAAAATTGACACGGATGCCGCTCTCAATGACATGGCGAAGGAACGGAAAGATGGCTTGTTGCGGTTGGTAGAGCAGGGCGTCGTCATAAAATGCGATGTTTTCGACGCCCAGCCGGACCAGATGTTTTATTTCTTCAATACACTCTCCCATTGGCCGGACGCCGAAAGTCTGCCCTGATTGGGGCACAAAGCAATAACTGCATTTGAAAGGACAGCCGGTGGTCAGTTTAATGGCGGCGGTTCGCAGCAGGGGGTACAAGTCCCACGCCGGCGGCTGCCATCCGAGGGTCGGCCGCTCTCGCAGTACCTGCCAGAGCGGCGTCAGATCGCTGCCGACAACAACGGCATCCGGATCAAGGGTGCGGGCGTGTTCCGGGCAGGCCGTGGCATAGAAGCCGCCTAAAACAATTTTGGCGTCGGGGCAAATGCATCGAACATCTTCGATGACTTCTTTGGCACCGGGGTACCAATAGGTCATCATCGTTTGTATCAGAGCGGCATCAAACGGGCCTTGTTCGGATAGAAATTTTTGAAAAACGGTGCGGTCAATCCCGAATCGGCGATAATAACGGGGGATATCCTTCAGAACGTCGGGCTTGGGGATTTGCTGCTGGGGATAAGGGCCTTGTCCGTATGTGTCGGTTTTTATGCGGCCCGAGGGGGCAAAGGCCGGATGCAGCCGGTCCAGGTAATCAAACAGGGACAGGTTGGCGAATGAGCGCAGCAGGCCTGCAACTTGTAGCAGGCCGTACGGTTTGAGCCAGAAGTCGTAGGCAGAAAAGTCATAAATCGGCGGATTGATAAGCAGTATCTTTGGTTGCATCCGAAACGTATCCTTACTTGCAGCAATTCACGGCAAAGCGCGGCCGTGCCATTGTTCTTTGAAGAACGCGGTTTTATAAATCCGCCTGGATACGATCCGCACGGCCTTTGGTTCGACGGGATTTTTTTTCTTCTTCGCGTTTATTTTCCAGGCGGGTTGCCCGGCGGATTTTACGGACGACCTTGCGTTCAAGCCAGGGGCCAAACCCGAGCCATTGGAGGGTTGCGGCAAACCGGGCGTCTTTTCCGATTATATAATGCGGTTTTGGTTTTTTGGCGGTCATGAGGTTAAGAATCAGGTCGGCCACATCCTGGGGATGACCGGCGCGCGGCAGAATTTCTTCGAACATAACCCGCAGAAAACCGCGGTTCCAGGTAAACATTGGGCTTTGGCGGTTATAGAAATTGTCGGATTGGTTGGCATTGGCGCCGATAATTTCAGTTCGGTGATAACCCGGTTCGATTGAAATCACATCGATTCCGAAGGGGGCTAATTCCACCCGGATGGATTTGGTGAAGCCAACCAAGGCGTGTTTGCTGGCAGCATAGGCGGCGTTGAAAGGGTGACCCACCAGTCCGGCCAGAGAGGCGATATTGATAATGCGGCCGGTTTTACGCTCCATCATGCCAGGGGCGATGGCACGGGTGAGGTTCACAATCCCGAAATAGTTGGTTTCAAAGATTTTCCGCATTTCCGCTTCTGTCTGGTCGAGAAAAGAGCCGGTAATCAGAATGCCGGCATTGTTGACAAGAATGTCGACCGGCCCGCTCTTTTTTGCGAAATCGGCGACGGATTGAGGGCTTGTTACATCCAGTTGTTCGATTCTGGCAGACAAGTTGGCCGATGAAAGGGCAGTTTTAAGCGGCTGACTTTTGTCCAGATTTCGCATGGTAGCGATTACATCGAAGCCGTTTTGGGCTGCCCCAAGTGCGGCTAAAAATCCAAAGCCGCTTGAACAGCCGGTAATAAGGACGCATTTTGGCTTGTTTTCGAGCTGTTTTTCTGTTTCCATTTATGAGTCAAGGTAGTGAATTCAGCGTGAAAATCAAGTAAAATCGACCTAAAAGGCCAAAAATTAAAGAGGGCTTAAAAAATTGTCAAAAAAAGTACTTGAAAAAGTAATGCAAACATCTATATTTGTGGGGCTTTGGCATGATTGAAATGTGAAATTATCAGCCGCAAGGTTGAAACCGAACGATTTGGGAGTTTAGCATGGCACGAGAATGTTATTTTTTAGGCAAGAAAACAACGACCGGCAGAAGCATTGCCCGCCGCGGCAAGGCCAAGTATCTGGGCGGGGTCGGTATCAAGACAACCGGCGTAACCAAGCGGAAATTCAAGGCCAATGTCCAGAAAGTTCGCGCGGTGATTGACGGCAAAGTGTGCCGTGTTCGGGTATCGACCAAGGCCCTGCGGATGGGTTTGGTGGTCAAGCCCCCCAAACGCAATTACAAGCCCGCTGAACAGGCAGCCAGCTAACGCAGCCAAGGGCGCATTCTTTAACAATTCGCATGTAAGGCGAGGCCTGTTTTTCGGCCTCGCTTTTTTATTTTAGTCCGCCGACAGATTCCCCGGGTTAAAAAAAGGACCGCCAAGGACACGAAAGACGCCGAGAAAGGAAACATAAATAAAATCAGTGTACTTGGTATCCTCAGGGGTTAAAATAATCTGTGTTATAGGGGTAAAATCTGCGGATGAAAAACAAGGAGAGATTATGGCGGTAAAGATTGATGAGCAGCAGGTTCGGCGGGTTGCCCTGCTGAGCCGGCTGGAATTGAGCGATGCCGAAATCGTACAATTCAGCACTCAGCTCAGCGCGATTGTGGACTATATTGAAAAGCTGAACGAGCTGAAGACCGATCACGTTGCGCCGCTGGCGCACTGCCTGCCGGTGCATAATGTTCTGCGTCAAGACATTCCTCGCCCGTCTCTGACCAATGACCAGGCGCTGGCCAACGCCCCCGAACGATACGATGAATACTTCAAAGTCCCCAAAATATTAGATGACGGCTCAGGCGCTTGATGAAACTCAGCAAAGGGAAGGAATCGTCCATGAAGATGAAGAATCTGTTAATCTGTTTATCGGGAGTCTATGTGCTGAGCGGGTGTATGAATAAACAGGAGCGTCCGGCGGATACTATTTCCCAGCCGGGACAATATCCCCAGGTCCTCAACCGTCCGGTTGCGATGAAAATGGATTACCTGCTTTATTTGCCCGGGGATTTTGAGAAGGAACAGAAATCGTGGCCGCTGCTGGTCTTTCTGCATGGAGCAGGCGAACGCGGTAGCGATATCAGCCGCGTCAAGATTCACGGTCCGGCCAAACTGGTCGAACAGGGAAAAGATCTTCCGTTCATCGTTATTTCGCCGCAGTGTCCGGCGGATAAATGGTGGCCGTATATGGGAGAGCCTGTCATGGCGCTGATTGATGAAACGGTCGAACGCTATCCAGTGGACACCCGCCGTATCTATCTGACCGGTCTGAGCATGGGCGGCTACGGTGCGTGGGCTATTGCCGGTATGTATCCGGAACGGTTTGCCGCGGTTGTGCCCATCTGCGGCGGTGGTCAGCCCTACCTGGCTAAAAATCTGAAAGATATTCCGGTCTGGGCATTTCACGGAGCCCAAGACCCCGTTGTGCCTGTGCAGCGTTCGCAGGAAATGGTTGATGCCGTCAACAGCATGGGAGGCAATGCCAAACTGACCATCTATCCCGAAGCGGACCATGATTCATGGACACAAACCTACAACAACGACCAACTCTATCAATGGCTGTTGTCGCATTCCAAATAACACAGGAAAAAAATGGATACTCTTAAACAGGTAAGGGACAAGATTGCCTGCGGGCAGATTAAAAGCACCGAAGCCGTAAACTTCGTTTTTGAGCGGATTGAAAAATACGAACCGGCGATTGGGGCGTATCTTTCACTGCGCAAAGAGCGGGCGATAGAGCAGGCCCGACAAATCGATGAAAAAATCGCCGCAGGCCGGCCGGTTGGCCCGCTGGCGGGTGTGCCGATAGCGATTAAAGATAATATGTGCACCGCATTTGGGGCGACGACCTGTGCCTCGAAGATACTTGAAAATTTTCATGCCCCTTACAATGCCCATGTTGTTGAAAAACTCAATGCTGCCGATGCGGTCATTATCGGTAAGACCAACATGGACGAATTTGCAATGGGGTCCAGCACGGAGAACTCCGGCCTCAAGCGAACCGTCAATCCGTGGGATACATTGCGTGTGCCCGGCGGCAGCAGCGGTGGTTCGGCGGCGGCGGTCGCGGCGGGATTATGCTTTGGATCGCTGGGTTCGGATACCGGCGGCTCAATCCGCCAGCCCGCGTCATTTTGCGGAGTTACGGGTTTAAAGCCGACGTATGGCAGGGTGTCCCGTTATGGATTAGTCGCCTACGGTTCCAGTTTAGACCAAATCGGCCCGTTAACTCAAGACGTTACGGATGCGGCGCTGCTGCTGAATGTAATTGCCGGTCATGACGAACGCGACAGCACTTCTGTCCCTGAAACAATGGCGCCGGTGCCGGATTATTTGGACCAATTGGAAACCCCCATTGCGGGACTTAACATCGCGACGGTTCCACATTTAAACAAAGGTGCAGATGCCTCCGTGCAGAAGGCGCTGCAGGAGGCATTGAATCTTTATCGGTCGCTGGGGGCACGGATTATCGAAATTCAAATGCCGCATTTTGACTATGCCATCGGTGCTTACTATATCATCGCCACTGCCGAGGCGTCGAGCAATCTGGCCCGCTATGACGGGGTGCATTACGGCTACCGAAGCAAAAATGCACAGGATTATGTCGAGGTCTATTCCAAATCGCGGGAGGCAGCCTTCGGCCAGGAAGTCAAACGCCGGATTATGCTGGGCACATACGCCCTGTCCAGCGGCTACTACGATGCGTATTACCTCAAGGCCCTGAAGGCGCGAAACCTGATTCGCGGCGATTTCACGAAGGTGTTTGAGCAGGCCGACTGTTTGATGCTGCCGGTCAGCCCGACGACGGCCTTTCGAATCGGTGAAAAAACCGACGATCCGCTCCAGATGTATCTGGCGGATGTTTATACGATTGCGGTGAATCTGGCGGGCGTGCCGGGCATCAGCATTCACTGCGGCTTTGACGAGAACAAGCTGCCGATCGGCTTGCAGATTGTTTCGGCGCCGTTCAGTGAGGATAAACTCTTGCGTATCGCCCGGATGTACGAATCGCAGACGGACTGGCACGCAAGAAAACCGCTCAATTGACCCTGGAGGTCAGGAAGAATATGGAGAAAAATAACATTCGCGGGCTTTATGTGCTTCATGGTAAAATAGGAATTGACCAATGGATTTGGAATACAAGATAATCGTTGGGTTGGAGATTCACGTTCATCTGGCGACGCGGACCAAGATGTTCTGCGGCTGTGAACTGGTGTATGGCGACACGGCCAATACGCATGTCTGCCCGGTCTGCATCGGGATGCCGGGGACGCTGCCGGTGATGAACAGGCAGGCGCTGGAGTTTGCCATTTTGACGGGGCTTGCGCTGAACTGTGAAATTGCCCCCTTTACCAAATGGGACCGCAAAAGTTATTATTACCCCGACCTGCCGAAAAACTACCAAATCAGCCAGTATGACCTGCCCTTCAGCGAGCACGGCTACATCGAAATCCCGGCCGGAAACGGCGTCACCAAAAAAATCCGTATTCGGCGGGCGCATCTGGAAGAAGACGCGGGCAAGAACATCCATACGCTGGGTAATTTCTCGGCGATTGACCTGAACCGTGCTGGCACGCCGCTTTTGGAGATTGTTACTGAGCCGGACATGAACAGCCCAGAAGAAGTCGGCGCGCTGGCACGCGAACTTCAGCGAATCGTCCGGTTCCTGGGCGTTTCCGAGGCGGACATGCAAAAGGGCCACATGCGGTTTGAACCCAATGTCAACCTGCATGTCACCCGCAACGGACAGGTTTTCAAAACGCCCATCAGCGAGATTAAAAACCTTAACAGTTTCCGGGCGATTGAACGCAGCATCGCCTACGAAGTCAAACGCCAACTCTATGAGTTTAAGGAAACTGGAAAGACCCTGCAGATGGGCAACAAGAGTACCTACGGCTGGGATGATAACACCCAAACGACCTTCCTGCAGCGGGAAAAGGAAGAGGCCCACGATTACCGTTATTTCCCCGACCCGGACCTTGTGCCGGTCGAAGTGGATAATGTATGGCTGAACAACATTAAGTCCCGGCTGTGCGAATTGCCGATTCAAATGCAGCAGCGGTTTGTTAAAGCGTACGGCCTGAGCGACTACGATGCGGGTGTTTTGACCGCCGATCGCGCAACGGCGGAATTTTTCGATACGACCGTCAAATTGGGCGCTGATGCCAAGCGCGTCTGCAACCTGCTGACCCAAACCGGCCTGAAACTGGCAAATGAGAAAGGGGTAACGGTCGATCAGTTAGGCGTTAGCGTTGAAAACCTGGCTAAAGTAGCGCAAATGGTCGATGCAGGTCAAATCAGCGCCACTGCTGCAACAGCCATTTTTGAAGAGATGGCGGCTAACGGCGGCGATCCCGTACAGATTGCCGAGGCGAAGAACCTGATTCAGAAAAGCGATGCGGGGGAGATTGAAGCTCTCATCGAGGCCGTTTTGGCCGAAAACGCCGAAGCCGTCGAGGATGCCAAAACCAATCCCAAGAAAGCCAAAAAAGCGGTCGGCTTTCTGATGGGGCAGGTTATTCAGAAAAGCGGCGGCCGGGCCAACCCCAAAATCGTGTCTCAACTGCTCAATCAGAAATTGAATTGCGGGTAAAGCGATGATCTCGGAAGGCAGTATTGTCGTTCTTGTCATGGGTGCATTGCTGGCGTTCAGCGTTTCGTTTGTTTGTTCGCTGCTGGAAGCGGCGCTGTTGAGCTTGTCGCCCGGCGAACTGGCGGCCTTGGAAAAACGCAGACCCAAAATCGGCGGCATTATCCGCGGCTTCAAGGAACAGATCGAGCTGCCCATCACGGTGATTCTGACCCTCAACACGGTTGCCCACACGGTTGGAGCCACCGTCGTCGGCGCTGAAGTCGCCCTGCTGTTCGGGGGAAAATTCATCGGCCTCTGTTCCGGGATTTTTACCTATCTGATGCTGCAGTTTACCGAGATATTGCCCAAATCCGTGGGCGTACACTTTAATGTCCTCGTTATCGAATGCGGCGCTGTGCCGCTTCGGATTCTGATTGTTGTTCTGCGGCCGGTCATCGCGCTGCTGCAATTCATAAACCGCCCGTTTGAGAAAAAACGCACGGCCGACCAAACAGCCCCTCTGGATGAAATTGTTGCGCTGGTTGGCTATGCTCAACTGGCCAAGCAGATTTCCGCCAAGCAGGCGACGATTATTACCAGCGCTACGCTGCTTTCCCGCAAAACGGCCAAAGACCTGATGATTCCGGCCGAGCAGATAACATTTTTATCAAGCTCGCAATCGCTCGGCGATGCCATTATTACGGCCCATCTGGACCCTCATACCCGCTTTCCGGTTATGGAAGGCAAAGACCGCGACAAGGTCATCGGCTATGTCAATTTCAAGGAACTGGTCTATCGGGTGCGAACCAACCCCGCCGATCCGACGCTGAAGGGCATTATTCGACCGCTGCGGTTTGTCCGTGAAGAAACCTCCTGTCAGCAGTTGATGAAGGCCTTTGTGGACGACCACGAACACATGGCGCTTGTTCAGGATGCCGCCGGGCACACCATCGGACTGATTACGCTGGAAGACCTTGTGGAAGAACTCGTCGGCGAACTTGAGGATGAATTCGATAAACTGCCGCGGATGATTCACCCGCTCAGCAAGGGCGTCTGGATTGTCGGCGGCGGTGTTTTGATGCGAAACCTGGCTGAAAAGCTGGCTATGCCTCTTCTTGCCGCGGACGGCAATCTGTCGGACTGGCTCATCAGGCAAATCGGCCATGTCCCTGCCGTTGACCACCGGCTCAAAACCGAACATTTGGAGTTTAATGTGCGCCGCATCCGCCGCGGGAAGGTTTTCGAAGTCCTTATTACCCCCGAAACCGTCTCCGCCCCTCGTAAATAATGGAACGCGGGCTTGGCAGCATGCATTCCTTTACCCTTTGCCTTATTTATTACAGTCCGGCTCCTTAAATACCGATACACTTTTGAGCGGATGCGTGTAGAAGGTTCGATAAAATCGCCGCGAAAAGACGTATTTTACGGTTTTTGATTCGATGAACGCAAAAATCTTAGTTGTCGATGACCAGAGGGATCTGTTGGAACTGCTGAGCATGGCCTTGGGCCAGGAAGGGTATGCCGTTCGAACCGCCGCCAGCGGGACCGAGGCGCTGTCGATGATCGCCGCCGAAAAGCCGGATTTAATCCTGCTGGATATTATTCTGGGTGATATTTCCGGGATCAAACTGACAACCCGGCTGAAAAATGAGACATCAACGGCACATATCCCGATTATTCTGCTGACGGCCAAAGACAGTGAAACGGATATCATTGTCGGATTGAGCGTTGGAGCGGACGATTATATCACCAAGCCGTTCAGTACCAGGGTGCTGCTGGCGCGAATAGAGGCGGTGCTCCGGCGGGCGTACCCGGAGTCGGCGGCTGTTAAGGAAATTCTGCAGGCCGGCCCGGTGCGTATTTTTCCCGAGCAGCGGCAGGTTTTTGCCGAAGGCAATCCGGTCGATTTAACGCCCGCCGAATTTACGATTCTCCTGTCGCTGGTCAAAGCAGGGGGCAATATCCTTTCACGGACGCAGTTATTGACGGAAATAGGCACCGTGGAAGAAAATTATAATGAACGCATTGTGGATGTGCATGTGGCGGCATTGCGTAAAAAACTTGGAAAATCCCGAACCTTGGTCAAAACAGTGCACGGGGAAGGGTACCGGTTTGTCACATAACAGCCCGGCGATGAGGATGTCATGGAAGACCTTGTCATTAATTCCCGTCTGATTATTCCTTCGCAGTATTTGGAGGCCTCCTATTCCCGCAGTTCAGGTCCCGGCGGCCAGCATGTCAATAAACTCAATACGCAGGTGCATCTGTTTCTGGACATTGCGAAGTGTCCCTGCTTTTCCGAAGCACAGAAAAATAAACTGCGGACAGCGCTGAAAGCCAGGATCGACAAGCAGGGCATTCTGCAGGTGTCGTGCCAGCAATATCGGTCGCAGGTTGCCAACCGCAACACGGCGATGGAACGGATGGCGGATCTGATTCGTGCGGCCTTAAAACCGGTGCGGATGCGAAAGAAGACGTCCGTGCCGAAACGGGCGGTCGAAAAACGATTGCAGGACAAAAGTGCCCGCGCCAAAATAAAGCAGGCGCGCTCCGGCCGGGATAAGGGGGGCGAATAGGTGCTTGAATCAACAATTGGCAAAAACAAGACATCGCGGCCCCTGTATTGGGGATTAAAAATTGTAAAAAATTTTAGTTGCCTTTTCAAAAATGTGAGTTCTAATGAGTTTGGGTAATAAAGAGTCGCCTTTTTCCCTTCGGGCCGGCTCTTGTAAAATGGTGAAGGGGAATGGTTTTTGATTGGGCAGTAAGCCCAAGGAGTGGTTTTATGGCAGTCGGTACGGTTAAGTGGTTTGACGAGAAAAAAGGTTTTGGGTTTATCATTCCGGAAGATGGCGGGGCGGACTTGTTCGTGCACCACTCCAATATCGTGACGGAGGGCTTTCGGACATTAAAGGACGGTCAGAAAGTTCAGTTTGAACCCGCACAGGGCAAAAAGGGACTGGAAGCAACGCAGGTTAAACCCTGCTGATGTGATTGTTCTGTGATTTGAAGGCCCGGCTATTCCGGGCCTTTTTTATTGATGCGGCGGGTTCCGATGACCGCAGGGGAAAAACGATGTCGGGCAAGATTATTGATTTTCATACCCATGCATTCCCGGATGCGCTGGCCGAACGGGCGATGCGGCAGTTGAAGTCGGAATGTGCAGAAGTTCATTCCTATCTGGATGGCAAGCTATCGTCGCTGCTGGAGTCAATGGAGCAAAACGGGATTGAAAAAAGCGTTCTGTGCTGTATTGCGACCCGGCCGGAACAGTTTGAGCCGATTTTTAACTGGTGTTGCCAGATTGCCTCCGAGCGGATTATCCCGCTTCCATCGATTCATCCGCAAGACCCGGCGGCCTTGGAGCGGATTGAACGGGTAGCCGATGCGGGTTTTAAGGGGGTTAAACTGCATCCGTATTATCAGTCGTTTTTTCTGGATGATCCGGCGTTGTCTGCCTTCTGGCAGGCCCTCTGTGACAAAGGGCTGCTGGTGACCGTGCATACCGGCTACGACATTGCTTTTGAGCGCATTGAACGGGCATCGCCTCGGCAAATTCTTCGGTTGCTGGAGGCGTTTCCTTCGCTGAAGTTTGTTGCTACGCATCTGGGCGGCTGGCAGCAGTGGGATCAGGTGGAACAATTAGTGCTCGGCAAACCGATTGCGATGGAGGTTTCCTGGTCGATGGAATACCTCGGAGCGGCCCGAGCCCGCGATCTTCTCTTAAAACATTCCCCCGACCACATCCTTTTTGGAACGGATTCGCCGTGGACAGATCAGGCCAAGACAATTCAGTCCTATAAAAAACTGGATTTACCACATCATATCCTGGAAAAGTTCTTTTACACAAATGCGATGCGGCTTCTGCAGGAGGTTGGATAAAGACATCTTTGTTGTGAAAACAAATCACAAATTATCACAAAAAGCGTGAAAAAATTCACTTGTTTGAGTCCAAAATGACGAAAATTATAAAAAATTGGCAAAAAATTTATTGATTCGTAGTTTACGGTTGTTATTATGCGTAGAAACGTTTTTTATCGGGATGTATTTTGTCTTGTTTTTGTCTGGCATTGAATATGGAGTTATTATGCTTGGGATAGAAGACAAAGGAGTCATGCAAAATACAGGCATCGGGAAAATACCATAAAGAGTAAAGTGGGTTTAACAGAAATGAATAAGGAGAACAGCATGAAATCAGGTAAGGTGATTGCAGGATTCGTTATTGGGGTAATGGTTGCCGGCATGGCATCCTTTGCAGCGGCAGCGGATACCGCTCAGCAAGCCCGAACGGAAGCGTATGTACAGCCACAGGCCAAACACTGGCACGAAAATGATTCGGAGTTTATGAAGAACTTTCATAACCCCACGGATTGGCTTTCGATGGGGCTGGACATCCGGTTGCGTGAAGTGTACGCAAGCAATCTTTTTTCATTGAATGACCAATGGGGCGACACGGACGGGAAGGAATTGAATAACTATCATTGGCAGCGGTATCGCACACGGTGGTCCACCAAGTGGGCACTGACCGATGATGTCACCTTCAATAGCCGCCTGACGTGGGAATTCTGGGGACATGGCAGTAATCCGGAAGATGACTTTACCCCTTATCCTTTCTTTGCGGAAAGGAATTACGACTTTGACGAGGCGATTTTTGATAACCTGAACCTCCAGTTCCGCAACGCTTTTGACCTGCCGCTGACTTTGACGGTTGGCCGTCAGGATATCATTCTGGGCACCGGCTGGTTGGTGCTGGACGGTACGCCCGGCGATGGTTCGAGAACCATCTTCTTTGATGCGATTCGCGCCCAGTATGACCTGTCTGAGAAGACGAAACTGGATTTGATTTATATTCAGCAATATGATGACGAAGAGGAATACCTCAAGCCCTTCAATCACCATGCGGTTCAGGACAGGCGTCACTTGACCCAAAAGGGCGACGAACGGGGCTTTATTGGCTACTTGACCAACAAAACCGACAGCGGCCAGCAGCAGGAAGTGTACTACATCTATAAGAATGAGGAAGCATCCGATTGGGCAACTACCTACAGTCCGGGCGGTCAGAACGCCGACATTCATACGATTGGCGGACGGCTGGCGGGACCGCTGGACGATAACTGGTCCTACAGTGCCGAAGTGGCCAAACAGTGGGGCGACCGCAATGGGGCTTCTCTCCAGGGTTTGGGGACGAATAATAAGTTGATGTATTCCTTTAATGATAGTCTGAAAAATGAGTTGCATACCGGTTACGAATATCTATCCGGTAACGATCCTGACAGCAGCGGTGATGAACAATTCGATACCCTGTGGGGCGACTGGCCGCAGACCCAGCGCGGCGGCGATTTGCAGTCGTACCTGTGGACGTTTGAGGGCGCTCTGGGCGAAGTAACCAACCTGCATCGTTTGGGCTTTGGACACAGCTTCAAGCCGTCAGAAGTGTGGACGATTGCCACGGATTACAACCTGTTGTGGGCGGATGAAAATAGCGAATATGGTAGTCCTGCCCCTATGACTTTCTCCAGCGGTGACAACTTCCGCGGCCAGATGATCAGCGCCATCGCCACCTATAGTTGCTGCAAGAACTTCAAGACGCATTTTATGCTCGATTACTTCATTCCGGGCACCTATTACGAAAGCCCCAGCACCGACGATGCCTATTTTGCCCGAGTGAATGTGGAATGGACGTTCTAAAAATCAATGGCTCATTTAAGAGCTTTTTTGATCTCCTTGGCCCGGTGCGTATGCCGGGCCTTTTTTATGCGCCAAACCGGCAAAATTCGCATTTTGGGGCTGAAATTGCATTTTATCTTGACTGGATGTCCCGAATTGTGTATCCTTTTAAGCTCTGAAACTTGAATGCGGATACAGCGAAAACCAGAGTTCAGGAATTTTATGGCTAAGAAAACATCTGTTCAGAAGGCATTTCTCTCCGGCAACGAAGCGCTGGCCCGTGGGGCCTGGGAAACCGGCCTGTCGGTGGCCTGTGCCTATCCGGGTACTCCCTCGACCGAAATTCTGGAAGCCCTGTCCCTTTATCCGGAGCTGGATGTTCAGTGGTCGGTCAATGAAAAGGTTGCTTACGAAGTCGCCTACAGCGCCGCTGTCGGCGGGGTCCGGAGTTTGTTTGCCTGCAAGCATGTGGGGCTGAATGTGGCGATGGACCCGCTGATGACCTCTGCGTACACGGGCGTCCAGGCCGGCTTTGTGGTTGTCGTGTGCGATGACCCCGGGATGCATTCGTCCCAGAACGAGCAGGATACACGCTGGGTGGGCATCTATGCCAAGCTGCCGGTTCTGGAACCGTCCAGCCCGGCCGAAGCAAAGCTTTTTGTGGCCGAAGCGTTTGCGCTCAGTGAAAAATTCGACACCCCCGTCATTATCCGAATGACGACCCGGATATCGCATACCAAAGAAGATGTCCTGCTGGGACAGCGCACCCCCTGTCAGCCGGTGAAATTGGCTGTCAACATTCAAAAATATGTAATGGTGCCCGCCAATGCCCGCGTACGGCATGATTTTATCGAGGGTCGGCTGACCCGATTGCAGGCCGTTTCCGAAAAAAGCAAACTGAATAAAATGGAAATCAATGACCCGTCATTGGGGTTTATCACCTCCGGCATCAGTTACCATTACCTCAAAGAGGTCCGGCCGGACGCATCCTTCCTGAAGCTTGGGTTTTTGTACCCATTCTGCGATGCGAAGATTGCCGAATTTTCCAAAAAGGTCAAAAAACTGGTTGTTGTGGAGGAGCTGGACCCGTTTATTGAAGACCATGTCAGGCAGTTGGGCATCAAAAAGGCCCGGACCAAGCATCCCTCGTTCCGCACGGGTGAATTAGGCCCCGGTGTGATTGAGGATGTCATCAACGGAAGGCCCAAAAATGTCCCCAAACTGCCCGCTCGTCCGCCGCGGTTGTGTGCGGGCTGTCCGCACTGGGCATCGTTTTCGGTACTCAAGAAGCTGGGATTGTTCGTGGCCGGCGACATCGGCTGTTATACCTTGGGGGCGCTGCCGCCCACTTCGACGCTGCACACCTGCATCTGCATGGGGGCGGGCGTAACCTTCAACGAAGGCCTCCGCCGGGCGCATCCTGACCAGAAAATCGTTGGGATTGTCGGCGATTCGACATTCGTGCATTCCGGTATTACCGGGCTGATTAACGCCGCTTATAATAAGGCGAAAGGGATTATTTTTATCCTGGATAACTCCACGACGGCGATGACGGGCGGCCAGAATCACCCCGGTACAGGGCTGACCATCCGCAATGAACCTACCAAACGGCTGGATTTGAAGGCGCTTTGTGAGGTCTGCGGGGCAGACCATGTGGATGTGATTGACCCGGCGGGCAATGTCAGGGAACTGGAGGAACTGGTCTCCAAACGCATCAACGAAGACGCCCTCAGCGTAATCATCGCCGCTCACCCGTGCAAACTCATTAAACGATAAAGACGGACGGCAACCAATGAAGAAACAGGCATACTATAACATTACTTTCGGGGGCATCGGCGGACAGGGGATTATCAAGGCGTCAGAACTGCTGGGCTGGGCGGCGATGTATGACGGTTATCATGTCAAAAAGTCGGAGGTTCACGGAATGAGTCAGCGCGGCGGCTCGGTGGAATCGCACGTCCGATTCGGAAAGAAAATTTATTCGCCGCTGATCGGCCCGGGACAAGCGGATTTTCTGCTGTGTTTTCATGCCGATGAGCATCCGCGTCTTGTGATGTTTCTAAAATCCGGCGGCACGGACCTGGTCGAGTATCTCAAACGAGCGGAGGCGATGGTCGAGAATCCAAAACACGTTAATACCGCCCTGATGGGGGTGCTGAGCGTGTTTTTGCCGATCTCCGGTCCAAGCTGGCAAAAGGCAATGGAAACGGTATTCTCTCCGAAGATTCTTGACGAAAACAAACAGGTCTTTCAACGGGCCCAGGGCCTTGTAATAAAATAAAAAATCAAAAATTAAATAGCTGTCAGCTGAAGGCTGATTCTTTAATTTTAATTTTTAACGTCGGATATGCGATATTTTTGCAGGGAGTAGGTTATGATTTGGAATGAACCTGTTGAAACCATGCCGCTGGAGGATTTGAAGAACCTTCAGTCCGAACGCCTGGTCAAGCTGTGCCGGTATGTCTATGATAAATGCTCCGTGTATCGCCGAAAGTTTGACGCACACGGCGTTAACCCGTCGGACATCCGCTCCATTGACGACATCACCAAACTGCCCTTTACCAATAAGATCGACATGCGGGACAATTACCCCTTCGGTTTGTTTTCCGTGCCGCGGACGGCGCTGGTGGAAATCCACGTCTCCAGCGGCACGACAGGCAATCCTACGCTGGTCGGCTATACCCGCAACGACATCGAACTGTGGTCGGAGGTGATGGCGCGAACGCTGTGCTGCGCTGGCGCCCGGACGGATGACACCGTGCAGATCGCCTACGGCTACGGACTGTTTACCGGCGGGCTGGGATTCCATTACGGAGCGCTGAAAATGGGGCTGACGATCATTCCGACCTCATCGGGACAGACCAAACGCCAGCTTAAAATCATGCAGGATTTCAAGCCGCGAATCCTGTGCTGTACACCCAGTTATTGCCTCTACATGGCCGAAGAAGCCCGTGAGATAGGCATCGACCCGCGCACATCCAGCTGGAACATCGGCATCTTCGGGGCCGAACCGTGGAGCGAATCCATGCGCAGCGAGATTGAGGGAACGTGGAATATGTTGGCCACGGATGTCTATGGCCTCAGCGAAATCATCGGCCCCGGCGTATCGCAGGAGTGTCATTACAAGGACGGGTTGCACATCTTTTCGGATGTTTTTTATCCCGAGATTATCAACCCGGATACCGGCCGGCCTGTGCCGGACGGCGAAGACGGGGAACTGGTTATTACGACACTGACCAAAGAGGGGATTCCGCTGATTCGCTATCGCACGCGGGATATTGTGAGCATGACGACCCAGCCGTGCCGGTGCGGCCGCACCAGCCCCCGCACCAGCAAGATCAAGGGTCGCACGGACGATATGATTGTGGTGCGCGGCATCAATGTGTTCCCCTCGCAGATCGAAGAGGTCCTGCTGGGCATCGAGGGCACTCAGCCGCATTATCAGATTGTCATTGACCGCCAGGCCCATCAGCTTGACGAAGTGGAAATTATGGTTGAAGTGGATGAAAAAATCTTTTCCGACGAAATCAAACAGATGCGGTCGCTGGAAAAGAAAATCAAAAAGGAAATCGAGGCGGTGTTGTCTATCGGCGTGACAGTCAGACTGGTTGAGCCCAAAACGATTCAGCGAAGCGAAGGCAAGGCCAAACGCGTTGTCGATAAACGGCAGTTGTAAAAAAATGAAACCACGAAGAGCGAGAAAAAATAAAACCTTCATGCTCTTTCTGGACTTCATGGTTAAGGTTCGGTGAAATCGGTGGTTTCAATTTAAGGGATAAAGCGATGAAGATCACACAAATCAGCGTATTTCTGGAAAATCGAAAAGGGCGTTTGTATGAGATTTGCTCGATGCTGGGAAAGGCGGACATCAATATCCGGGCGTTGACCATTGCCGAAACGGAGGCCTTCGGTGTGCTTCGGATAGTGGTTGACAGGCCTGCCGACGCGATTGAACTGTTCCGGCGAAACAGCGTCACGGCCAACCAGACCGAGGTGGTGGCGGTGGAAATACCCGATCAGCCCGGCGGCCTGGCTCGTGTGCTGGGGATTCTGGCCGACCATGATGTCAACGTCGAGTATATGTATGGGTTTGTTGAAAAGTTTTCCGAAAATGCCCTGCTGGTATTTCGGTTCGACAATCCTGAATACGCCCACCAGGTTCTTCGCCAAAATGCCATCAAGGTTGTCGGCGAACGGGATATTCAGGGTCTGTAAAAAACCGGACTTTTGCCATTCAGAACTTTTTAGGAATATACAATGAACGTCACTTTCTGGAATAAAGAAGTTGAGACGATGTCTCGCGGCGGCATTGAACAGCTGCAAGTGTCCCGTATGCAGCAGCGGATCGCCGATGCGCTGAAAACGCCGTTTTACCAGCATCGCCTGGCGCGGGCGGGCATTTCGTCGCCCCAGCAGTTCCGATCCCTGTCGGATATGCAGAAACTGCCGTTTGCCGCCAAGGACGACCTGCGCCAGAATTACCCCACAGGCCTCCTGGCCGTGGCTATGGAACAGGTGGTGCGCATTCATTCTTCCAGCGGCACAACGGGGATTCCGACGGTGATTTACCTGGCGCAGGAAGACCTGAATGCATGGACGGATTTACTGGCACGAAGCATTGTTGCGACCGGCTGCACCCGCAAGGACGTATTTCAGAACATGATGAGCTATGGGCTGTTTACCGGTGGCCTGGGGCTGCATTACGGCGCTGAGCGCGTGGGGATGACCGTCATCCCTGTCGGCGGCGGCAACACCCAGCGCCAGATACAACTCATGAAGAATTTTAAGACCACGGTGCTGCATATCACGCCCAGCTATCTACTGCATATTCATTCCCGCCTCAACGAGTTCAAAACAAGACCCCAGGACCTGCATCTGAAAAAGGCGTTTCTCGGAGCTGAACCTTATTCTGAAAACACGCGCCTCAAACTCGAGGAACTGTACGGTATCGATGCCTATAATTCCTACGGTCTTAGCGAAATGAACGGTCCTGGCGTGGCCTTTGAATGTGTCTATAAGCAGGATATGCACCTCTGGGAGGATGCGTACATCCTGGAAATTATCGATCCGGCGACGGGGCAGCCGCTTCCGGACGGCGAAAAGGGCGAGGTCGTGCTGACCAACCTGGTGCGGTCGGCCATGCCGCTGTTTCGGTATCGGACGCGCGATTTGGCATTCGTGCATCCGGAACCCTGCCCATGCGGGCGCACGCACCGGCGGCTGTCGCGCATCCAGGGGCGAACGGACGATATGCTGATTGTCAACGGCGTCAATGTCTTCCCGTCGCAGATTGAGGAAGTGATTATGTCGATTCCGGAAGTGGGCACCAATTATATGATTCATCTGGCGCGGGTCGGCTCGCTGGACAAGCTGACCGTCAAGGTGGAGATTTACTCCAAGATGTTCACCGGCGAACTGAATGCCCTGGATGCCCTGAAGAACAGAATCCGCGACCGTCTGCGGGCGCTGATTACAATCAATCCGTCTATCGAACTGCATGAACCCGGTGCCCTGCCGGTTTTTGAAGGCAAGGCCAAACGCGTAGTCGATGAACGGGAAAAGCTGTAAAATTAACGATTCAGAGGGAAACTGACGATGGCCAAACAAGTAACCATCTTTCTGGAAAATCGTCCGGGTCGAATGAAATCGATATCCGATGTGCTGCTGGAAAACAATCTGAATATCTGGGCGTTTACGATTCAGGACCGGGGCGAATTCGGCCTGATGAAAATGATCGTCGATAAGCCCGAAAAGGCGCAGTTGATACTGGCCGACCGGGGGTTTGCCTGTGTACTCAAAGACGTGCTGGCGGTTGTTGCGGAAAAAGACCAGCCCGGCAACCTGGACAAACTGACGACAGCCCTGTGGGAGCGGGGCGTCAACATCAAAGACGCCTACGGCTTTGTTTCGCCCAAAGACCGCCAGGGCATCTGCTTTATGGAGTTTGAGAATCCGGGACAGGTCAACCTCGAAGAAATCATCGCCGCCTATGGATTCAAAGTAGTTTCCGGCGAGCAGCTTTACGAACCCTAAAGGACCCCGACTGGCACATGGAGATATTGCCGGCAATCGATTTGATAAACGGACGGTGCGTCCGGCTGATTCAGGGCCGCTACGACCGGCAGATTAACTACAATGACGATCCGGTGGCGCAGGCCCGCCAATTTTATGACGTTGGGGCGGCATGGCTGCATGTGGTCGATCTGGACGGGGCCAAGCGGGGCCAGCCCGTGAATGCCGATGTTGTGGCCGAGATTGCCAAAAATGTGCCGATGATGATTGAACTCGGCGGCGGGATTCGTACTGAAGAAGCGATTGTCAAAATGCTGGATGCGGGCGTGACCCGGCTGATTCTCGGCAGCAGCGCAATCAAGCAGTTTGACTGGTTCTGTCAAATGGCCCAAAAATACCCGCATAAACTGGTCTTGGGGCTGGATGCCCGCGGCAGTACGGTGGCGACGGAGGGGTGGCTGGAGCAAGGCCGGCAAACGGTACTGGATTTTGCCAACAGGTGTGCCGATTTGCCGCTGGCTGCCATTGTTTGTACCGATATCAGCAAGGACGGAATGCTGGCCGGACCGAATATCGAACGAACCCAGCAATTAGTCGAAGCGGTCAAGCTTCCCATCATCGCCGCCGGCGGGGTAACAACGGTTGAAGATGTCAAAACTCTCAAAGCCGCCGGTGTTGCCGGCGCCATAATTGGCCGAGCGCTCTACGAAGGCACCGTTACCCTGACCGGTGCCCTTGCCGCCGCAAGATAATGGACGAAACAATCCAACAGCTAAATGTTGCCTATCGCCGGTCACGGCGGGCCAGGAATTTGCGGATTACCATCGCCCCGACACAGGCGGTAATAGTAACAGTGCCTCTGCATGTCTCGCTTGAGCGGGCAAAAGAATTTGTGCGGTCCAAACAGGCATGGCTTCAAAAGCACCTTTGTCGGATACAGGAAAGAGATAAACTTCAGCCGCAGCAGCCGCAGTTGTCTCGGGAAGAATTGGTTAAAACACAGGATGACTTATTTTCCCGGCTGGAGAACTTTTCCAGTCGGTACAACCTGCCCTACAGGAGAGCTACCTTCCGATGTCAGAAAACCAAGTGGGGTAGTTGCTCCAGCCATAATCATATCAGCTTGAACATCAACATCGCCTTTCTGCCGGAACACCTGCAGGATTATATTTTACTCCATGAACTCTGCCATATCCGGCACAAAAATCATAGTAAACAGTTTTGGGGGCTGCTGAATCAATACTGCGGCGGCCGGGCGAAAGAATTCGTAAAGGAACTCAAAAAACACCGGATGCGAATACGGGTTTAGCCGATCGAATCCCATACAGCGAAGAGTTGTGGATGGATTGTGTCCGGTGTTTTTGTTTTGTCCCCACGACGAATTTTCTTTGACGAAAAGGGCTATCTTGAGTAGACTGCTCCGTTTATAGGAACCCATAGACCCGTAACAGGGAGGATTTACATGAATTTAGAGAAGATAAGATCAGAAGGTATTACATTTGATGATGTTCTGCTGATTCCGTCCAGAAGCGATTTTGTGCCCAGCGAGGCGGATACGGCTACCCGTCTGACCCGCAATATCAGCATCAATATCCCGATTGTTTCGGCGGCGATGGACACGGTTACGGAGTCGGCGCTGGCGATCGCCCTGGCCCAGGAAGGCGGCATCGGGATTATCCATAAAAACCTGTCGATCGAGGCCCAGACCCGCGAGGTTACCAAGGTCAAACGGTCAGAAAATGGCGTGATTCTGGACCCGGTAACACTCAGCCCCACAATGACGGTCGCTGCGGCCAGGCAGTTGATGGGCGAGCAGAATGTGTCGGGGATTCCGATTGTCGAAAGCGGCAAACTGGTGGGGATTCTGACCCGGAGGGATATGAAGTTTCTTGAGGGGGATTCCGTTCAGATTAAAGACGTGATGACCAGCAAAAACCTGGTTACCGGTCCGGCGGGAACGACTTTGGAGCAGGCCCGCGAAATCCTGAAAAGGCATAAAGTTGAAAAACTCCTGCTGGTCAGGAACAACGGCGAACTGGCCGGACTGATTACCATGCGGGATATTGACCGCGTCCAGCAGTTTCCATTTGCAGTACGCGACAATCGCGGCCGGCTGCGGGTTGGGGCGGCGGTGGGCGTCAAGGACCATGACCGCATCAAGGCGCTGATTACAGCGGAAGTGGATGTCATTGTGGTGGATACCGCTCACGGACATTCCAAAAACGTCATCGAGATGGTCAAATGGATTAAATCGAAATATAAAATAGACGTCATCGCCGGCAATATCGCTACTGCCGAGGCCGCCAGGGATTTGATTAACGCAGGCGCCGACGCTGTCAAGGTTGGCATCGGCCCCGGGGCAATCTGCACCACGCGGGTCATTTCCGGCGTGGGTGTGCCGCAGATAACGGCAGTGATGGATGCGGTTTCGGCTGCCCAGGAAGAGGGCATTCCCGTGATTGCCGACGGCGGCATCCGGCATTCGGGTGATATTACCAAGGCCATCGCAGCGGGGGCGTCCAGCGTCATGCTTGGCTCGCTGTTTGCCGGATTGGCCGAAAGCCCCGGCCAGTTGGTCATCTATAAAGGCCGCCAATTCAAGGAATACCGCGGGATGGGGTCCATCGGGGCGATGGTGCAGGGGTCGGCGGACCGGTATGGACAGGACAAGGGGACGGAAAAGGACAAATTAGTGCCGGAAGGCGTAGAAGGCCGCGTGCCGTATCGCGGAACGCTGAGCAGTTATGTCTATCAATTGGTGGGCGGCCTGCGGGCCGGGATGGGCTATTGCGGAACGCCGACGATTGAACAGCTTCGTCATCAGGCGAAATTTGTTCGAATCAGCGCCGCCGGTGTGAGCGAATCGCATCCGCACGATATTATGATTACCAAGGAATCGCCGAATTACTCCGGTTATGAATCGTTTGATAAATGATTAAAGAAGACAGACATCGGAATTTAGAAGATAGAATAAATGTCACGGGAAGTTGTAGCGATTATTGATTTCGGCAGCCAGTACGGGCAGTTGATCGCCCGGCGGGTGCGCGAACATAAGGTGTATTCGCAGATTTACCAGCCGTCGGTGAAGATTGAAAAGCTGGCACAACTGGGCGTCAAGGGTGTTATCCTGTCCGGCGGGCCGGCCAGTGTCTATGCCGAAAACGCCCCGATGTGTGACCCACGGATATTTGAGCTGGGCGTACCGGTATTGGGTATCTGTTACGGGATGCAGATTGGGTGCAAGATATTGGGCGCTGAGGTCAAGCCCGCCAAAAGCCGGGAGTACGGGCGGACGGC
>JAKEGM010000099.1 GCA_022615575.1 Planctomycetales bacterium
AATCAGTCGATTGTTGCTGACGCTCAGCGTGCCTGTGGGCCTTATGGTTTTAGTAAAGGCCTCGTCGATGCTTCTTGGCAGGTATTTTACAACGGCGGAAATGCTGTGTTCGGCAGGCGCAATTTTAGCCGTTGCAACAGCAACATGCTTCTTCACGAGAAAAAGGTGTCAGGAACCTTTTCTGGCAAAGGGGGTATAAAGGGGGTCGCCAATCAGCATCATTTGCCAGGAGCAAAACGGCAGTGCGCGGTAGAACGCCTCGACGAGGCATTTGCCGTTAATTAATTCGAGGAAGAACTCTTCGGGATTCGGAAAGGCGGTTAAATACGGTTCCGCCACGGGGCCAAAAGTCGCGGTAACGCCGTGAATCAGCATTGAAGGGCACCATTCCGTGCTGTTTGGGTCTCGAAGGTCAATCGCCTCGAAACTGGCGATATGGGCACCTATGGCGCCATCGACGAAATCGAAGGAATCGACGTATTTTTTCAAGCTGTACCAGCCGCAGTAAATCGCCGTTTGCGGGCAACTTTTCGGCTCAAAAAGCTTATCGGTTCGCTCCTCTTTGACCTGCAAAGTCGTGCGAATCCGCAGCAAAACCGCAAGATTGCGCAGCTTCTGGTCGAAATTTCCATAGGAGCCGGCTTTTTTGTCGTCGGGTATCCCACGGGAATCGATGTAAGCGAAGCCATGCAGGCCGGTCTTTTCCGCGGATATTGCCTTATCGATGAGGCCGCGGGCAATCTGCGGAGAAGGGCCGTCCAGCCGGCAAACCATAACGGTTAAAATCAAATCCTCGGGATACCTTGTATGCCTGTTCCACTGGTTTGGCTGCCAGCGATAAAGCTCGTAAGCGCCGAACAACACAAGCGACAGCTCGTTATCAACGCTTGCCTCGGTTTCCCTGCCTGAAATCCAGTCAATTTCGGCTTTTACCCTGCCAAGCTCCTTGTTGATTCTGGCGTTAACATCCGCCGGCTGCGAATCCCTGAGCTGTTTTTCGTATTGCCCGGCGGTTGTTTCGAGCTGCTTGAAGCGTTCCTGCTGTTCTTTGAGGGGACCGCGAGGACCTACCTTGTACGGCACGCCGTAAGTTGTCAGCAAACATCGGATTGGCTGTCCCGGTTTTTGGCCGGCTAAACGTTTGCGAACCGGCTCGGCGATATTTTTGTCGTAATCGTCCCTGCTTATCGCGTCAACAAGGGCTTTGCCAAGAGACAAGACCAGGATATTTTCTTCGGGGACATTGCGCCGCTGACAATAATATTGCCCGAGTTCCTCCGACGCTGAAATATCCTTATTGACGATGACCAGTATTTCGTTGGGCTCCAGGGCGGCGGCAATTTCGCCAAAAAACAACCCGATTAATATTACGAAGCCGGCCAAATACCTATTCACCAATAATACCTTTTAATTCTTCAGCGGTGGGTGAGATGATTTCATCTTGTTTGAACATATAAACGCCCGCCGGATAATCGCCGATGTTCGGGATGAGTTTCTGTCCTTTGCAAATGGCGACTAATTTGGCGGGGAAATCGGCCCCGCACAAGTGAGAACAAGGATACCCGCCTCCGAAACGCGGATTTATTTCGAGCAATGCGGGCCCGTTATTTCCAATTTTCACATCCACATCAGCCGGCCCGAACATAGGAAACGCCTGGGCTATTTTGACCCCCAAATCTAAAAGTTTTTTATCGTTGACGCTGACCGCCTTGTCGGTTTCGCCCGCCCGCATAGCCAGTTTTCGCTTACAGAAAACGCTTACGGGTTTGAAATCGCCGTCGCAGAAAATGTCGTAGCCGAACTCCTCGCCTGGGACAAATTGCTGAATCATAGGCCCCGGACAGTTTCTAAACGCCAATTGCAATTCGTCTTCGTTGCGACAATTATAAACATACATTGAGGCGCTGCCCTTACGCGGCTTTACCATTACCGGCCAGGACAGTTTCCCCGAGGCGATAAGTTTAAGGGCTTCTTCTATAGTAGTAACCGTTTCAGGAACCTCGATACCGGCCTTTTTAGCGTGCAGATAGGTCTGGTACTTGTCAAAGGCGTTCTCAATCGTTCTGGCGGATGAAACCACCGCCATTACGCCGTTGCTGCGGAATTCATCATGATGCGCCGCAAGAACCTCCAACTCAGGGTCTATCAGTGGCACGACCATATCTATCTTGTTTTTCCTGCACAGGGCGAGGAGTTTATCGGCGTAGCCCGCTTGGCCAACCCTGGGCAACAGCATAACATGGTCGCAATATTGGAACGCAGGGGCATAGGGACTGCCGTCCGCTCCCCATACTTCGCCGGCATCTCCAATCGCATCCTTAAAATACTTGACCAGATACCCGCGACGCCCTATACTGGATAGCAGAATTCGCATCATGCTGTTTACTTTCCGCTTATTTACATACCCGTGTTTAAGAACATCATACTGGATTTTACGAAATAAATCAGGTACTGTCCAAACAGTTTTTTAGTCCAAAGCGTATTGTGTCGAAAATGAAGCGTTTTGGGCGCCGTGGTTTCAACCAGGCAGGGTTTTTATGTTCGGGGAATTTATAGGGCCAAAGAGGCCGATTAGCTGGACGTTTCAGTTCTGGCCGGTGCTGGTGTTATCTCTGCTTTGCGCACTTGCCGCCACCTGGCTTGTCAAGAAAATCGCGCTTAAATTCGGGATAGTTGACAAGCCCAATGATACCGTCAAGACCCACAAAGGGCCGGTTGCTTATCTGGGCGGGGTAGGTATGCTGGCCGGCCTTGTTGCCGGGACATTGGCGGGGATTTACTGTCTTCCCGACCACAGGCAACTGCTGCCCGTGATGAAGTGGCTGTTTGGGATTCTGGCCGGGGCTTCTATTGCTTGTTTCGTTGGCTTAATTGATGACATTTTCGATATAAGGCCGACAAAAAAAATGCTGGGTCAGGCCATTGCCGCGTTTGCCTTGATTGCGGTGGGTATAATACCCGCATTGCGTTATTTCGGCGATCCGTTCGGCTGGCAGATACCTGATTGGCTGGAAATCGCGATTGGTGTCCCGATTGTAATTTTTTTCGTCCTCGGCGCCACAAATTCGCTGAATCTGTTAGACGGACTTGATGGTCTCTGCGGCGGAGTTACCGCGATAATAACGTTTGGAATGCTCCTGCTGGCTGTTCACCGTTCCACGTGGGGTTTCAGCGAGGTTGGGGACCCGGTGAGGGTAATCATTTGCCTGGCTCTTTTCGGGGGGGTGTGCGGTTTTTTGCCTTTCAACAGGCATCCGGCCAAGATTTTTATGGGCGACGCCGGGTCAATGATGCTGGGCTTTACAGTCGCAGCCCTTATGATTCTTTTCGCCGAACAGGTGCCCCGCTGGTGGATGGCCTCGATTGTCATATTTGGTCTGCCAAT
>JAKEGM010000100.1 GCA_022615575.1 Planctomycetales bacterium
AGGTAATCCACCACGGTGATGCCCATTTGCTCGCGGAACAGGTGGGCCAGCCGGGATACGCTCAGGTGGGCGGCCTTGGCCGCATCCGCCAGGGTCAGGGGCTGATAGTAGTTATACTGCATGAATTCGATAACGGGCTTGAGCTGCGACATCTTCTGGGCATCCTGCGAGGTATAAACGCTTTCGATGAACTCGTCCAGCGCCCGGCTGATCCAGACGCAGATATCCTCCTGCGTATCGAGCATCAGCACCTTGTGGAGGTAGTCCATGTTCCTGTTGAGCAGCAGGTTGATGTTCACGCCGCCCTCGGCGGCGGCCCGGCTCAAGACACTCAGCAATTCGACCAGGCGGGCCTTGAGCAGGTTGATATTGCCGGGATTATGAAACAGGATGCGTCCCAGCAGAGAGTTGAGAATTTCCCTGGCGCCGGTGCGGTCGCCGATTTTGACCTTGGCGATGAGCTGGCATTCCAGTTCGTACGGATAAAGCTCGTCGGAATCCAGCAATTTGGTTTCCTGAATGGTCTGGCCGATCTGGGCCTGCTGCATCGACCGCTGGCGGCGCCACTGGACGACCTGCGGGTCCAGGTCGGCGGTCTGATAGAGCAGGACATACAGAAACTCGGCGGCCTCGTGGATTCGCCGGGCCGACACCATCGGGGCTTCCAGCAGGGTATCGCGGATTTCATACTCAAAGACATGCAGCCCGCGCAATCGCTTCTGCACATCGGCCAGGATGCTTTCGTCGAAGGGTTCCCAGAGGCATTTGCCGAAAAACAGTCCGCCCAGCGGCAGACTGCCGTCCATTACCGGCACACAGCCCAGCACAATCCCCGCATGGCAGAGCGTAATATAGGGCTGGCCGGTCTCGATGGAGATATTTAAGCTTCGCAGTCGGTCTTCCCGGCAGCGCTTAAAACCGGTCTTGGAGAGCCGAATCCGCTGGCAGAACGACGGATGGCAGCCGGCTGAACAAAGCGAGCGAATTTCACGGCCGTCGATGCCGGTTGTTTCAAGGGACAGCTTGAAATTGCGAAAAAAGGCCGAAGCGACCTTGCCGAACTGTTCTTTGGAGATGAGGTCTTGTATCTGAACGGTTTTTGTTTTTTGCTTTTGCATCGGGAAATCCTGCATGAACCGATCGTATTTACAGAATAGCAAGATAGTATTATAGGAATTACGGCCTTCGGCGGCAAGAAAAAAACGGTCTTGACGCCGGATGGATTCACAGAATTGGCGTTGATTCAATGCAAAAATGAAGAGGGTGTTTTATTTTTAAGGCGCATCGGTATAATATCCGCCATGGAAAGCGATGCGAAAAACTCGGTAGGGATTATCCAGACACAGACGGTTCGGGTTGTCGAAGCGGATGCGCCGCTTCGCCTGGCGTGCGGCAAGACGCTGGGACCGATTGATGTTGCCTATGAAACCTACGGTACACTGAACGATCAGAAGGATAACGCCGTTTTGATTTGTCATGCCCTCAGCGGCAATGCCCATGTGGCGGGCTGCAACAGCCCCGACGACCGCAAGCCCGGCTGGTGGGACATCATGGTTGGCCCCGGCAAACCCATCGATACCTCCAAATACTTTGTCATTTGTTCGAACATCCTGGGCGGCTGCAGCGGCACGACGGGGCCTTCGGATGTCAATCCCGCCACCGGCCGGCCGTACGGGCTGGAGTTTCCCATCATCACAATTGAAGATACCGTGCATGTCCAGAAACGGCTGCTGGACAAACTGGCCGTCCCGCATCTTCTGGCGGTTGTCGGCGGCTCGATGGGCGGGATGCAGGTCCTGCAGTGGGCGGTTTCGTACCCGGAGTTTATGGATGCGGCCCTGTGCATCGCCTCGACCACGCGGCTGAACGCCCAGTCGATTGCCTTTGACGCCGTCGGACGAAACGCCATCCTGGGCGATCCGTATTTTAACGACGGGCAGTATCACGGGCAGACGAATCCCGCCCGGGGGCTGTCGATTGCCCGGATGATCGGCCATATTACCTACCTGTCGGAAGAATCGATGCGGTTCAAGTTCGGCCGCACCCTGCGCGGTTCGACCGACTATACGTATGATTTTAATTCCGAGTTTTCGGTGGAGACGTATCTGGACTACCAGGGGCAGGCGTTTGTCGAGCGGTTCGACGCCAACAGTTATCTGTACATCACCAAGGCGATGGATTATTTCGACATCGTGCGGGAGTACGGCTCGCTGCGGCAGGCCTTTGCCGCGACGCGCTGCCGGTTTCTGATTGCCAGTTTTTCCAGCGACTGGCTTTTTACGCCGCGCCAGTCGGAGGATATTATGGAAGCCCTGGGGGCCGAGGGCAAGGATGTGACCTACTGCAATATCTATTCGTCCTACGGGCACGATGCGTTTCTGCTGGAGGCTGCGACGCTTGGACGGCTGATTGCGGGCTTTATCGATTCGACCTGGCATCGCGTGCGGACGGCTCAGCGGGTCCGCGGTGAAAAAGAGAAGACCGCCGCGGGGATAAAACCGAAACTGCCGGACCATGCCAAGCGGGTCCGCGTCGATTATGAGCTGATTGATTCACTGATTGAGCCGAACAGCCGGGTGCTGGACCTGGGCTGCGGCGACGGGGAACTGCTGATGCGGCTGGTGCAGGATAAGAACGTCTGCGGCGAGGGGGTGGAATTGGATGAAGACCTGGTGATTCATTGTGTTCAGCGGGGGCTGTCGGTGATTCATCGCGATATTGAAAGGGGACTGGAGATGTACCCGAATGAGACGTTTGATTACGCGGTGCTGTCGCAGACCATCCAGACGCTCCGCGACCCCCAGCGGGTGCTGCTGGAGCTGCACCGCGTCGCTCGCCGGGTCATCGTCAGTTTTCCCAACTTTGCCCACTGGCGCTGCCGCGCCCAGTTAATGTTTAAGGGCATCGCCCCGCAGACCCGGCAACTGCCGTTCCGCTGGTACAATTCGCCCAACATCCATTTCCTGTCGCTGAAGGATTATGACCATTTCTGCGCGGAACTGGACATCCATATCGAACAGAAGATTCCGCTGGGTAAAATCAGCACGCTGCCCCTTCGCATCCTGCCGAATTTCTTTGCCCCCCAGGCGATTTATGTCACCAGCAAGTACCACGCTTCCTGACGGGAAACACATATACACAAATGCGTCTGTATGGCACGATAGATTTTCTTTTACTGCAGAATATAGCTATATGGGCGGAGGTTACAGGTGGATGCCGCAGTAATCGATTTGGTTGCAGACCTGGCGCAGCCGTTCCCACACCGACCCGTTTTCAATCATAGTCACCGCCAGCGGAAACAGCACGCGGTCTTCATAAGCCATGTGGTCCCGCAGCAGCGGGCACAGACAGCGCACTGTGGACGACAGGCGGATCTTGAAGCTGGCCAGCGGCATTTTGTCGAAGGCCGCCGTCAGTTTGATCAGGTCGTCAACGGCGATCTGGATGTAAGTGTGCTGATTTTCGATGTGATCAAATAAGCTTTTCCACCCCTGTTCCCTCATGGCCGGAAACAGGACATCGTCCTCGCGGTCCTGATGCTCCTGAAGCGAATTGAGATGCTCGATGATATGGCCGAGCCGCATGAACTCGCCGCTGGCCGGCGTCAGATGCGGGGCTTGCTGAATCTGCGTTACGACATCTTCTAGGTCCGCCAGAAAGCACCGCTGCATTTCATGTTCGGCCATAACCTTGCGCAGGATGTGATGATCCGGCAGGCGAGAGCAGAGGTCTATTCCTCCGTTTCCCATCAGGCCGATGGTGATAAAGGCCGACGAAAGTTCCTGGATTTTTTTCAGGGTAAAACCGTTCTGCATCAGGTTTCGTTCGGCCCGGGCGATATCGTCGGATGTGATGTTGCTCAAGAGACGTGTGGCCTGCTTGCGAAGCCCCGCTTTGTCCTTAACGCTGCCGAGCTTTTTGAGGAAACAGGCGAGTTCCTCGGCGAGTTTTTGATTTTCGCAGTGTTCCATAGCATGTCTCTCCCTGGAGCGTATTGGTTTGTTCTCTACTATATCTTACGCTGTGGGGATTTTGTCGGGGCGCAAAAAAAGCTCAAAACGCAAATTTTTGCGGGTGGTGAAAAAAGCTGTCCGGGCGGGCATCAAAGACGAGCGGCGGCCAGTGCGGCGCAGAAGGCCATCGCTGCGGTTTCGACGCGCAGAATATTCGGATTCAGGCAAACCGGCAGGGCGCCGGCATCGCCAAGCCATTGGATTTCTGCGTCCGTAAGGCCGCCTTCCGGGCCGACCAGCATGAGGGCGTCCCGCTGGGGAAAAACGGATTGCATCCCGTTTATCGGCTGTCCCTGGGGGTCTCCGAAAAAGAGGGCGGCGCGGGGATAAGACGGCGTGAGGGAATCAAGGGTTTCCTTTAATTTGGCAGGTCCGCTCAGGATGGGCAGAAAAAGCCGTCCGCACTGCTTGGCCGCCGCCATCGCGATTTTTTCCAGCCGCGGCAGGGCGGTGTCCTTGCCGAGTTTGACGGTTCTTTCGAACACAACCGCCGCAATATGATCGGCCCCCAGTTCGGTGCATTTTTCCACCAGCCAGTCGAATCGCTGTCCCTTGGCAAAACTAACCGCCAAAACAATACGCCCCGCCTCGGCCTGTGAAGAACGATGGATGGTTTGCGTGCGGACGATGACCTGCTTTGGACTGATATGCCCAACGATGCCCTCGGCCAGCGTGCCTTTGCCGTCAAAAAGTTCAACGGGCGTTCCCGGCTGAACCCGCAAAACCCGGCTTAGATGGTTGGATTCGGATGGATCCAATGCGGATTCGTCTGTAATGGTCCGGCAAAAAAAACGCAACTTGCGCATCAATGGCTTCCTTGATAAAGACCGACCGACGCGATCGTCCTTATTGGGGTACTATAAAAAGAAAGGAGCAAACTGTCTATCAGGAAATTAACGAGCAGGGCGGGATTATATACGTCCGATAAAAAGCGATTTTTAATGGATAGAAAACCCCCCGGGGCATTTTCAGCCGTTTTTGGTTTTCACGCTGCTGCATTGCTCAAGATTCGCCGTCAAATGCAGGCGCCTGCTTTTCATACTTTGAGAGTTCTTCGAGCAAGCTGTTGTAGGCCGCAATGCTGTCTCCGCATCCCACTTTTTCCGCGGCGGGAGCGGGAATGGTGTTGATTGTACTGCATTCCTTGCACCGGGTGCGTTTATTGGCATACTCATCCGGGACGCGATAGCTGTGTCCGCACTTACTGCACTCAAATTTAATCATAAATACGCTCTTATATCTTCTCTTCTTGGGGTTTTAGGTTTTATCTCCATCTTCTCTATATATATAATGCTCGCAAAGAGGAGAATATGACAAAAAATTTCGAAAGTTTTTCACTTATTTTATGCAAAACGCTCAGGAATTTTGAAAAACGGTGCTTTATTTACTTTCCCTGCCTGGGGTTAAAAGAAAAACAGCCCCGACATTCAGAAGGCAGGGCTGTTTAATATAAAACTTGTCTTCAAATAGAGAAAATACTCAAGAATGGTTAATTTGCTTCAATATCGATCCGGTTTCCTTTGAATTGAACAGTGCCGTCGATTTTGGCAAACAGAGTATAATCTTTGCCCATGCCCACATTAAAACCGGGGTGAAACTGTGTTCCGCGTTGGCGAACGAGGATAGAACCAGCCCTGGCAAACTGCCCGCCGTAGAGTTTGACGCCGCGAAACTGCGGATTGCTGTCGCGGCCGTTCCGTGTCGAACCTTGTCCTTTTTTATGTGCCATGTTTTAAGTTCCTGTCCTAAAAGCTGTTAAATTGTGTAAATACACATTCCGTACCATCAAGAACACGATACTATACCCATTTATTAGGCGTTCGTCCATAAAAAAATTGAAAAATCTTTGGGATAGACAAAGACGCGTCGTCCTGACCGTGAAAATGCCGTTTCCGGCAGTGAGTGGTTTTAGAAAGTTTTTTGACGCGATAGGAGTTGCTTTTGGCGTTCAAATGCCGATACAATAAAAAAGTACGGATGCCGTAACCGGCCAGATGGACAAAAATGACCACAATTATCCGCAAACCCGATACCCTTGAAAAGCTGAAAATCCTCAGCGCCGACGCTCAGTATGACCTGGCTTGCGCGTGCGGCTCGACTAAAGACGAACACCGCCGGCGCGGAGGCGAGGGGAAATGGATTTACCCGGTTACATTGGCCAACGGCGGCAAGGCCAGCTTGTTCAAGGTGCTTATGTCCAACGTCTGCACCAACGACTGCAAGTACTGCCCCCTGCGGGAAAAACAGGATATCCGCCGGTGCAGTTTGCAGCCGGAAGAGGTGGTTCGGCTGTTTTTGGGGTATTTCCATCAGAATAAAGTTTTTGGATTGTTCCTCAGTTCCGGCGTCATCGGCACCCCCGATGCCACAATGGATCGCATCAACGGCATCGCCCGACTCTTGCGTAATCGTTACGCCTTCAGAGGATATATTCACCTGAAGATTATCCCCGGCGCCGGCATAGCAGCAATCAATGAGGCGGTATCCCTGGCGTCGGCGGTGTCGCTCAATATCGAAACGCCCGGCGCCGAATACCTGGCCCGAGTGTCCGGCAAAAAGGATTACATTAAAGATATTATCGACCCGATCAAGCACATCAGCGAGCTGACCGCCAAGGGGTCCCGCTGGCAGGGGGTCAAGCAGACCACCCAATTCATCGTCGGTGCCGCCGGCGAGCCCGACCGGCAAATCGTCCGCTATATGGGCGGCCTGTATGACCGGCTCAAACTGGACCGCATCTACTTCAGCGCCTATCAGCAGGGACTGGGCAGCGCGGACCTGCCCGCCGAACGGACGCTTCAAAATCCGCAGGAAATACTCACGCGCGAGCATCGGCTGTATCAGGTGGATTTTCTGATGCGAAAGTACGGGTTCAAAGACAGGGACATCCTTTTCGACGCGCAGGGGCAGCTCTCGCTGACCGAAGACCCCAAAGAAACCTGGGCAAAGATGCACCCTGAACGCTTTCCCGTGGATATCAACCGGGCCGACAAATTCGACCTTCTCCGTGTCCCCGGTCTTGGTCCCCTCACCGTCGCCCGCATCCTCCAGCATCGCCGCGTTGCCCGCATCAGCCGCATCGAAGATATCGGGCGGAAGGGAAAACTTCTGGCAAAAGCCAAACAGTACCTTGCATTTTGAAAAGCTTCAGAATTCCAAAACAGAAATACAAGAATCTTTATATCGTAAATAAATTTTATTGTCAATAAATATATAGACAAGAAATTAAAAATTGCATATAAATATATGGACAAAGATGCCGATAGTGTCTATAAGCATATAGGCAGAATTTTTAACGATCAGGTGTGCCTATGAAGACGAAATACAAAAAATTAACCTTAAAACAGCTCGATGAGACGCTGAAAGATTTCGGGCCGATAAAAACAACAGCCATGCCTCCCAAAGGGTGGATTCGTGCGATTCGAACCGCATTGGGTATGACAGGGGCGCAGCTTGCGCGAAAATTACAAACCAACAGACAGCGTGTGGCCCGGATTGAGCAGGATGAAAAACTGGGCAGGGTGAAACTAAACACCATGCAATCTGTGGCTGAGGCAATGAATTGTGAATTTGTTTATGGGCTGGTGCCGAAAGAATCGCTTGAACGGACCGTTCGAGAGCAGGCCCGGCGGGTTGCCGTCAAACGAATGGAGCGCAGCAATCAAATGATGCGGCTGGAGGCGCAGGAACTGACAAGCGCAGAGAAGGAAAAAGCCCTTAATGAACTTATCGACGAAATCATCGACACAATGCCAAGATACCTGTGGGATGAATAATGGCTGATTTTGACTATCCGCCGGGTGCAACTCCTTTAGACAGAAATGAAATCGCTGGGTTGATTCCGACACACATCACAACACGCGGCGAACTGGACCGCTGGGAACAGGACAACATCAATGAAGCCCTGGCATGGCTCCAAAGCCGACGCCCCAAAGACATCCTCAACGAAGCATTTGTGAAACGGCTGCATAAACGAATGTTTGGCAATGTATGGAAATGGGCGGGTACATTCAGAAAAAGCGACAAGAACATCGGGGTTTCGTGGTATATGATTTCCAGCCAACTGAAGAATCTATGCGATGACGTTCATTACTGGATTGCCAACAGCACATACCCGTCCGATGAGATTGCCGCACGGTTTCATCATCGTCTGGTATCCATTCATTTATTCGCCAACGGAAACGGCAGGCACGCGCGATTAATGGCTGATCTTCTGCTGGAACATGTCTTAAACAGGCCGCCGTTTACCTGGGGCAGCGCCAATCTCAACAAAACATGCGATGACCGAAGCCGCTATATTGAATCTCTCAAAGCGGCAGACAGACAGGACTATACGCCGCTGATGGAATTTATCAGGTCTTAGCGCTATCCGATAACCGCCGTGTTTCTATGTTCAACGGCTCAGCGGCGTTTGCGGGCGTATTTGCCCATCAGTTCGCCTTTGGCCAGGATGTGGCCGGACATTGCTTTTTCCAGTCCCGGTTTTGTCGCACCCGGCGGCAGGTTCAGCATCGAATCGAGGGCATAGATTTTGAAGAAATAGCGGTGCGTTCCCGATGGCGGCGCGGGACCGCCATAGCCGATTTGGTTGAAATCGGTGGTACCCTGCCGGATGCCGTTTTCCAATGCCGCGTTCGGCGGGATGTTCTCGTTCAACCCCGTCACTTCCGGCGGGATGTTCCACATCAGCCAGTGCACCCAGGTGCCGACGGGAGCGTCCGGGTCGTCGCAAATCAGGGCGAGCGATTGGGTCCCTTCCGGCACGCCGCTCCAGCCAAGAGGCGGGGAAATATCCTGACCGTCGGCGGTGTACTTGGGCGGAATCAGACCGCCGTTCTCAAATGCGGCGCTTGTTACGTCCAAATTCATATCGTTATCTCCTGTTTGGTATCAAAGCGGGCATCTTGTAAGTTGGCGCTTTAGCTTGCTTTTACCCCGTTTACACACTAAAGCGTGAACTCTTACTACACATAAAAATACAGGACCGACAGGATGGCGATAATCCACATCGTCGGCTTGACGTCCCTACGTTTGCCGCTCAATATCTGGATGAGCGTATAAGCGATAAAACCGAAGGCCAAGCCGGTGCTGATGGAGTAGCTCAGCGCAATCATCACCATGATGATGAAGGCGGGCAGGCCGTGCTGCATATCCGAAAAGTCAATCGTGCTGATTTGCTTCATCATAAACAGGCCGACCATAATCAGGGCCGGAGCGGTGGCGTAACTGGGCACGATGCCGACCAGCGGCACAAACAGCGCCGCCAGCAGGAAGAGCACACCCGTCACAACAGCGGTCAGGCCTGTTCGGCCGCCCTGTTCAATACCCGCGGCGGATTCGATATACGAGGTGGTGGTGGAGGTGCCGCAGACGGCGCCGAACATCGTTGCCGCCGCGTCGATTGTCAGCAGGCGTCCCAGCATCGGGAACCGTCCTTTATCGTCCACCAGTCCCGCCTGCGGCGCGACCGCCAGAAGGGTGCCGATGCTGTCAAACAGGTCGATAAACATCAGCGTAAAGATCGTCGAGACCATGCCCCATTTGAGAGCGCCGAGCAGATCCATCTTGAACGCGACCGGCATGATGTTCACATGGAACTCAATCACTTGCTTAGGCGGGTCAATGTACCCGAACACAGCCGCCAAAATAGTCGAAAAACCAATCCCAATCAGCAATGCCCCCGGAATTCGCCGCATCTCCAGAATAATCATCACCACCAATCCGGCCAGCCCGAACAGGATGGTCGGCGATAAATGGGCGGACGTTACCAGCGTTACCGGGTGACCGACGATAATCCCGAGGTTCTGAAGGCCGATGAAGGTGATGAACAGTCCGATGCCGACGGAAATCGCCGCAATCAGCGATTTTGGAATCGCATCCACCAGCTTTTTCCGCAACCCTAAGCCCGTCAGGATGAGAATAAGCAGTCCCGAAAAAAACACCATTGCCAGTGCCGTCTGCCATGTAACCTGCCGGGTCAGCACCAGCGTATAGGCGAAAAAGGCATTGAGGCCCATGCCCGGGGCCATTGCGATGGGGGCGTTGGCTAAAAGGCCGGTGACGATGGTCGAAACAGCGGTAACAAGGCAGGTGACAGCGATGAGGGCGGATTTGTCCATCCCCGCTTCGGCAAGGATGTTGGGATTGACGAAGATGATGTAGGCCATCGTCAAAAAGGTTGTAACGCCCGCGATGAGTTCCGTCTTGAGGGTGGTTTGATGTTCCTGCAACTGAAAAAGCGGTTTGGCCATAACTTGCCCTTTCATAAACTCCGTTTTACCCATTCTATTCTACCCCAAACACCGTTCCTGGCAACCCTTAAATTGTGCCCTTGGCTTCGGCGGCCCGGTGGATGTCCTGCTGTTCAAACGAAAGAGAAGAAAAAGAAAAGGGGGACCCCTTTCTTTTCATTCTTACCATTCTTATCATTCTTGTTAGATGTGACGATCCTGTGACCATCCTGAGACGATGGTGAGACGTTCTGTGCAATCGGATTGTGACCGGTTTCATCGCCGGATTGATAAGTATTCCAGTTGCATAAGGTTATCAGCCGTCCGGTCTTTGAGCTTTTGCAAACAAGAAAGCCCATACTTTCAAAGCGTTTGAGGGCATGTCGTATTTGAAACAGCGTGATATGTTTGCCGGTTTTCTCCTGAATGTTTTTCAGAGAGGTAATCATCTGGCCGGGGCGGCAGATATAGGGTTTTCCCTGCCATTCCCATTTGCGTTCGGCGTGGTTGGCCATGCAATGGGTATGGCTTATACGATATGGCGGGCAATGTCTGGGAGTGGTGCCATGACTGTCGCGGCTCTGATTTAGCTATTGTGCAGACGGGACGCCCGTGTTCCCATAAGGCGGAAAAATCTCAAAAAATTCGGTGCTTGGGGGTTGAAATTACCGCCGCAGTGTGTATAGTGTAGGCCTGTATGCGGGTGTAGCTCAGTGGTAGAGCGTCACGTTGCCAACGTGAATGTCGTGGGTTCGAATCTCATCACCCGCTTTTTAATGCATTAAAGCGGTACTTGAAAAATTGACATAGCTTTTGCGAGTTATCGGCTAAAAGTAGCTTGGCGCTGGTCGCATGAGCGTTTGTAAAGCTCGAAAGGGTTTGAAGATGCTTTTGGTCGTCGAATTGTGTTCGCCGGCCTTTTTTGTTTTTATAAGTCCTTTAATTAAAATAAATTAGGAGCATTGCCATGGCCGAAGAGAATAAAGAAACCACGGACGAAACCAAAGAGCAGACCCCGAATGCGGTTACTGTCAGCGACGCCGGGATGTGCAGGAAGAAGGTTGCCATCGAGATTCCCGCGGAAGTCGTACACGATAAGCTGGATGAAAAATATAAGGAACTCAGAAGAGATGCCATCCTTCCCGGTTTTCGAAAAGGCCGCGCCCCGATTCGGCTCCTGGAAAAGCGGTTTGGTACGGACATTACCCGTCAGGTAAAGCTGGAACTGCTGGCGACGGCCAGCGAGGCCGCCCTGAAGGACAACTCGATTGATGCCCTGCGGGATCCGGATATTGACCACGAAAAAGTCGAGCTTCCGGACGAAGGTCCGATGACGTTTGAGTTTGAGGTTGAGGTTCGTCCGGAATTTGAACTGCCGGCGCTGGAAGGGATTGAAATCGAAAAGCCCCGCTTCGAGGTAACCGATGCCAGGGTTGAGGACGAATTGCTGTCGCTGCGGAATCGGGCGGGCGTGTGGATTCCCAAGGACGGACCCGCCGAAGAGGGCGACCGCGTTGTGGCCGATGTGGTGCTGGTCACCGAAGGCAGCGCTGACCACGACAAGCGCGACAGCATCGAAATCGCCGTCCGCAGAACGGGGTTTGTGGCAGCCGTGCCCGTTGACGGGCTGGATGCCCTGTTGGGCGGGGTGGTCGGCGGCGACGAAAAGAAGACGACAACCGATGTGCCCGCCACGTTCTACAACGAACAGTATCGCGGCAAAAAAGTGGACCTGACCATCAGCGTCAAGGAAGTCAAAAAGCTGGAGCCGGCCGAGATGAACGCCGAGTTCCTGAGCCGGTTCGGCGTGGTCGATGAAGCCGAACTGAAGGACCGCCTCCGCGAGCAGCTTACCAGCCAGGCCGAACGCCAGGCCAAAACAGCGATGACCGAACAGGTGTATGCGTATCTGCGCGACCACACCGAATTTGACCTGCCGGAGGCGGTTGTGGCCGAGCAGTCCCTGTCTATTCTGCAGCGGCAGTACACCAACATGCTGATGCAGGGCATGGCCAAGGAACAGATCGACGAGCAGATGGAGCATCTCCGGGCCGGTTCCGAAGAGCAGGCCGCCGACCAGCTGAAGCTGTACTTTATCATGGACAAGATTGCCTCGAAATTTGACATCACCACAACCGAAGAGGAAATCAACGGCCATATCGCCTATATCGCGGCGACCCGCGGACGGCGCCCTGAAAAGATGCGGGAGGAACTGGCCCGCGATGGCTCGCTGGCGCAGTTTGCTTTGCAGGTGCGCGAGGAAAAATGCATCGAAAAAATACTCGAAAGCGCCAAAATCAGCGAAGTCGAGCCGGAAAAGGTGAAAAAGCCGGCTCCCAAAAAGACCCACGCCAAGAAAACGGCAAAGAAAAAAGAAGCCGAACACGAGGACGCTGAAACAGCCAAAGAGCGGAAGAAATCAGAGCCAAAACGCACGAAAAAGTCCGAAAAAGCGGACGAATAACATGTCTTGAAAGGCGAGTGCAAAGGCCGGCTGCTGAAAAAGCGGACGGCCTTTTTTCGTGGGGCGGCCGATGGGGCTGACCCGGATAGTTTTTTATTTTCCAGCCGGTCCGTGGTAAAATCGTCCTGATTATCGTGCGGCGTGTCGATAAAACAGGAGACCAGTATGAAACACAAAAGAAGCCAGCCCGGCGGATATGCGATTCTGATTGTGCTGATTGCGGCGGCCATTCTGATGCTGCTGTATTTTGTGCAGATAGACGCCTTTTTCGGGCCGCGTCAGCCGGGCAGGCAGCCGACGGGTATTGAGCAGCGTCCGTGGCTGCTGGAAGACCGGCTGGTTCCGGAGGGGGGGGGCGTTGCAATCCCGAATCCGCCAAAGCCGGAGCTGAATGAGCCGTTTGAGATTGCCGCGCCGGTCAGCCGCAACGCGGCGCCGCGCGGACAGGTTGTGATTGCGTTTGCTCCGGATGGGCGGATTCTCGCCCGCTGGGAGTGCGGCTGGGCAGAGGATGAGCGCAGCAACCGGATTCGTGCCGAGATGAAGGGCAATATCGATGCCGGCCGGACGTATGAAGATGCGTCCGGCAAAGACAAAAGCCGCCTGTTCTTTATCGCCAAAGGCGGCTATCGCAAGACAGCCGCCGGCCCCGGGACCGATTCGGCGCAGGAACAAGGGACGGCCTGGCTGATCGGCTGGCTGCGGCCCGACCGCAGCGCGGCGGGGTACATAACGATTACCACCGATCAGGCGTGGGCCGCCGCGTATGCCTTTGAAGCCCCGGCGGCTAAAGACCGCGATTAAGTGTTCCCATTGCTTTGGCCTGTGGCCGGAAGCGATGCCGCCCGATGAGGCAATATTTTTGCCTCGAATTTAATTACTTGATTCCTTTGCCAAAGGAGTGTAGAATTCCACAAAATTTTATCTTATTTTAAGGACTCTAACGATGAAACAGCAGATAACAGCAGTCGGTATTATCGCACTTGTGTGCGTGGGTGTGGGCATTGGCGCCGGGATGTTGATTATGAAGCCCAAACTGGCGAAAAGCGCCAGCGCCGTCGAAGAAATGCAATTGCAGATGATGCAGTCGAAGGCGGAATCGGAAGATGTTATCAAGAGGGCCGTTGACCAGGTGACGCAATTGAAAGCCGAACTGGCACGCGCCAGCAGCGCAGCCGCTCAGTATAAAAATGACTTGGCGCGCGCTGCGATGGAGATCGATCGCCTCAAAACCGCGGGCCCGCGTCCCGCTGAAGGCCAGACGACCCCCGCGGCCGTGCCCGCCGGAACCCCGGCCTCGCCTGCGGCCGCACCTGCCGCCGGATCTGCGGCGAGCGCCCCGAGAACGGCTGTTGCTGCGGTTGACTATGTTGTCAAAGACGGCGACAGTTTTTGGAAAATTGCCGCCGCACAGCTTGGCAGCGGTATTCGCTATAAAGAAATCCTGGCGCTGAATCCGCAGCTCAAGGAAGACAGCACGCTGGTTGTCGGGTCTAAAATCAAAATCCCGGCCAAGTAAAGGGTTATTCGCTCTGGACGGCCCAGTCGAGGTTTTCGGCTCGGCTTTGGGCGATGCCCGACAGGATGTATTTGACTTGGCCGAAGGCAATGGATTTGTCGCAGCGAAGGCGGACGGTATTGCCGGAGGCGGGGTGCCGGGTCAGCGATTCATCCACGGCCGAGCAAATCAGCCGGGTCAGGTCTTTTCCCTGAAGGGGGGCGAGTTTTTCGTCGCCGACGGCACAGCGTACCTTTCCTTCCGGGGCGGGCAGCACCGTAATCGTCAGAGGAACCTTTTCGACGGCTTCCTGCTGCCGGGCGGTTTTGATCTGGTCGGGCACGCGAACCTTGAATTGTTCGGCGGCGATAAATTGCGAGACCAGCATAAAGAAGATAATCAGCTGAAACACCACATCGATAACCGGCGTCATGTCGAATGACGCCGCTTCAAGGAATTGTTTTTTTCCCGGGGTCTTCAGCATTATCGGTTGTTTTCCGCTGTTTGGGCATTCGGTTCTTTGGGGGCGGCGGGTTGGACCGCAGATTCGATAAAGGCCTTGCCGCCGTCTTTAAGAATGCGTGCGAGGATCGCTTCTGTTTCCATGGCCGCTTCGCTGAGCAGGACCTCAATGCGCATCAGGAAAAAACTGTAGAAAGACAGCGCCGGGATCGCCACCAGCAGCCCCCAATAGGTCGTTACCAGCGTAACGGAAATCGAATCGGCCAGCATTTCAAAGCGCGGCCCTTCGGGGTTTTGGCCCAGAAGGTTAAAGGCGCAAATCATTCCATACACCGTCCCGAACAATCCGACCATCGGCCCCACCGTGCCGAGCACCTGACACCACTGGACCTTTCGCATCAACTGCATCCCCCGTTCCTGCAGGGCCTCGGCGGCGAACTGACGGATAGAATCGTCCGAACCGCCCATTTGCCGGGCCTGTTCAATCGCTCTCAGGATCGCCCGGCTTATCAGATCGGTGCGCCCCGACAGTCGGGCAGGCAGGGTGTTGAGGCCGTGCCGCAGCGCACTGGTGGCGATCTCGCTGCTCAAGCCCTCCGGCAGAAGCCGCTTGCGGCGGGTGGTGATAAGCAAATCAATCGCCAGGTAAACCGTGATGATCGACATCGGCAGAAGGATAAACCAGACAATCGACCCGCCCGCCACAAAAAACTGATGGTAAAAGGTTGCCGCTATCTGTTCGGCCTCCGCCTGAGCTAAACCAAGTTGTCTTGCAGTCAAAAACATAAATTGTTTGGATTTTGTATCCGGCGTTTCCTGTCAAACGGTTGATTTTAGTTGACCTCGATAAATTCGCCGCCGGTGTCAGAGGCCAGTTGCCGGAGCGTCTGGCTGTCCTGCGGCTGCGGCCCAAAGCCGATGGTATGCACAACAGCGCCCGGCGCAAGCGAATTTCGAAGCCGCCGGACGCTTTCGGCAAACTGCGTCGTTCGCTGCGAATCCAAGTCGAAGCCGTCGGTCAGAAAATACATCAGTTCAGGGCTGTCGCCGGAGGGGTCTTTCAAACGCATGGCATATCCAATCGCATGAGCGGCATCGGTGGACCCGGCCGGACGAATCGATTCAATCAGCGTTATCGTCTGTGATTTGGCCCGTGCCGTGGCCGATTCAAGCGTTCCGTTTCCGCTGGCCAGGATTTTCTGCCCATCCATAAAGAACACCACGCCAAAGGCCTGCTGCGGATTGAGTTTGAGAATCGACTCTTTCAGCTGCTCCCGCACCTGATACATCCGGCCGTACATACTGCCGGAACAATCCACGACATAGCAGATTCGCTGCACGACGCTTTTCTGGCCGAAAAATTCGACTTCATTGACCGCCGTTTCCGGCTGCCGGACGGCCTCGGGTTCAACCGGCTCAGCCTGCCGGGGCGCCGGCGGCGGGGGTTCCGGAGAAGCCACCAGGGGGGGCTGCTGCACCGGCTCCTGAGGCGGCGCAGGCGGCAGAATCGGCTCAATCTTCGGTTTGGGACGCGGCAGCGGCTGCTGGACAATCTGTTCGATGGTCTGCACGGAAAAGGCGGGCCGCTGCCCCGAAGCCGCGGATAGACGCCCCGATAACTTGACGCCGGTAAAAACCGCCAGCGCCGCCGAATGCACCGCGACCGAGGCAATCAATGCCCAGTACCGAATGTTCCCGTCATGCAGAGTTTTCTTCATCATCCGTAATGCCCGGCCCCGTATGCTTTTGCGGGGTCGTTTGCGTCTTTCGCTGGTCTGTTGGGTGTGGGACTTATTCCTCAATCAGCACTTCAGACAGACCCTGATAGAGCAGGTTATAGACCTCGATTGCATCGCCATTGTAAAGCCGGATACACCCTCGGGAAGAACGGGTCCCGATGGTTTCGGGATCTTTGGTGCCGTGAATGGCAAAACCCGTCCTGTTCCGGGTGTTCTCGTCGATTCCTTCAATCGCGATCCACCGTGACCCCAGCGGATAATCGGGGTCGGTTCCCAGGTAGCGTTTGCCGGTGTCGGGGTCGGTCCAGGTCGGCTTAATCAGCTTGCCGTCTTTTGCAACCCGCCAGCGTCCGACGGGCGTTTCGTGTTCGACCGTGCCCAGCCCCACCCGGTAGGTTTTAATATACTTGCTTTGCAGGTACAGGTCCATCGTAAAACTTTTCTTATAGACCACCACGTTGAACGGTCCTTCAACGACTTTGATTTTTTTGCCGGCCTGCAAGAGTTCCGGCCTGGCAATCCCGTTGATTTCCATCAGAAGTTCATAGGGCACCTTCTGCTTTTTGGCGATGTCCTGCAGCAGGTCGCCGGACTGAACCAGGACATTGGCGGTCAGTTTGTCGTCGGCAAAAACATCCCGGCTAAACAGCCATCGTTGAGCCAGATTGGACAATTCCAGCTTGACCGCGGAGCGCATCGAAGGGCTTAGCGTCGTGTTCAGCGCCTCGTAAAGCAGATCGCGGGCGGGGATAATCTTGCCGCTGTCGCGGAGTGCGGTTGCCTGCTTGATGAGTTCTTTTGCCTTTTCGCTGGTCTGTCCGGCGTCGGCATTGGCGGCCGCCAGGGCATCCTGCGGAACCTGAACCGTGGTAACGGTTTCAACCGGTTTGGCAGGGGAGGCCGCTGCGGGTTTTGCGGGTTCAGCCGCGGCCGGCGCTGCCGTTGGCGCCGGGACCGGCGCGGGGGTCGGTATCGGCGCGGGCTTGGTGTCCACGGCCGGATTGAGTACCCGCTGTGCGGGGGGGGCCGTATCCGCCGGCTTGGCGGGCAGAATGCTGGTAAGCGGCACCTTTTCCTGCGCTCCGTTTTCGGGCGGCTGCGGTTGGGACTTGTAGGTCCGAATGAAAATCACAACCGCCGTAATCAGAACCGTCAATACCAGCGCGATTGTGCGCAGGACGCGGGTCTTTTGATCTTTTCGGGTTGGGTACGGTCGATATTCTCTTGTAGCCAAAATAAAACCTCCGTGAATTAGTTACGTTTACACACCATGATTCCATTCTCTGTGACAACTGCTTCCACGGGCACATCGCTGTCATCGTGCGGGATGCGGTCGCAGACCTGGTTGCTGAATGCCACCGCCCAGCGGGCGGCGGTAATTTTATTGCTGGTAAAAAACGTGTCGTAATACGAACCGCCCCGGCCCAACCGGTTGCCGGTGGCATCAAAGCCCAGACCCGGCGTAATCACCAGGTCGATTTCATCATAGGGAACGGGCACCCCGCCTGTGGGGTTGCGCAGACCATGCAGATCGGTTTTCAGGCCGGTTTCCAGCGAGGTAATCTCCACGGGGATCATGTGCCGCTGCTGCCAGGAAATCTTCGGTACGGCCACCGTCTTGCCGCGCTGCCAGGCGGTCAGAATGAGCGGGGTGGTATCCACTTCATGCGGCATCGACAGAAACAGCATCACAACCGATGCCTTCTGGAAAACCTCCGTACCGATGACATGATCGCATATCTGCTTGCTTTTGCTGGCAACTTCTTCCCTGCTCATCTGCACAAGCTGCTGCCTGAGCTTTTGCCGCAATACGCCTTTATCCATCCTGAATTACCTTAATTTTAGACAGAAGGAACTAATCCAAAGACAAAAGAAAGAAAGTGCAACTTCTGCCTATTGCCTGCTTCCTGCCTTTTTCCTGTTATATTTTTACTTTTGACTTAACTCTTGTACCTGATTTTTAAGTTTTTGTAAATATTCAGCGATGATTTTTTCTCTGCCGATATTTTTGGGCTGATAATAGGGCTTTTCCAGTTTCTGCCCCAGATAATCCTGTTCTATATACCCTATCGGCGATTTGTGCGGATATTCATAATTCAAACCGCGTCCGAGTTTTTTAGCTCCGGCGTAGTGCGAATCGCGCAAATGGGGCGGAACGGGGATGGTCCGGCCGGACTGCACGTCGCCGGTTGCCTGCCAGATGGCATTGGCGCAGGCGTTGGACTTGGGGGCGCAGGCGATGTAAATGGCGGCCTGCGCCAGCGGAAGCTGGGCCTCCGGGAAGCCGACAAACTCGGCGATCTGCAGGGCCGCGGCTGCCAGAATAGTCGCCGTGGGGTCGGCGTTGCCCACATCCTCGGCGGCACAGACCGCAATCCGACGGGCGATAAACCGCAAATCCTCCCCTCCCACAATCATTCGGGCCAGCCAGTACACCGTGGCGTCCGGGTCGGAGCCGCGCATCGATTTCTGCAGGGCGCTAGCCAGGTCGTAATGCGTATCGCCCGTGCCGTCGTATGCAATCGCCTTTTTCTGGACGGATTCTTTGGCGATATCCACCGTCAGCGTGATTTTTACCTTTTTGCCGCCGCGTGCCTGCGAAAGGACGGCCACTTCCAGGGCTGTCAACGCTCTGCGGGCGTCGCCGTCGCAGATTTCGGCCAGAAAATCCAGTGCCTTCGGGTCGGCGTCAATATCCATCGCGCCAAGCCCCTTTTCCTTGTCCGTCAGGGCGCGGTTAAGCAGTGTCAGGATGTCGTCTTTGCCCAGCGGCTGAAACTCAAACACGGTGCTGCGGCTGATGAGGGGCGAATTGACGCTGAAATAGGGATTTTCCGTTGTGGCCCCAATGAGCGTGATAATGCCGTTTTCCACATCGTCCAGCAGTACATCCTGCTGAGCACGATTAAAACGGTGGATTTCATCGATAAACAAGAGAGTTTTGTGGCCTCCGGCAAACAGCCGGTCTTTGGCCTGGGCGATAATATCCCGAACGTCCTTGACCGAGGCGGCCGGGGCGCTGAGGTAGTGAAAGGTTGCCTGAATCGAGCCGGCGACGATGCGGGCCAGGGTGGTCTTGCCCGTTCCCGGCGGACCGAAGAAAATCAAGCTGGTGACGTTGCCCGCCTCCAGCATCCGGCGAAGCAGCTTGCCCTGGCCGGCGAAGTGTTCCTGCCCGGCAAACTCGTCCAGTGCGGCCGGACGCATCCGAACCGCCAGCGGCGCCTGCTTTTGAAGCGTTTTTCGCTCCCGTTCACTGAACAGATTGTCGCCGTCTTTTGCCATAAAAAGCATTATACGCCCTGATGCTCTCAATGACAAGATAATCAGAATCCAACTAAAAAGAGCGTCTATTTCTACCGGGTTAGCCCAGAGGATCTGCCTTGTAAGAGTTCAAGCTTTAGCTTGTTTTCTTTACGTTTACACACTAAAGTGCGAACTCTTACGAACTATTTCAAGCTGACCAGCGTGGTGTGGCCGGCGGCAAAGAAGCGGACGGGGCCGCGGTCGAGCTGGAGGACCAGGCCCTCGGCCGGATCGACGCCCCGGCAGGTGCCGCTGTACTGCTTGCCGTCGCACTCGACGGTAACACGGCGGCCCAGCATACCGCTAAGCTCAAGCCATCTCTGAATGACAAGATTGTCGGCGGAGCTTTTTAAATAGGGACAGTCACCTATTTTTTCAGTACCTGTAGGGTGGGCTATGCCCACGCGGGCTTTATCGAGCCAAAGTTCAAACTGTTCCAGCAATTCGCAGACAAGGGCGGTGCGGTCGATGGGGTGGCCGGTTTCAATCGCCAAGCTTGTGGCGGGCTGGTTCAGGGTGCAGGATTCAAAAAATGCAGCGTCCTGATTGCAGTTGATGCCGATGCCGATGACGAAATGGTGACGGCGGCGGATGGTTTGCTTTTCGACCAGAATGCCCGCCAGTTTTTTATCGTTGACAAGGATATCGTTGGGCCATTTGATGCGGCATTTCGTGGGGTGGGCTGTGCCCACGCTGTTCATAGAGCGGGCTATGCCCCCGCGGTCATTCCGAGGCGCAGCCGAGGAATCTGATAAAAACTGTTGTGCCCACGCCGTTCGATTGATTGCTTCGGCGGTCGCTACGGCGGCCGTCAGGGTCAGCAATTCCGCCTCTATTGGCTGATCCAGCAGGAGAATCGAGCAGAGGATGCTTTGGCCCGGTTTGCTGTACCAGGTGCGTCCCCGCCGCCCGCGCCCCTTGGTCTGCGATTCGGCTAAGACGCACAGGCCGTGATGGAGGGGATTGGACGCATACCGCCAGGCAGCGTCATTGGTCGAAGCCGTGGACTTGAAGACAACAAGCTTTTTACCAATCACGGCGTTTTGCCGCGCCGCTTCGATGCGGTCAACGTCTAAAATAGGGACAGCCACCTATTTCCCCTTTTCCTCATTGCTGGGTCGGCCAATCGGCAGGGGGCGAAGCCGTTTGTTCAGCATTTTTTCCAATTTGCTGATAAACGCATCCCCGGCCAGAGGATGGCCCGTATGCGTATTGCGGCGGATCGATTCCAACTGGTCCCTGGACTGGAGTTTTTCCAATGCCCCCCGCCA
>JAKEGM010000101.1 GCA_022615575.1 Planctomycetales bacterium
AATAACGGGAAACCGACCGCGGAATTATAGCGTTTTGATGCAGAAAATGCCAGCCGCGATGCCGAAATCGTAAGTGCCTCTTTTTCAAGGAGATAAATGCGTTCTCCAAGGTGTCCTACGGCTGCTTGACAAGTACAAGGGGTTCGAATCCCCTTGGGGCTACGATTGTAACAAGGACGCCGGAATCCTCCCGGCGTCCTTGTTTTTCTGTGGCACACGATGGGGACATATTGCCCCGCCCACACGCCAAAAATAAGGATTTTAAGATTTCCCTTAATTCCGAACATTGCAAACTGCTATAATCAAAACGCTGGAAAGATAGGGAGCAAGAGTATTATTTTGATGGCATTAATGATTACATCTTTATCCCATTCTCATCATCTTTGGATATAACTGGAAGTGTTTCATTGTGCGCATGGGCCAAAAACGATAGATGGGCCTGACTCCGCTGGGTTCCGCCAGTCCTAATGCAGAGAGAATAGGTCGGTTATGCTCTCATGACTACCGGTACAGAAAAAGGGGGCAGATCAAATCCATTACTGTTGGTACTGGTCAAAAGCTGAGCGTCAGGGTACAATAAACTTGAAAGTGCTGATCGGGAAGGGTTTAAATGCATCAAAATGAATCGAAGAGCGATTGTTCATGCGACAATGCATGCAGGCCTGCTCGTAAAGGGAAACTGACCCGTCGTGAATTCGTCAGATTTACCGCTTCTGGTGCCGCGGTTGTTTCAGGACTTGGAGCATTGCCGCTTATGGCAGGCCCTTTTGAGGATAATGACTACCTGAAAATCATCACGGAAGATAAAAAGCTCAGTCCCGACTGGGTACGCTCGCTTTTTAACCGAGGCCGCAAGCAGGTGTACACCGACCGCAAAGCTCTGGAGCACATCGGAATGCCAGTCGGCGGCATCTTTGCCGGCACGGTCTATCTTAGCGGTGACGGCCGGCTCTGGCTCTGGGATATTTTCAATCGTGACCAGGAAGGCATCCTGCCTACAACGGTTACTTATAAGGGCAATAGTGTGCCCTCGCGCAACGGGGCCAGATATATCAAACCGGCCCCTGTAACAATCCCCTTTGAGCAGGAATTCGGTATGCGAGTCACCATCAATGGAGTAAAGAAGGATATTCCGTTGAATGCGGATGGTTTTGAGGCCGTTTCCTTTAACGGCCAGTACCCGCTGGGGCAAGTTAATTATGAAAGCTCCCGCCTTCCGCTGAAGGCAATGTTAAAGGCCTATTCCCCTTTCATTCCGCTCAACCTTGACGATTCATCATTGCCGGCAACGCTGATGAATTATACGATTTCCAATACGTCCGACAAGACAATCGAAGTGAATCTCTACGGAAAACTTCAAAATCCGGTCTGCATGGAAACACGCAATTGGACTTCCGGGTGTCTGGTCAACACTGTGGTCAGAAAACATGATTTTTCGGCAATACACTGCTTTGCCGAACCGATGAAAGAGCCGGGCCAGTTGCGTCCCGACATTGTCTTTGAGGATTTTGAAAAAGACACTTACGATGGCTGGACAGTCGAAGGCGGGGCGTTCGGCAGGAGTCCCGTCAAAATCAAGGATATGCCGGATTATCAGGGTGATGTTGCCGGCAAAAACGAGCGTGTCGTCAATTCCCACGCTTCGGCTCCCGGCAGGGACATTGCCGCCAAAGACGGTGCCGTCGGCGCTCTAACCAGCCGAATCTTTACCGTTGAACGAAACTACATCGTATTTCTCATCGGCGGCGGGTCCCACAAAGGCCAAACGTGTATGAACCTGCTGATTAATGGCGAAATCGCGGCATCCGCGACCGGAATGAATAACAACCGGATGTCTGCGGCCAGTTTTGACGTCCGATCGTGGCAGGACAAAACCGCACAGTTACAGATTATTGACGAAGTTGCCGGCACGTGGGGCAATATCGGCGTTGACCAGATTGTGTTTACCGATCAACCCATTCGGTGCGATAAACTGACCGAACAGCGCGATTACGGCAGCATGTCACTGGCCCTGTTCGGCAGCCGCTCGGTCGATTACGCGGCTGCCGCCGAAGGGATGAATCAAGATCGTGTTGTCGGCAACCTGAACGACAAACTTGTCGGGACGATTGGAACAACCCTGAACCTCGAACCCGGCCAATCCCAAACGATTAGCTTCGCGATTACCTGGAATTTCCCGAATTTCTATGCCCGGGGCATCGACGGCCAGCTCGTGGGACACTCCTACGCCGCACGATTTACTACAGCGCTGGATGTCACAAAGTACATCGCTGAAAACTTTGCACGGCTGACCAGCCAGACACAAAAATGGGTTGATGCATGGTATGATTCGACGCTTCCGTACTGGCTGCTCGACCGGACCATGGCCAACACCTCGACGTTAGCGACCACAACCTGCTATCGTTTCAAGGACGGCCGTTTCTGGGCATGGGAGGGCATCGGGTGTTGTCCGGGCACCTGCACCCACGTCTGGCACTATGCTCAGGCTCCCGGCCGGATCTTTCCCGAGATAGAGCGAATCGAGCGGGAATGGGTCAATTTCGGGCTTGGCCAGCACAGCGATGGCGGCATTGGTATGCGAGCGAATTTGAGCGGGGCGAATGAACCTGCTCACGATGGTCAGTGCGGCCGCATCCTCGGTGCCTATCGTGACCACCAAATGTCGGCTGATGACGCTTTTCTGCAACGGATATGGCCCAATATCAAAAAAGCCATCGCCTTTCTCATCCAAAAGGACGGCAACGATGACGGCCGGATCGAAGGCGCCCAGCCCAACACGCTTGATGCGGAATGGTTCGGCAAAATCTCCTTTTTGCAATCGCTCTATATCGCCGCCTTAAAAGCCGGACAGGCCATGGCAGCTGAAATGGGCGATACGGAATTTGCCATTAAGTGCGAGAAAATAGCCAAACGCGGCGCCGAAACGATCGAAGAGCTTTTCAATGGAGAATATTTTATTCAAATTGAAGATCCCTCGCGTAAAAAAGAAATCGGCGTTGGCCCGGGCTGCTATATCGATCAGGTATTTGGTCAAAGCTGGGCTCACCAGGTGGGGTTAGGGCATATTTTTGACAAAGACAAACAGCTCCGGGCATTACGATTCCTGTGGAAATATAACTTTGTGCCCGATGTGGGACTTTTCAGGGACCGCTTTAAGCAGGGCCGCTGGTATGCAATGCCTGGCGACGCCGGACTGGTGATGTGTACCTGGCCCCAGGGTGGACAAAATCCTGATTTTGACAAGCACTGGCAATATATGTACTTCAACGAGTGCATGAGCGGCTTTGAATGGCAGGTCGCCTCCCATATGATCTGCGAAGGCATGCTGAAAGAGGGACTGGCTGTTGGTCGGGCAATTCACGACCGTTATGATGCGTCGTTGCGCAATCCCTACAATGAAATTGAGTGTTCAGACCATTACGCCCGTGCTATGGCCAGCTACGGAGTGTTTATTTCGATCTGCGGTTTCCAACATCATGGTCCCAAGGGGTATCTTGCCTTCTGTCCTCGCACAACACCGGAAGATTTCAAAGCCCCATTTATCACCGCCGAAGGGTGGGGAACCTTTGTCCAGCAGCGAAAAGGCAAAACACAGAACCATCTGATTCAGCTGCATTGGGGCTGTTTAAAACTGAAACAGATGGGGTTTGATCTCCCAACCGGAAAGACCGCAAAAAAAATCGGGGTAAAGGCGAACGGCAGGAAAATCGGGGCTTCGTATCGTATGGCGGAGAACCGGATAATTGTTCTATTTGACAAACCCCTGCAAATAGAAGCAGGTCAGGAGATGGAAATTGAAATTTTATGCTAAGATTCAGGAAAACAGGGACAGGGGGCTGTTGAAAAAGGTTTTGAGAGATTGCAGTAACTTCGGACAAGGAAAAAACAGGGAAATAGAAAATTATCTGTGGAAACAGGCGGCGCAGAGATAGTATTTTGCAAGGGTCAATTGATGTGATAGAGCCGTTAACGTATGATACTGCGCGGATGTGGAATATCATTGGCGCAGTTGACATAGGTAATTGGCAATTCTTCCGTGGAACGATTGACGAAGTGCGAATTTATGATCGGGCATTATCATATACCGAAGTAGCGGAAATTCAAAACATCCCCGAACCGGAAACACTTCTGCTGTTGGGATTGGCGGCGGCAAGACAAACGCCGGCGGGGTCAGACGCGCATGCCGCTGATGACCGTATCGAAGGCCATCTTGCCATCCACGACGCCCTGTACGGTGGCCGAAAACTGGCGGCTGCGAACCTTATCGATATGCCCCATCAGATACAGCCGCTTGCCGGGGACCACCGTATCGCGGAACTTGGTGGCGTCGATGCCGGCAAAGCCGATAAAGCCCGTCAGGCCGTAGATATGCTTCATAAAAAAGCTGCACAATTGCGCCGCCGCCTCGACCATGATGACGCCGGGCATAATCGGCCGGCCGGGAATATGCCCCCGCACCCAGAACTCGTTTTCCGTTACGTCCTTGTAGCCCAGGCACAGCATCCGGTTCAAATCGTGCCAGATGATGCCGTCTAACTGAGACATTTCATAGGATTGCGGATTGACACGGGCAATCGCGCTGCGGTCATATTCCACAACGGTCAGGTCAATCGCCGACAAATCAATCACAAAAGCAGGGGGCATACTTTCCTCACTGGCGTATGATGGGCTCAGGGCGCCGGCGTAACCCCGCCGCACCCCTGACCCCGCGGTCTCATCGGGCCGGGGGTCATTGACAAAGCGTTCCGTCGCTTGCCCGTTGAGTTATTCGGTTGAGCGAATCTCAAGAACGTTATTTCGAACATTCTGCGCGGCCTGCTTGATCATCTGCATCTGCTTGCGCACCCGCGTTCCGGCCGCCTTGTTGCCGCCCTCCGCCTTGTTGATATCCGCTTCAATTTCCGCCACCAGTTGTTTCAGTTCTTCGTAGGCCTGCATGTATCGGCTCTCCCTGGAATTAAGGTTTCTGTTTTAGTGTCGTTCAGACAACCGCACGTTTTACCCGCCTGAGGGCTGTTTTTCAAACACAATTTTCGATTTTATCCAAACAATTTTCGGGTCAGTTCGGCAATCCGCTGGCCGCGGCGGGCACACTGACCCAGCACGCGGTCGTCCGGTTTGCCGATGGAAACCGGTCCGTAATGGTCGCCCTGCGGGTCGCCCTGGACAATCATCCCGTGAATCAGCATCATGTGAATAATCTCGCAAATCGTCGTTTCATTGCCGCCGCCGATATTGGCCGAGCTGCTGAACGCCGCCCCGACCTTGCCGTCCAGTTTTCCGTGTTTGCTGACGGATTCATCGAACAGTTGAGCCACGGCCGCGGCGGCCCGCCCGTAATAGGTTGGCGACCCGACGACAATGGCATCGGCGTCCACCAGTTCGCTGACCTGGGCGTCGGTCACGCTTTTGCATTTTGTCGGCAGACCGGCCTTTTCCATGGCCTGTGCAAGGGCGTTGGCCATGGCCTTGGTGTTGCCGCTTCGGGAATAGTACAGTACCAGTCCTTTGGCCATAGGTTACTTTCCTTTCGTGCCGGATGGCTCTTTTAACGGTTCTATATTCTTACAGAAATCCGCCGGCGTTTCAACCGTAAAAACCGACTTTTCCAACTTTTTATTGATTTGGACATCCGAAAACGCGATATCGTACCGGTCTCCCTGGGTGGAGTGGGCCAGCAGGCGTTTTGGCAGGAAAGAGATGGGGTCTATCCAGAAATCAATCTTTTTGTACTGTTCGTGGAATTTGGAGTCCTTTTTGACCGCCAGCAGGAGGCATACTGGCTCGTTGGGGTCGCTTGCCTCCTTTTGCAGCGAGATATCAAAGTCCTGCCGGAGCTTCTCAACGCCGGAAAACCCCACCAGCGGGAAATTGTGGCTGATCAGGTCGAAAACATCGATCGGCTTGTCCGTGGGGGCCTGCTGGTATTGGTCAATCTGTTTGAGCTTAAAGTCGATGCGGGTCAGCCAGACCCCGTCAAAAAGGTATTCTTCCCGCTGTTTTTCCGGCTCGAAATCGTCCTGTTTTATGTCCACAAACTGAATTCTCAGGCGGGATTGCCCGCTGCCGTCGGTGTAGTAATAGAGCGTGCCGGTGCGGAGGGTTCGGGCGGCCAGCAGCTCCGGGTCCTGAATAAAGACATAAGACAGCCGGGTCTGGCATGTTTTCAGCTGCCGGGTGGCATCGACCATGTTAGCGAGAATCTCATCGAGTTTGCCGTCGCCGGCGGTCTGGGTTTTGTCCGGCGCAGACGGAGCGTCGGCAGGGCTGGCCGGCCCCTGGCAGGCGTTTGCGGTACAGCTGACCGCGGCGGTCCACAGCAGGGCGGTCATCGTTCTAATCCATCGTTTCATAGCGCCTTTCCGTTATCAGGTTTCCATCTCCGAATCTTTTCGCATCAAATCCAGCAGGTATTGAGCGGCCCTGTTCAACGGGTGATCCTTGCGGACAATAATACCGGTCGGGCGGTAGAAATGTTCGTTGGAAAAACCGACTTCGACCAGCGTTTTTCCGGCCGCCTCCATCTGCATGCTGGGCCGGGGAAGGATGCCGATGCCGGAGTTGATTTCGATAGCCCGCTTGATGGTTTCGATATTGTCAAACTCCATCATGATTTGAACCGACACGCTGTACCGCTTGAGAATGCCGTCGATATGCTGGCGGGTGGGGACATTCCGGGAAAACGCGATGAATTTCTCTCCCTGTATCCGGTGGATGTCGATTTCGCCGGCGGCGCTGAAGGGGTGCCCCGGCGCACAGGCCAGGACCAGCGGTTCATTCTCAAACGCGTACACCTGCATCGTGCGGTCGCGGCGGGGAAGGGCGACGATGCCCATATCGATGCTGCCCTTGAGGATCCGTTCGTAAATATCCTTGGAATCCAGGTATTCCACCACCAGGTTGACATCCGGGAACAGTTTCATAAACTTCTTGATGTACGGCTGCATCGTGTGCATTCCGATGCTGAATATCGAGGCAATGTTGACACGGCAGGTTGTCTTTGTCAGCGTCGCCAATTCATGATTGAGCTGGTCATAGCGTTCGAGAATGTCCTTGCAGGCCCGGTAAAACGCCTGGCCGGACGCCGTCAGTTCAGGGGGGCGTTCTTTCCGGTTGATAAGCTGGGCATTGTGAACTATCTCCAGATGGGCCAGCTGCTGAGAAACCGCCGACTGGCTGATGCCGTGAAGTTCCGCGGTGCGGGAAAAGTTCTTCAGCTCTGCCAGGTCGCAAAAGATTTTAGCGATTTCAAGGTTCATCGTTATATTAGAAGAACTGATTGTTAGTATCTCAAAATATTATTGGCTTACCGTGTTCGTTAATACTATTATAAGAATAGTTGATGAAATGTAAACAGGTTTCTCTCGAAGATTCCGGTGCGTGAAAAGAAGACCCAATAGGCATTGCTTAGAAAGGCAGGAAGATGACAAAGCAGTTTGTTGACGGCATTATGGAACAGGTTGTGACTCGCAACCCCGGCGAAGTGGAATTTCACCAGGCGGTGCGGGAAGTGGCTGAATCGGTTGAGGTGGTCATTGCCGGAAACCCGGAATTTGCCAGGGCCAAGGTGCTCGAGCGAATCGTCGAGCCGGAACGGCAGTTGATGTTCCGCGTCCCCTGGGTGGACGACAAGGGCGTTGTTCAGGTCAACCGCGGTTTTCGCGTTCAGTTCAACAGCGCCATCGGCCCCTACAAGGGCGGCATTCGGTTTCACCCGTCCGTGTATCTGGGCATCATCAAGTTTCTGGGCTTTGAGCAGATCTTCAAGAACGCCCTGACCACAACGCCCATCGGCGGCGGCAAGGGCGGCAGCGACTTCGACCCCAAAGGCAAGAGCGACAATGAGGTTATGCGGTTTTGCCAGGCGTTCATGAGCGAACTGTTCCGGCATATCGGTTCGGATACCGACGTACCCGCCGGCGATATCGGCGTTGGCGGACGCGAAGTCGGCTATATGTTCGGCCAATACAAGAAGCTGGCCAATGTCTTTACCGGCGTTCTGACCGGCAAAGGCCTGACCTACGGCGGGTCGCTGGCACGGACTGAGGCAACCGGCTACGGGCTGGTCTATTTCATGACCCGCATGCTGCAGGACCGCAAGACGGACTGGAAAGGCAAAACCGTCGTCAGCTCCGGCAGCGGCAATGTTTCCATCTACGCCGTCCAGAAGGCGCAGCAGCTGGGAGCCAGGGTCATCGCTATGTCCGACAGCGGCGGCTATATTGTGGACCCGGAAGGCATCAATCTGAATACCGTCAAGCGGATTAAGGAAGTTGAACGCGGCCGCATCAAGGAATATGTCAATGCCCATCCGAAGGCAAAATACACGGACGGCTGCGACGGCATCTGGACGGTTCCGTGCGATATTGCCATGCCCAACGCCACCCAGAACGAGGTGGACAAGCAGGCGGCCGAAACGCTGGTCAAGAACAAATGTATTGCAGTCGGCGAAGGCGCCAATATGCCTTCCACCCCCGAAGCCATCGAAGTCTTTCTCGGCAGCGGGGTCTCCTTTGGTCCGGCCAAAGCGGCCAATGCCGGCGGTGTGGCCACCAGCGCCCTTGAAATGTGCCAGAATTCCATGCGTTTGAACTGGACATTCGAGGAAGTGGACCGACGCCTCAATATGATTATGAACTCCATCTACGATCAGTGCATCGGCGCATCCGAAGCCTACGGTCTCAAAAACAATCTTGTGGCAGGCGCCAATATCGCCGGATTCCTCAAGGTTGCACAGGCCATGATGGCTCAGGGCATCGTCTAATCCACTGTCAGACCCTTAGCGGGGTTGCCGATAAATGGATTCAACGCAAAATCCCCTTGCCGCAGGCAGGGGGATTTTTTTTTGGTTGTAATCGGGCGCAGACGCTTTATACTGCCGGCATGGAACAAAAGGGCGAACCGAATAAAATACTCCGGCAGCACTTGGAGATGGAAGCGTTCTTCGTGGGCGATTTTACCATCCGAAGACCGGCTCCGGCTGCGCCCCGGAACGCCCGCACACAGCCCGGCGGGCAAGAGATTGCCGCCATGAACGATTCGCTGGAAACGATTGCCGTCGAAGTCGGCGCCTGCCGCAAATGCGAAATCGGCACAACCCGTCTCAACGCCGTGCCCGGGCAGGGCAGCCCCGCGGCCCGGCTGATGTTTGTCGGCGAAGGGCCGGGGGCCGATGAAGACCAGCAGGGGCTGGCGTTTGTCGGCAGGGCGGGCAAGCTGTTGACGGACATCATCACTGCGATGGGCTTAAAACGCCAGGAGGTGTTTATCGGCAATGTCATCAAGTGCCGCCCGCCGGAAAACCGCGACCCCAAGGCCGAGGAAATCCTCAACTGCTGGCCGTTTTTGAAACGTCAGTTGGAGTTGATCCGGCCGGACGTCATTGTCGCGCTGGGGGCGCATGCAGCGCGGACACTGCTCAAGACGGATGAGCCGATCGGCAAACTCCGCGGCCGCTTCCACGAATACCGGTTTTCCGAGGATGCTCCGCCCGCCAAACTCATGCCGACCTACCACCCGGCGTATCTGCTGCGAAACTACTCCTATGACAACCGCAAGCGCGTCTGGGAGGACATGCTCAAGGTCCTCAATGAACTTGGCCTGCCCGTCCCGGAAAAGAAGAAATAAGGGTTCATCCGGTAAATGAGTGGGTAGGTTGCAAAAAAAGACATAGCTTTAATGATAAGGGGAATAAAATTAAAACCCCCTATTTGGAGTATAAAGCTATGTCCACCAGTATCTTGTATCACACCTTTGGGATTCGCTCTGGGCAACACCTTCGTACCGTTTTTTTGACGGCAAGACGGTCCGATAACTATCTACACCATTAATGGTAAAATACAGAGAAGGTATGACCAGATTGAGATCTGCTCGAAAAATGTGCAGGTAATTTTTTTTCATTCTAATTTATATTTGTACTGTGTAATTTCATTTACGTTCTTTAAGTCTTAATGGAGCCAGTAAGTTATGTCGCCTGTAATGATAGAACCGAGCCAGCTCTCGGCGTTCG
>JAKEGM010000102.1 GCA_022615575.1 Planctomycetales bacterium
AAGGCGACTCCGGAACAGCATGCCGAAGCGGAACAGGTGCTGACGCTGGCGATGATGCTTGATCCCGCGGACTGGCAGCTGCAGAGCGTCTATGCGGAAAGCATCCAGAAGAATGCTCCGGATCGGGCTTTGTTGATTAGGCAACGGCTTCTGCAGAGTGCCCCCACTTCATCCAATGCGGTGCTGCTGGCTAATATGGCGATGCGGATGGCCCAGTCTGAGCCGGATGCGGCGAAAAAAACCGGACTTATCGGATTGGCGGGCAAGGCCTACCAGCAGGCCATGGAAATAGACCCGGACAACGAGACGATTCAGCAGGCGTTTGCCGACTATCTGCGCATAACGCAGCAGCAGGAAAAAGCGCTGGAGCTGCTTAAAGACGACCAGAATCTACTGTGGAAGTTTTATCTGCGCGGCGGCCAGTTTGAACAGGCCGAGGCGATTTTGAAAGACCTGCTGCAGAAAAAGGCCGATGACCCGCTGCTGCTTCAGGGACTGATTCTTGCGTCGGAAGGCGGCGGAAAACGGGAACAGGTCAAAGAGTATCTTGACATGCTTGCCAAACTGGAGCAGACAAAAGACGGCGAATTGTGGGTGCTGCAGAAGTACGTAGACCACGGGTTTTCCGCGGAGGCGGAAAAGAAGCTTGCCAGTTTTAAGGATCGCTATCCGGATGAAAAAACAGCTCTGCTGGTCGAAGCGTGGACCGCCATGGGGTACGGTCGGCTGGACGAGGCGCTTTCGCTGACCAACCGCTATCTGGAAACGGAGGCCGACAATGCCGGTGCCTGGCGTCTTCGGGGCCGGCTGCACCGGCTGATGAACCAGCCGCAGAAGGCGATTGACGACCTGCAGCGAAGCAAAAACCTCATGGACAACCCGGCGATTCGTATGGAACTGGCCAACGTTTACAGCGAAACTCAGCAGGTGACAGCGGCGATTGGCGAACTGGCGTCCGGTCTTGATGATCCGGAGGCCCCGATGCAGATTCGATCGATGCTGGAGACGCTGTACCAAAAGAATAATCGTGCTGCCGACTTGGATAAGTTTTATCAGGCGACGTTCCAAAAATATCCGCAAAGCATATTTTGGCGCTACCGCGCCGGGATGTACTATCTGGGTCAGAAAGATTACACCCGCGCTCATGAATTACTGTCAACGGCATGGAAGATGGCCTGCGAACAGGACCAGCGGAGTATCGATGTGGCGAATGGATACCTTGAGTGTTTATATTCGTCGCAGCAGTATGATAAGGCATTTTCGTTTGCATCCGAGATGATCGATACTCCGGCAGCGACGCTGGCATACGCATTCATGGGGCAGATTCAGACCCTGCAGGGGCAAAAAGACAAAGCGATTGACAGTTTTAAAAAGGCGATGGACAAGGCCCAGGCCAATGAGAATTTGCAGGAAATGGTTCTGCAGAAAATGATCCCGTGTCTGGGGGAAGAAGCGGTTGCCGCCTGGATATCCAGCACATTGGCTGCGGATGCCAAGTCGCTGCCGGCATTGCTTTTGGCATGCCGTCTGGAGCAGCTCAAGGGCTCATACAACAAGGCCATTGAATATGCGGACCGGTGCCTTGAGGTTGTTGGCGCCGACAGCCCCGCCTGGTTTGGATACACCTTAAAGAAAACAAACCTGCTGATCATGGCATATATCAAAACGGCGGATCAGGACTATTTGACTCAGGCGACAGGGCTGTTTGAGAAAATGCTCCAGCGTCAGCCGATGAATGCATCGCTGCTCAACAATCTGGCTTATCTGCTGGTTGACAACAATCAGAAGCTGGAGACAGCGGTGGACTATGCCCGCAAGGCCCATCAGCTGGATCCGGGGAATCCGGTTTATCTGGATACCTATGCCTATGCCCAGTGCAGGACCGGCCAGTATGAACAAGCGGAGCAGAATCTGGTCCGGTCGCTTCAGCTCTATGAAGCTTCCAGGCAGCCCGTTCCCTGGGATTTTTATAAACATCTGGGAATGGCCAGGGAAGGCCTCAACAAGCCCCAGCAGGCGGTAGAGGCCTACCAAAAAGCCATGGATGCCTCCGCTCAGATTCCGGAAAAAGAAAAGCAGCAGATTCAAAATGCGATTGAGCGGCTGCGTCAGCAGTAAAACGACAGGACCCTTTTTACGGGAGACCTTAAATGGATAATCCAATCCAACAGACGACAAATAAAATGACGGGGCCTGTACCGTCCCGACCGGGAATGACCCCGCCCCAGGGGCCTTCCCGCCCAGGGGCTGGAACTGCCGGCGGCGGAATGGAAATGACGCCCCGCGAGATTATGGGTATTCTGCGGAGACATGTCTGGATGATTATCATCCTGATGATTTTCGGCACGGTCATCGGCGGCGGCGCATGGTTTCTGTGCAATCGTTATTTCCCCCTGTACACCTCGATGCGGGCGATCGATGTGGACCCCCCGATTGAAATAGACCCGATGGAGATTGCCAGCGTCCAGCCGCAAAAGGATATTTACTACCAGTTCCGTTTTACCAAGGCATCCTTGATTAAGCAGCAGAATATGCTGTTGAATCTGCTGGAGCAGGAAAAAGTCAGGGAAACAAACTGGTTCAAACGATACGCCACGGTCGATGATGCCCTGAAAGAGCTGGACGAAGATCTGGCTGCCTCGGCCCCCCGTGATAACAACTATTTGATGGTTTCAATGAGGTGCCGCAGCGCCAAAGACGCCATGATTATTGTTGACGAAATGGTTCGCATCTTTCTGCTTCAGCAGAAGGAACTGGCTCAAGGAGGGCTAAAAGACGAGCTGGCCCAGCTAAAAAACCAGCGAGATAAAATACAGGCCACGCTCAACCAGATTGAAGCCAGCTTGGAATCTATCCGGTCAGGAACTCGGTTTGCCCGGTTAAACCTTGGTGAAAACCAGTCCTTCCGGGACTATATGGATGAAAAACTGGCCGATCTTGAGCGGCAATTTAGCCTATATGACGGTCAGAAATCGCAGCTGGAAAGTGTCATTGCGACCTTGCAGGCAAGAGCGGCGACGTATGATTTTGATGAAGTGGTCAAGAGAGAAGTGGAAGAGGATCCCATAGCGCGTCAAATGCGTGCCAGTATTGCCGCCATGGAACCGTTGCTGGACCAGCAGCTTGCCCGGTTTGGAGAAGATCATCGGCTTGTGAAGCAAACACAGGCCACCCTGAAAAAAATGTATGACGATTACGCCGAACGCCAGAGAATGATTGGCGAGCTGTTTAGGCAGTCAAATTTGGTTGATGCCCGAGACAATATGGCATCACTGACCCAGCAGCTGGAAACAACGGTCCAGCAGCTCAATGCCGCCCGGGCCGAGTATAAGGAAATCGACCGCATTCGTTCAGAATATGCGCGATATGAACAGCAGCGGCAGGAGAATCAAACCCTCCTGGAGGATATGAATACCCTTATCGGAAAGAAAAACGCCCAGCATGACAATCCACGGATCAGCAAGCTGGCTTCACCATATGCGGCCACTGATCCGCGTGAGGTAAGTTTCCCCCGATGGGAATTATTTTTTCCGGGCGGCTTTATCCTTGGCCTGCTGGCGGGACTGGGATTGGCCTTTTTGGTAGAAATGGCCAATGATCTGATTCGAACGCCCAGTGATGTGGTGCGGCATTTAAAGGTTCCGCTAATGGGGATGATCTGCCATATCCGCGACGATGAAGACGCCGAAGGAATTGACATGTACCATGTGGTTCGGCAGGCGCCCTATTCGATGATGAGCGAGGGATATCGCCAGCTGCGGACGAATTTGCGATTGTCCGGCCCTGAAGGCACGATGAATAAAACGCTGTGCATCACTAGCGGGGAGGGCGGCGATGGGAAAACAACGGTTGCCGTTAATCTGGTCAGTACGCTGCTGACGGAAGGCCGACGGGTACTGTTAATCGACGCCAATTTCCGCAGGCCGTCAATGTCCCGTTTGTTTCCGCGGCCGCAGGCCAACGGAAAAGCCGAATTTTCCGATTTTGGCCTGAGCAATTATCTGCTGGGTCAATGTGCCAATGAAGATCAGGTAATTCGCGATGGCGGCCTTGAAGGATTGTTTCTGATTGACAGCGGTCCCTTGCCGGCCAACCCCGCTGAATTGTTCAGCGGCGAACGAATGAAATCGCTGCTGGACTACTGCAAGACTCGGTTTGAATATGTGATTATTGATGGGCCTGCAACGTTGGTCAGCGATGCCAAGACGCTGGCCTCACAGGCCGATGCGACCTTGGTGGTGCTGAATGCCTCCGCAACGCACCGCGGTGCGGCGATACGTATCCTTCGAGAACTGCGGGATATTCGCGCCAATGTCATCGGCACCGTCCTGATGGGAGCCAAAAGCCGCAAGGGCGGTTATTTCCGTGAGGTCTATCGGTCGTACCAGGAATACCAGCGGGTGCATGTGGAACAGCCCGTCTAAGCGGACGTTATTTTTGTTATGCACTTTTCAGCCCGGCCGGTTTTTTTCGGCCGGGCTTTTTTGTTTATGGCAGAGCAGCCATCGTAACCGGGTTTTCCGGGGGCCGGTTGACCGTCGAATAGAAACGGCAACTCATTGGTTTGTGACTGGACAAATCAGCGTTCCTCTGTTTTAATTGAGGCATGAAAAAAGCCGGGATTGTCAGTATCGGAAATGAGCTTTTAAATGGCCAGACAACGGATACAAACGCTTCTTGGCTGGCGGGAGAACTTTGGGGGATGGGCATTGTCACGGCAGGTGTCTGGACGGTTCCGGATGAAGTGAGCCGGATAGTTCAGGCGTTGAAAACGGCGGCTGAGCAAACCGACATTCTTCTTGTAACCGGCGGACTGGGGCCGACCGATGATGATGTAACACGACAGGCAATGGCCGCATGGCTGGGGGTTGAACTTGAATTTCAGCCGGACTGGCTGGAAAAGCTCAAAGCATTTTTCGAAGATCGCGGCAGAAAAATGGCTCCCCGAAACCGCACCCAGGCCTATTGTCCTGCCGGCTGTGAGCGTCTGGACAATTCTGTCGGCACGGCGCCGGGTTTTTGCGGAATAGCAGATGGGGTGTTTTGGGCTGTGATGCCGGGAGTGCCAGCAGAAATGACGCAGATGTTTAACGAGCATGTTATGGGTCGGATTAGGGGGCTGGCGGAGGGAGGGCCGGTGGTTGTTTCGGGGAAACTGCGGTGCTTTGGCGCCAGCGAATCCGACATTGCACAGCAAATGGGTGATTTAATGCGGCGTGGGCGTAATCCTCTGATTAACTGTACGTGCGGTTCGGGGGAAATAGTCCTGCATATTGTCGCAACGGCGGCGGACAAAACCGAGGGCATGAAAATGCTTCAGGACGATAAGCACATGCTCCGGGAATTGCTGGGAGATGTTATTTTTGGAGAAGATGACTCTGGTTTGTCGTTAGTCGTGGGACAATTGCTTCGACAGCATAAAAAGACGATCGTAATCGCTGAGTCGTGTACTGGAGGATTGCTGTCGAAAATTCTGACCGATGTTCCGGGGTCAAGTGAGTATATGCTGGCCGGATGGGTAACATACAGCAACGAAGCCAAAATAAGCCAATTGGGCGTTTATGAGCAGTTGATTCGTGATTTTGGGGCTGTCAGCGAGCCGGTCGCCCGTGCAATGGCTCAGGGAGCGGCACAAAAGTCCGGTGCAGACGTTGCAGTATCCGTTACGGGTATTGCCGGTCCCGGCGGTGCTGCCGGTGGGAAACCTGTCGGATTGGTTTATATTGGGGTCTTGATTGACGGGGTCTGCGATGTGAAAGAATGCCGATTTGGAGCTGCAAGCCGCGAGTCGATACGGATGCGGGCGACCCTGACCGCACTCAATCAAGTTCGTCTTCGATTGCAGATTTGACGCGCAGTAAGTTTTGTGGTACAATGACAATTCCGTATGTGACAGGCATTATTTGTCCTTGAAAAGCGAGAACTGATGTCGAAAGAAAGAAAACACTTAGGCGAAATCCTTTACAAAAAGGGATATGTCAGCAAAGAAAACCTGATCAACGCCATTAAGAAGGGAAAGCAAACCAACAAGCGCCTCGGGGAGGTATTGCTTGAAATGAAATTGGCGACGGAAGATCAGGTTTATGAGTGCCTGGCCAAACAATTCGGGTTTGAATTCATCAATCTGGATACCGTCGATATTCCGCAAAATGTCACTAAACTTGTCCCTGAAGAGCTTGTCAGGCGGCACAAAATCATACCAATCGCAGCAAATAATGGCGAATTAAAAATAGTTATTAAAGACCCGATGGATTTAGATACATTGGATATGTTGCGTTTTCGGCTGAACATGGAAATCCGATGCTGTCTTGCAAGTCCGAGCAAGATTGAAAGTTACCTCAATAAATCGGAAGCCGTTCAGAGTGAGGGAGACGATTACCGCCGCAGTATCGACCAGACTGCGGCGGAACTGGCGGCCATGGGGCATACAATTGAGGCGGAAGTTCGCCGGGCACAGGCGACCGAAGACGAAATGGATGACGGTCCGATTGTTCGGCTGGCCAATCTGATTATTGACGAAGCGGTCCGCATGCGGGCCAGCGATATTCATGTTGAACCGATGGCAGACCGTGTGCGCATCCGGTACCGTATCGACGGTGTCTGCATCGAACGGGACAACATCCCCAAAAACATGCAGGCGCCGCTGCTGGCTCGTATCAAAATTCTCTCCGGGATGGATATCGGAGAACGCCGGCTGCCGCAGGATGGACGTATTAAGCGGACGATTGATAAGCAGGATATCGATTTTCGTGTGTCCTGTCTGCCGGGCTACCACGGCGAAAGCACAGTTCTTCGTATCTTGCGTCCCGAGTCGGTTAATATCGGTATTCAGGCAATTGGCTTTGAATCGGACGACTACGGGCGATTCGTGAAAATTATCCGGCGGCCGAATGGAATTTTTCTTGTTACTGGTCCGACCGGTTCCGGAAAAACCACAACGCTGTATTCGGCGCTTCAGGAGTTAAATCGCCCGGACAAGAAGATTATCACCGCGGAGGATCCCGTCGAATACAACATTGCGGGCATCAACCAGTGCCAGGTGAGGACGGATATCGGGCTGACGTTTGAGTCCATCCTGCGGTCAATGCTGCGTCAGGCGCCGAATATCATCCTGATCGGTGAAATTCGTGACGGCGTCGTAGCAGATATTGCCATCCAGGCGGCTCTTACGGGACACTTGGTGTTCAGCACGCTGCACACCAACGATGCGCCCGGCGCGATTACCCGATTGATCGATATGGGCATCAAGCCGTTCCTGGTGGCCAGTTCTATTCAGGCCATCATGGCCCAGCGTCTGGTCCGGACGATTTGCAAGGAATGCAGGACGGTGGATCCGATGCCGGATCCGCATTTTTTGCGGCTTTTGCGTATTACACCGGAGGAGATCCATAAGCATCCGGTCTATAAAGGAGCGGGCTGCAGCCGATGCCAGGGAACGGGGTACAGGGGCCGAATCGCGATTTTTGAAATGCTGGAGATGAACAACCAGCTGCGCGAATTGACGTTTGCGCGCGCTCCGGCGGGGGAATTGCGAAAGACCGCTCTGGCGACAGGAATGAAGTCGCTGTTGGAAGATGGCAAACGAAAGGTGTTTAAGGGAACTACCACGCCTGCGGAAGTGTCGCGTGTGGCTCAGGCGGAGGAGTTGATTGTTGATGGTTAGGATGTAACTTTTTTAGATGGGAATTTGCGTATGGCCAGCTTAAATATCGACCGGTTGTTGGAAGCTTGTATTAAGATGGGCGGCTCTGATGTGCATATCAGCGTCGGACGTCCGCCGGTGCTGCGCATTTCGGGGCGGCTGCGCTCGCTGGATACCAAAGTGCTGGAACCGGACGACACGACAGCGCTGATGAAAAGTATTACGCCGGAACGGAATCAGCAGGAACTGCAGGAAGTGGGAAGTACCGACTATGGGTTTGCCTTCGGCGATGCGGGGCGATTCAGAACCGCTGTTTTCAAACAGCGCGGCAATATCTCGATGGTGCTGCGTCTGATCCCTTCGACCTTATTGAGTCTTGAACAGATCGGTTTGCCGCTTATCTGCGCGGCGCTGTGCCGGCGTCCCAGAGGATTATTTTTGGTAACCGGCCCGACAGGAAGCGGCAAAACCACCACACTGGCCTCCATGATTAACTATATTAATGAAACGCTGGACCGGCATATTATTACCGTCGAAGAGCCGATTGAGTATTATCACCAGCATAAAAAATCCATTATCAACCAGCGTGAAGTCGGACTGGACGTAACCACGTTCGCAGAGGCCCTGCGGCGTTCACTGCGGCAGGACCCGGATGTGATCCTGGTGGGTGAGCTGCGCGACCTGGAAACGATGGAAGCCGCCATTACGGCGGCGGAAACCGGACACCTGGTTTTTGGTACCCTGCATACAACGGGCTGTCAGGGCACCATTAACCGAATTATTGACGCGTTTCCGGTCAGCCAGCAGGAACAGATTCGAGTACAGCTCAGCACAAACATGATTGCGGTACTAAGCCAAACCCTCTGCCCGAAAAAAATCGGACGAGGCCGTGTGGCGGCCTATGAATTTATGGTGGTTACGCCGGCGATCTCCAACCTGATTCGCGAAAACAAGGTGTACCGTATTGAATCAAGCATTCAAATCGGGAAAAAATTGGGTATGCAGCTTCTGGATGACCATTTATGGGAACTCTATGATAAAGATGTAATCGATCTTGATGAGCTTCTTGACAAGGCAAGAAATCCGGGTGAAATGCTGAAGGCCGCCAAAGAGAGGGCGGGCGGATCCCTTGGAGCGGCTGCTGCGAAAAAGATTGAAGAGGAATATGGTCCTGTTTTAAAAACATCGGGTAATGAATAACAACCTTCATTTGTCGTTATTTGATTTATATAGGGGTTTGTTTTTATATACAAAACGAGTTTTACATGCTTAGTGTCTATGCGAATTTTGTTTTTAAAATGGTTTTTTTCTTTGATGGTTGGTTTTTAATTCATTTTTTAGCTAAAATTTAAAAAGTTGTTTTACATGACAAGTGTCCATTCGATAAAAACTTGTTTTTTCAAATAATCAATCTATAATTAAGAATGGAAAGAATCTGCCTGTTTTATAAAACTGCAGGCAAGGGAGTTCCTGAAATGGCAAAAATACCTCCAGTTTATGAATTAAAAGGAAGGACGCTCGGGCGAATCCTTATCAAGATGGGTCTTTTGACTCGTGATAAGGTCCACAAGTGTCTTGAAATTCAAAAACAGGGGGGGAACAAAGTTAAACTTGGCCAAATTTTTATTGAACAGGGTTTGATAAAGCCAAGCGATCTCCGTATCGCCCTTGCCGGTCAGCGCGGGATGGAATATGTGGACATCGGAGGGTCTGAAATTCCCAAGGCCATCATAGATCAGGTTCCGGCCCAGATGGCGCGCACCTACCGCATCATTCCGATTGAGCATGACAAATCACGGAACCAGTTGACGGTGGCGATGGACAGTCCCGATAATTTCCGCGCCACCGACGACCTGAGTACACTGATGGGATTTAAGGTTGTTGCCAAGGTGGCCGACGAGGAAACCATCAAGCTGCTGCTGGACAAATACTACGCCGAGGAAGATAAGGGAATCAATGAGCTCATCGGCGAAATCGAGGGCGATAAGTCGCTGACCCAGCTTGCCGGCAGGGATGCCAGCATCGACCTTGATGACCTCAAAGATGCCGCAGAATCGACGCCCGTTATCAAATTGCTGAACTTGGTGCTGATGCAGGCGATACGGGACAAGGCCTCTGACGTTCACTTCGAACCGTTCGAGGATGCCTACAAGATGCGCTATCGAATTGACGGGGTGCTCTACGAAATGGAGCCGCCGCCCAAATATATTGCCATGGCCCTGAGCAGCCGTATCAAGGTTATGGCCAACCTGGACATTGCCGAACGTCGTCTGCCGCAGGATGGGCGTATTCCCCTGATGATGGGGGGCAATCCGGTGGACCTGCGTGTCAGTATTCTGCCGACGATGTTTGGCGAAAGCGTGGTGCTTCGTGTATTGGACCGGACCCAGGTGAATTTGAGCTTGGATATGCTGGGCATGCGCGAAAATGATCTGGCAAGGGTGCACAGCTTAATCCATAAACCGAATGGGATTGTCATCGTAACCGGACCGACAGGATCCGGAAAAACGACCACCCTGTATTCGGCGCTCAAAGAGCTCAACGACATTGAAACCAAGATTATTACGACCGAGAACCCGGTGGAGTATGATATTGACGGCCTGGTTCAGGTTCAGATTCGCCCTGAAATCGGCTTGACCTTCGCCCGGTGTCTGCGGTCAATTCTGCGTCAGGACCCGGATATCGTGATGGTCGGTGAAATTCGCGACCTGGAAACGGCGCAGATTGCGATTCAGGCGTCTTTGACCGGCCACCTGGTGTTCACCACCGTCCACACCAACGATGCCCCCAGCACCATCGCCCGTCTGCTCGACCTGGGGTTGGAGCCGTTTTTGATGACGGCCACCATCGAAGGGATCATCGCCCAGCGTCTGGTTCGTAAAATTTGCGCCCACTGCAAGACCGAATATGAACCAACCGAAGAAATGCTGATGGAACTGGCCATGACGCCGGAGGATGTCGGCGGCAAACGGTTCTTCTATGGAAAGGGCTGTGACAGGTGCAATCGGACGGGGTACCGCGGGCGAATCGGTATTTATGAAATCATGGCCTTTAACGATGAGCTGCGGGATTTGGTGATGAACCATGCGTCCACCGCCATTCTGCGGGAAGCGGCTCAGCGCGAGGGAATGAAAACATTGCGTGAAAACGGTCTGGCGGCAATCTATGACGGCGTTACGACCATCGACGAGGTCTCGCGTGAAACCATTGCCGCCGAAGTGGACTAATTCGATGAATCCAATGCAATACCCAGATTGATTTGGGAGGGACAGCGATGCCGGTATTCCAATATCAAGCGTTAGATGCCAAGGGAAACGAATCCAAAGGCGAAATTGAAGCGCTCAGCAGCAAGGAAGCGATCAGCAAGATTCGCAACAAGGGGCTGTTTCCGACAAAGGTCCGTGCCCAGAATGTTGCCAAAAAGGTCAAAGTTGCCAAAGATGCCGCCGGCCCCAAGCGCCGCGGCGCCAGAGGCAAGGTCAAACTCAAGGCGGTCACGCAGTTTGCGCGGCAGATGTCCACGCTGCAGGATGCCGGCCTGGCCATTCTGCGGTCGTTGCGGATCCTCGAGGAGCAGCAGAAAAAGGGCACCTTCAAGCGGGTCATCGGCTATGTTGCCGATGACATCGAAAGCGGCTCCACGCTGTCGGAGGCAATGGGGCATTTTCCGCGGTGCTTTAACCGGCTGTTTGTGAACATGGTCGCCGCCGGCGAGGTCGGCGGTGTGCTGGATGTGATCTTAAACCGTGTCGCCGATTTTATGGAGAAATCCGAACGCCTCAAATCCAAAATCAAAGGCGCCATGGTGTATCCGGCGGTGGTGATGACCGCGGCCTTCTTTATCGTGATGGGCCTGATGATTTTTATCGTGCCGACGTTTTCGGAAGTGCTGTCGGATATGAGCGATGGCAAGGCGGAACTGCCGGTGTTGACCAACGGCCTGCTGAAGATCAGCAAGTGGCTGCTGGGCCGCAAGGGCCTCAATGCCGCGCTGGTGGCGGCCTGTCCGTTTATTCTCTTTTCGCTGCTCAAGCTGGCCCGGCAGTTCCAGTCCACCCGCTATGCGATGGACTGGATCAAGCTGCGCACGCCGGTCATCAAGCAGTTGGTGTACAAGACCACCGTCGCCCGCTGGACCCGTACCCTGGCAACCCTGATCAGCGCCGGCGTGCCCATTCTGGAGGCCCTCAATATCACCCGTGAAACATCGGAGAATGAAATCTATGCGGCCATGCTTGGCAAGGTGCAGGGAGCCATCCGGCAGGGCGATACCTTTGCCAATCCGCTGCGGCAGTCCAAAACGGTGGACTCCATCGTGGTCAACATGGTCGATGTCGGCGAAGAAACAGGCGACCTGGACAAGATGCTGATGAAAGTGGCCGACAATTTCGACGAAGATGCCGATGTGCTGGTCGGCTCGCTGATGAGCATGCTGGAGCCGATTATGATTATCGTCCTGGGCGGCCTGGTCGGTACGATTGTGCTGGCGATGTTTTTGCCCATGGTCAAAATGATCCAGGTGCTGATGTAAAAGAAAATGTCAAATGTCAAATGTGGAATGTCAAACAAAAAGCCATAATTTTAGAAAGGACAAAACGATGGAAAACAAAAGGGTGAGCAAAAACGGGTTTACGATTGTTGAACTGCTGACGGTCATGGGGGTCATCGTCGTGCTGATTGGTCTGATGGTTCCGGCGCTGGCGCTGGTCAAGGACTATTCCAAACGCATCCAGCAGAAGGCCCAGTTCCACGGGATCGATATGGGCCTGGAGATGTACAAGACGGAGATGGGTTCGTATCCGGGATCAAATGATGACTCTTTAACAGTTGGGGGGGATCCCTATTGTGGTGCCAATAAACTCGCCGAGGCATTAGTGGGATTGGACTTGATCGGATTTCATCCCAGTTCAAGTCTTCGTTATGATGGAATGAGTACAGTAAACCTTACTACAGGAAGCTCAGGTTCTGTCGTCGTGTACAATGCAGAGGTTGACACTCCGAATTGGCAGACAGTGCAGGAAAATATGGGTGCCCGTAAAGGCCCGTTTGTAGATTTGGAAAAAGTGAATGCGTTTCGTATGAACGAAGTTTACAATCCAGCTAACCTGGGCAGCTTTGCTCAAACGACACGAGTGGGAAGCAGCACCATGTATCCGCTTGTTCTCTGTGATGTTTATGCCCAAAAACGAAGTGGTATCGGAGCCAAAAAAACCGGTACGCCGATTCTGTACTACCGTGCCCATACTAACTTTAAATTTCAGGATTCTACTGTTAATAATGACAGTGTTGGTACCGCAGATGATGATGACATCTACAGCTACTATGACAACGAGCAACTGTTGCTAAATGGAATGCCTGATGACGGAACGGTTTTCACAGTTCAGAAACCCGTGGCACCGTTGACGACACCTTTCCAGATGTTTGAGAAGATGATCGTCAATGAGAATATCCAGACGATTCGCCGGCCCTATCGGGCGGATTCATTTATCCTGATTTCGGCAGGTAAGGACGGCGACTTCGGCACGGACGATGATGTGTTCAACTTCGACAAAGAAGTGACCGAGTAGGCGTGCGTTATTGTCTTGGGTTGTCAGAAAGGACCCGATGCGCACAAACAGTTTGCATTTCATTGTTCGTAGTTCGTAGATAGAAAGATTTTGTGTCTTTCGTGGTTAGTAAGATGAATTGGAAATTGGAAATTAGAAATTGGAAATTACCCCGTCCCGGTATGACGCTGGTGGAGATACTGGTGGCGCTGGCGGTCGTGCTGATTCTCATCAGTGTCATGATGGGCGTGGGGCGCGCTGTCAAGGACCGCGCCGCCATCGACCTGACCAAAGGGCTGCTGGAAACCCTCTCGACCGCCCTCGAGAAGTACTATGACGACTTCGGCAAGTTTCCGGTTACGGAGAAAGATTATAACAGCGACGGTACGATCAATGTATATGATGAATCTCATCTTGAATTTGATTTACAGGGGACTATAGTGTCGAATGGTGCGATTGACGAATTAATATCTAAGGAGTCAGATTATGCCCCTGCACTCAGTGCATCGCTGTTTTACTTTCTGGACAAAAACCCCGCCAGCCGGGCAATCGTTGAGGGTGTTCCGGGCACGCTGGTTGCCAGTAAAGATGCTTCCGGAGCGGAAATCAAGATAGAGTTGAATACGGATCCTCCACAGACGATCGATCTGCCGCGGTATATCGACCCGTGGAAAACCAGCATCCGCTATGTATATCTGGCCGGGGCGGCGTTTCCCGTCCTGACCAGCGCCGGGCCGGACAGGGTCTTCGGTACGCCCGATGATATTACAAGTAAATAAAGGAAAAATTCTAAATTCTAAAATCTAAATCCGAAACAAATTCTAAAAACCAAATTCAAATATCGAAACAGGTTTTTGGGAGCAGTTGAAAATTAACTATTTTGTATTTGTTTAGAATTTCGTGCTTGGTATTTAGGATTTAACACAACGCCCTAATGTCTTAAATCGGGGTTCAAAAAATGAAAAGGATACGAAACAACAAGGCGTTTACATTAATTGAGCTGCTGACGGTGGTGGCGATCATCGCCATGCTGATTGCCATGTTCGGCGCCGGCATGCGCAAGGTCAAGATCGTTCAGGTGAACCTTCAGCAGAAGGCCTCCTTCCGCGCCGGCGAGGTTGCGCTGGAACTGTTCAGCAAGGATTTTGGCGAATACCCCGACTCATCGCTGGTTTCCGACGGCGGCAAGTTGATTACCGGCACACAGCGCGTCGCCGAAGCCCTCTTTGGCCGGGACGACAAGGGTTTTCATCCCCGATCCAAATGGCATCCCGGGCTGGATAAGGACGCGGGTTCGCCTTTCCCGGGAGTGGGGCCGTACACCGATGCGACCTTAAAGGATCGAAAAACACCGTATTTCGAGCGAAAGCGGGCCGGTTTCTACACGGTCAATGACCTTTGGAACGCCTCCGGTTTCGGCTCATCTTCAATCTATACCTCCGCCGGGGCCTCTTCGGGGACCGACTTGGCGCCGATCTTTACGGATCTTTTCCTCCGCAACAAGGTGACGCTGCCGTCGGGGGATTCCGCAAAGGTCGGCATGCCGATCCTGTATTACAAAGCCGATTCGACGAAGCGGTTTCGCGTCAATGCGGCCGGAACCGCGGTGAATCCGGTCACCATCGGCCAGTCGGCTGAGTACTCGCAATGGGTTTACAACTTTATGGACAATCTGCCGGTTCTCCAATTGCCCTGGCTTCGCGACCCTGCCGATCCGATTGAGTCCGGCGATATCCCGCCGCACTATCCGGATGAAAGCGGCGCAGGAAAGGAACCCGTGCAGATCTTTTATGAGCAGATTACCCAGCGGCAGGATGGTGTTTTTTTCAAGCCGCACAACCCCAGTACCTATATCCTGATTTCCGCCGGCTGGGACGGCATCTATGGAACAAAAGACGACCTTACGAATTTTAACGATTGACGGAAAAATGTATAGTGTAAATTGCTTCCCGACACATCGGGCCGGCCCTCGCCGCGGCAGTCATTGTACACGATACAATAATCAATATAAAATTTTTTCAGGAGGCGTTTGAAATGAAACGCAACACGAACATAGGACAGGCCGGCTTTACGCTGGTGGAACTGCTCACGACGCTGGCGGTTATCGCCGTGCTGCTGGCGCTGATGATTCCTGCGCTTAGCCAGGTCCAGAAAACCGCCGCCAACGTCAAGCAGAAATGCCAGTTCAGCGCCATCGGCATTGCCCTGGAGGCCTTCCGCAGCGACACCGGCGACTACCCGCTCAGCGTCTGGGATGAAGCAGTGTATGGCAAGTATTCGGCCTCGCAGCGTTTAGCCGAAGCGGTCATTGGCCAGGATGGCTTCGGGTTTCATCCGTCCTCACGGTTCAGAGCGGATGGAACCGACGGAACTAATTTCCTTTATGCGCCGGATGTTGATTTGTCGGTGGATTCGGACAATCTTGCCGCCCGCAAGGGGCCGTATCTGGAACTGGAAAGCGCCAATGCGGTGAAATTGACTAAGCTTTACGGGACAGGTTTTACGGCGTTAGCCGATACATTTATACTGGCCGATATGTATAAAACCGCCAAGAACCTTGCGACGGGGAAAATGACCGGTATGCCCATCCTGTATTATAAGGCCAATCGGCTCAAGATGCGGCATGCATATACTCTCGGAACCGACAACGCAGGAACGGTTGCTCTTTATAACACCTACAATGTGTATGACAGTATTAATGCAATCTCCCTCCTGCCCGATGCCGGTACACACGGGTTATTGGGGGATCCCGGCTGGTTTTACATAAATACCCATAATCCCAATTTTGACAGTCCGAACCGGCCGTATCGGGCCGAGTCGTTTCTGCTGCACAGCGCCGGACCGGATGGGCTGTACGGCACAGCCGATGATGTGTTTAACTTTGATCGGGAAAAATAAACATTTTAGACGCAGATTAACACGGATTAACACAGTTTTTTAATTGTTTTTTATAATCAGTGAAAATCCGTGAAATCTGTGGTTTCAAAGATGAATTTGAAAATGGAAAATGGAAAATGGAAATTGACCCGTTCGGGGCTTTCGCTGACCGAGATTCTCGTGGTCGTGGGGATTATGGCCGTCCTGATGGCGATTTCCATCCCGGCCGCGCGCGGGCTGATCAATTCCTTCGAATCGACCGCCAGCGTCCGTCAGCTTATCAACGCCGCCCTGTCCAACGCCCGCGCCATCGCCGTCCGCCAGCAGACCTACGCCGGCGCCCGCTTCCAGCAGAACAGGGACGGCAGTACCTATATGATTTTCATTGTCCACGATAAAGACGCCACAGGCGATGCATACGGTTTCCGCGCTGTTACCGGCCGCAAACCCATGAAACTGCCCGAAAAGGTTACGGTACAGAAATCTTCGGTTATCTTTTCACCGCAGGGCAAACTGACAATTCATGGGGTTCAGTGCCTCAAAGGGGCAGTCAATGATACAATTTTCAATACGCAGGCCAATGTCGATAACGGAAGTGCAATGTTTGTTCAGGATGACGATGAGGCAGACAGCGTTCAGAGCATAACGATTTTGAGTAAAACCGGCAGTCCGACAACGGAACATATCAGCCCATATACGGGCGAACTGGTGATGGAGTATCGTGAACAGAAACCCTAAACATCTCGGTTTTTCGCTGATGGAGATGCTGATTGCCACGGGCATCATGGCCGTCGGTCTGGTCATGGTGGCCACGATCTTCCCCGTCGGCGTTAAATTAACCGCGCTGACCACCGAACGCACCATCGGGGCGGTCGTCGCCGACGAGGCCTTCGCCAAAATCCAGCTCTACGGCCTGCGCAATTTCAGAACAGGGGGGGTAAGTAATTGGCCCGTAACTGACCCGAACATCGCCTGTTCTGATTATCAATATGTTACCCGCGATGCTGGACTGGATGGTGTCTGGAATAGCGGTGACGAAATCGTATTGGAAAATGAGTTTCTGTATCCATCTGCTGCCGTGCCGCCCGATGACGAATACCGCTATCACTGGTCGGCCCTGTGCCGGCGGGTGGGCGACAAGGATGTGCAGGTAACGGTGTTTGTCAGCCGCAGGATTGCCGCCAGCTCGCAATATTTTGGTTATGATAATACACTTACGCTGATTAAAACCTCCTTATGGCCGAAGCCGGTAAAAATTGCGGTTGATTATGACCCTGCCAAACCAAAGGAACTTGTTCCGGATATTGCTCATGCAATCAATACCGGTTGGGGAAATCTACCGCCGGTGGACAATACTCGCGTCTTAAGTTTTGTGGATGACGGTTATACGATTGTTGATGATTATTCCGGCCGGATTTATCGGATTCTTGAAGTTAAGGACAAATCTCCTCTTGTTCCCCGCCCCGATGGAGTACCGGATACGTTGGTGCTTACCGAGGACTGGCGCTGGCGAGGGTATGAGTCCGATCCCCTGACTCCGCCAGCCGCACCTCAAACGGGTCTGATCTGGGTTGTTCCGCCGGCGGTGGGCAGCGACCGGTATCCCTGTGTGGGGGTGTATCAGAAAGTGATTCGGTTCGATGAAATCCAATAATCAAGAACTTAAGAACACAAGAAAGCAAGAAAAAATCTGTGAGAATCTGTGAAATCTGTGGACAAAACAAGAATTAGTGAAAATTGGCGTTAATCCGTGGCTAAAAACAATCTGCAATCTGCAATCTGCAATCTACAATCGAAGGCGTTTACAATCGTCGAGCTGCTGGTGGCGATGGGGCTTCTGGTGATGCTGCTGACGCTGTCGGGACTGGTTTTCTCCACGACGGTCGAGGCCCACCGCAAGGCGGGAGCGTCCATCGATGTGTCGCGGAATCTGCGGGCGATCACCGAACAGCTCAGCGCCGATTTTCGCGGCCTCCGCAAGGACGCCCCGCTGGCTGTCTGGTTTAACGCTGTCGATACCAATGGGGATACTGTTCCTGATACCCACTACGATACAATTCATTTCTTTGCCGACGGCGATTTCCAGGCGACTCAATCGCCCATCCCGAACAAGATGATTTACGGCAACATCGCCCGTATTTATTACGGCCACGCCAATTCACAGGCGGCAGTGGCGGATTTCGCGACACAGCAGATACTTGCCCGCCGCTGCCATATCCTGACGGCGGATAACCAGCTTTTTATGGCTCAACCGATTCCCATTTTAGGTTCTCCACCCGTTTATATAAATTTTACTAATCCAGTGAATTTCAATTTTGCCTTAGAAAATTATTACGAACACGATACGATTTCACTGAACGAATGGCTCAACGTTTTGAACTTCAGCACCGCCAATGCTGATCATTTTCTCAAAACGGTTATGTTTGATCCTGCGGCGGCCGACGGCAATATCAGCCGTCCGTTCGTGGATATCGCCGCCGCCAATGGCCTGTGGAACCTGTTCTCCCAGGGCGTACTCGAAATGCAGATTCAATGGGCCTATACGGTACGGGACTTGGACAGGGATGGATCCGGCAACACCCCGATTCTGCCGACAGATACGGATTATTTTACGGGAGTACGCTGGTGGCCCAGCACAAATCCGGATGGCCTGGGAGTGTGTAAATCGGACTTTGATACAATGAAAGGTGGCTTTCCAATCTACGCGGCAAACCGGTATCAGTTTGGCGCCTACTTTGGGATGAATGTCACACCGGGCGATAACTGGTTCGGCAGCCGGAGTATTATCAAACGCGGCTGGACCCAAACACTGCCCGGATGGACCGGTTGTTTTCGCAGCGATTTTTACCCCCGGGCGCTGAAGTTTACGTTTGTGCTCAAGGACAGCAACGGGATTTTCGCCGGCGGAAAGACCTTTACGCACATTGTGTACCTTGACAACTAAACGATTGTAAATTGCATATTGTAGATTGGAGATTGATTTCCCCGCCGCGCGGTCATTATACAATATACAATTATCAATATACAATGGAATGGTAGAAAGATGAAGATGCGAAACGGACAATTTGACAAATACAGCGGCTCGGCCCTGATTCTGGTGGTCGTGGTCACGGTGCTCCTGGCCGTCGTGGGGGTAATGTTCCTGATGGTCTCCCGTGCCGGCGAGATGGAGACCTCCGCCGTCATCGAGAGCAAAGACCTCGACGCCGCCGTCGGCTCCGTGGTGTCCCGCATCGATGAAGTCCTTGTCGCCGACCTGTTCGGGAATGATAACCAAATGGTCGACAACGACCCCGGCGCTTCCGATGAATCATATGATGCAGTGAGTCCGCAAGATTTTTGGTTGGCCTCACTGGAACCGTTTTTGTTTAACAATTTAGGTGACGCAGATCCATCTAATGATATTTTCGCTTGGCAACGTATTTCCGACTTATATGGAGACAACTTTGGAATACCACCAGCCATCCCTCTTTTTGACCCACAGAGCCAAGAGAGTGATATTTCACTGATAGATATTGCCGAACGGAATGGCTCAATTCCCGAATTAAGAGTGGATGCTACAGATACACTACCTAAGATTATCAGGCCTAAAGATCGAACGTATGCAGTGGATTCAACGATACCAGCACAATGGGCCAAAGAATATGCTGGCGCCCGGGCCGACGCCGACGGCGACGGCGTGGCCGACAGCCGATGGGTGCAGATGCCTAATCTGACGACCGGCCGGGGCGAACCCGTCTTTGCCGCCGTCCGCATCATCGACAACTGCGCGATGCTCAACCTCAACACCGCAACCTGCTTTAATGTGCGGAACTATTCAGACCCGCAGAAAACATCGCCGTTTGCTGAAGCATGGAATTACTGGTATGAAAACCCTATAAACACCTTTACCTCGACACCCTGGCACAGCAATCAGGGAAGCGGTTCAGGCCGTTACCTGACAGAAATCAATTATCTTCCGTTTTTGCGCGGGCGGGATTTGAACGGGAATTTCTTTGCCGGAACATCGGGGGGGGATTTTTGGTATAACCTGATGGTTGCAAAAGGGCTTTATAAACTTTCCGGCGGCGACTCCTATCCTTTTGCCCCGGCAATCAGTCACAATATCGTGATGAATATTGAAAGTGCGGGCTTGGGTTATCACTTTTTCGACCTTGGCGACGAACTGGAATTGCGAAACCGCTATTTACTGACAAGTTTAACGGAGTCGCGATTTGAACGTCCGGATGTGGCGAATTTTTCTTTGGATTCCGGCAGCACGGATTATGCGGCTTTGCAGGTTCCGCGCGATGCAGATAATCCGATATTAATATGGTATGAGCGTATTGATCCGGTCAATTTTGACAAATGGGACATGACGGGGGCGCTGGCTGTTGGTAGTATTCCTTACAAATACGACCGGCGGCATGTGTGCACCTTCTACAGTTTTGACCGGATGTTCCGAAAGGGTGAATATCCGTTGCTGGAAGCGGATTTGCTTGCGATTCCCGCCGCTAACCGCGAGTGGGTGCGAGCGCTGCTGATTCCCAAAGGGCCGGTTACGACGAACATCGAAAATCCTGCGGCCGCCAGCCCCTGTAACAATACGCAAACCCGGCAGCGGATTCTGCACCTGTTGTTTGCGTTTAGAGAATATTTCTATGATAAAAACGGCGGAGATATTCCGAAAGCCGCCGGAAGCGCCGTACAGGCCGTTGCCAATATCATTGATTTTTCCGATGATAACGACACTAATCCCACCTCTGCGAGCACTGCGGAAAAGCAGGGGCCGTTTTAC
>JAKEGM010000103.1 GCA_022615575.1 Planctomycetales bacterium
AAAAGTCATAAAATTATTGCCTAAACCATTTTTTGTGAAGTTACAGCCATTTATGAAAGGCGTGCCTGCCGCCGCAAATCTTCCATCCGAGTTTAATGAAGCCCCTTTGTACGCCATAATTATCCACGACGGTCCGCCCTTCGGAATAGCGGTACTTTTCGCGGATCAGCTTCATTCCTTCAAGCGTCAAAAGCCCGAAAAGCCCCTGTTTTTGGAAACGCGGGTCTATGGCAACAATGCTGTAATCAACCAGGTCGATGCCGTGCCTTTTTTGATTATCGGAAGGTTTCTTCCACACGGAATACCCGGCGATCTGGTTTTCTTTTTCGGCGACGACTATCCAGTCGGCCCAGCCGGAGCACGAGGACCGAAGCCATTGTTCATAGACGCCGGTCGCCTTTTCACGGGGTATATTTTTGTCGTTGTGATATCGGCCGATATGCTCCGCAAAGGCACTTCGGGAAACAGCAACCAGCGCATCGCAATCGGCGGAATCCGCAAGCCGGACTTCAAACCGCGGGCATTTTATATGCTCCCCGGTTTCGGGGAAACGCCGGAAGTCATAATAGATGCTCAATATCGTATCCATCATGAAGAACCCGTTTCTCTCCAGAGAATGTATCGCGGTGTAATCATGGGTGCTGGTTTTGGAGAGCAGGAACTCAAGACCGTTGCGCCTCGACAGATTTTCCGCGTATTGCAGGAGCTGATCGGCGGTTTCATCTTTATTTTCTTTTTTCGGGTCAACAACAAGGTAGTTGACCGCCCCCATTTGCTTATCGAAATACTCGGAATCCCAGGGCAGTTTCGATAAAACCGCAAACCCGCATACATTCCCTTTTTCCGCAGCCGCGATTAAAAAGCCCCCTCGGTCTCGAAGCGTCCGGATGTCTTCCAGGTAATACCCCGGAAGGTCGCAGCGGCCCTGCTCTTTCATATATCCAAACGGATCACAGGCCCAGCACTTCAGCAAGGGCACAATTTCCGCACCGGGACCCGTCAGCAATTCGACCTTCATGCCTGCCTGATTTCCTCAATAACGTACGTTGGTTTGTCCATCATTCGGCTGTACATCCGCGCCAGATATTCCCCGATGATGCCGATGCAAAACAACTGGACACCTGCAAAAATAGAGACCGTAGACGCCAGAAACGGAAAGCCCGCAACGGGCGACCCGTTAATCATGTATCTGCTTAAAACATAAACAAGAACAAAGAAACCGAACAAGGTAAACGTAAACCCCAGGATGCTGGCAAATCGGAGAGGGAGGGTGCTGTACCCCGTTGCCATCGTCAGGGAATGACCGAGCAGTTTCAAGAATGTGTAGTTGGATTTTCCGATTTTACGGCCCTCATGGGCGACCTCCACGAACGAAAAATGCGTTGTGGCCCAGGACAGCAGCACATCGATCGAGGGGTGAGGCGCATGGTAGTCGGCGAAAGCGTTTCGCAGGGAGGTTCGGAAAACGCGGAAAGCGCTTACTTTGGGTGCGATCTGAACGCTCATTACGCTGTAGAGGGCCAGTTTTGTTATTTGCGAAGCGATGTTCCGGGAAAAACCGTGCCGGCCTTCTTTGGGGGAACCGTACACAACATCGTACCCCTGGTTCAGCGTTTCCAGCAGTTTGGGGATTTCTTCGGGGGGGTGCTGAAGGTCGTCGTCAAGGGTGACGGTAAGCTCGTATTTCGCCATGCGGATGCCGGCCAGGAGCGCGTTGTGCTGGCCGTAATTCCGCATCAGATTGACGCCCCTGACATGCGGGTTGGCATCGGCCAGCTTACAGATGGCAGCCCAGCTCCCGTCCCGGCTGCCGTCGTTAATCAGGATGATTTCCCAGTCCTCAAAGCGCGTCTCCAAAACCGCCGAAAGCCGCTTTGACAGCGGCTCCAGACTGTCCTGGCTGTTGTAAACAGGGACGACGGCTGAAATTGATTTATAGGCCACGGCACAAACCCTTCGCAGACAAAAAAGTTGAGTTTATTATACCGCACCAGGCGTCCGATTCAAGCGGCATTTTTTTACGTATTGGCTGTGTCCATCGCCTGCCGGTATTCCCTGAGCAGGTGCGGTTCGTCCGGGCCGCCCAGATGCGACCAGGGTGTTTTGCCGCCGGGGGCAAACGCTTTGGCCGCCTCCTGTTCCAGGTCCAGCCCGGCCGCCGCAAACGCCGCCTGCCAGAGGGCGAACTTGAACCCATCGTCCCACAGGTCGAATTTCGCCCCGTTTTGCCAGGCCGTCTCGACCGCCCGGCACAGCCGCCGGTCGCCGCGTCCGATGGCCGACTCCAGGATGCTGCGCTCAATCGGATGGAAATTGAACTTGACATACCGCAGGTTCAGCTGCCGCTTGCGGTCCAGAATCAGCCGCCGCGCCTGTTCAAAATACGCCCGGTTCTTCTGCCCCAGCCAGCCGAAGGGCGTATGCGCCTTGGGCACCAGCCAGCTGACCGCCGCGTTGATGTCCGCCCACTTACCGTCCACCTCCCTGCGCAGGGCCGAAATCGCCCGCGACAAGTCCGCAATCCCGAGAATATCCTCCTCGGTCTCGCCCGGAAAGCCGACCATAAAATACAGCTTGACCTTCAGAAAGCCCGCTTCAAACGCCGCCCGCACCGCCGCAAAGAGGTCCTCGTCGGCAATCGGCTTGCCGATCGCCCGCCGCAGTTTCTCGCCGGCGGCCTCCACGGCGATGGTCAGCCCGCCCTTGCGAACCGAGGCGACCATCTTGGGCAGGAGCTGGAGCTGCTTCTGCACCCGCAAACTCGGCACCGACAGCCCCACATGCAGCGGGGCAAACACGGCATTCATCGCCTCGACCAGCTCCTCCAGCCGGGGATAATCCGAGGTCGAAAGCGACAGCAAACTCACGGTGTCGTGGCCGGTCGCTTCGTACTGCTTTTGGGCCGCCGCGACAATCCGGCCCACGCTGCGCACCCGCACGGGACGCCGGCACCAGCCGGCCTGGCAGAACCGGCACCGCCCCGGGCAGCCCCGCATAATCTCGATGCTGACCCGGTCGTGCACCGTCTGCACAAACGGCACAATCGGCCTTTCGGGGATGGGGGCGTTCTCGAAATCCTCCACCACCGCATTGTGAAAATGCTCCCGCAGGCCCTCTATTTTCGGCGTAATGCAGCCGGAGCGGGACGCTCCGGCGGTATCGCCGTTATTGGCGGTATTTTCCGCAACAGAATAAAACTGCGGTACATAAACAAAGTCAAATTGCCGCGCCGCTTCCAGCAGGTAGTCCTGTTTCGTGCCGCTTTGCGCCTTAATCCCGCGGTACAGGTCGATCAGTTTGACCGCCGCCTCTTCCCCCTCGCCCAGCACGAACATATCCGCAAACGCGCTGATGGGTTCGGCGCTGTTGGCCGCCTGACCGCCGACAATCACAATCGGGTCGTTTTCCGTGCGGTTTTCGGCCCGCACCGCCAGGCCCGCCAAATCCAGCATGTTCAGCAGGTTGGTATAGCACAGCTCGTTGGTCATGCTGAAACCGAGGATGTCAAAATCCCTGACGGGCGAATGCGATTCGAGCGTGAACAGGGGGATGTTTCTGGTCCGCAGGACCTCCTCGGCCTCAAACCACGGGGCGAACACCCGCTCGGCGGCCGCGCCGTCGATGCCGTTGATGACGGCGTACAGCACCTCCAGCCCCAGGTAGCTCATCCCGATTTCGTAAATATCCGGAAAGCACAGGACCACCCGCACATCGCAGCGGTTGAGGTCTTTCCGCGACTGGTTGACCTCGCCGCCGATATAGCGGGCGGGCTTGCGGACAAACGGCAGAAACTGCCTTGCCACAACGTCCTTTACGGATTGGATTTCTTTGTGTATCATGAAGGTATTATACTCGGACCGTATGTCATTGACCAGAAGCCGACATAAAAATTCAGGAATTTTTTATGCGTTCGAACAGTACAAAAAAACGGATTCTCCCGGCTCTGTTTGCTTTGGCGGCAATCGCAGGTCTTTTATGGATGACGCTTAAACATCGAACCGTCACCCTCGACAGCGGCAGCCGGATTACGATGGGAACCTTTGCCCGCATCGTGGTTGTCGCCGCCGACCCGCAGCAGGCCCGCGATGCGATGGAAGCCGCCCTTGAGAAGATTTATGACATCGAAAGGCGGATGAGCGATTACGACCCCAATTCCCTGCTGTCCCAGGTCAACCGCCGGGCGTTTGAAGCGCCGGTTGCCGTTGACGAGGAACTGTTTGAGGTGCTTGCGGCGTCCGTGGAGTACAGCCGGCTTTCAGGGGGGGCGTTTGATGTTACAATTGGTCCGGTTGTTCAACTTTGGCGGAAGGCCAAAATAACCGGCATCGCTCCGACCCCTGAACAGTTGCAGCGGGCTAAAGAATCAGTCGGGTATCAAAACCTGATTTTAGACACTGAAAATCACACTGTTAAATTTTCCAAAGAGGGGATGTTTGTCGATTTAGGCGGGATTGCCAAGGGCTATGCGGTGGATAAAGGCATTGAAATCCTGCAAAAAGCGGGCGTCAAAGGCGGTATGGTCGATATCGGCGGCAACCTGCGCTGTTTCGGCACGCCCGCCAATAATATCCCGCACTGGTTCATCGGCTTGCAGGACCCGGCCAGCGAAGAAAACATCCTTGCCAAACTGAAACTGGACGACCGGGCCGTCGCCACCAGCGGCGACTACCGGCGGTTCGTGGTCATCGCCGGCCAGAAACACAGCCACATCATCAACCCGGCCACCGCCGAATCCGCCCAAACCCTTTCCAGCGTTACAATCATTGCCCCAACCGCAATAGCTACTGATGCACTCTCAACCGCCGTCACTGTCATGGGCGACAAAAAAGGCATGGCCCTCATCGAATCCATCCCCGGCGTCGAAGCCATCCTCATCCCCCAGGGCGAAAACCCGATATTCGAAAAAACCCCCGGCGCAGATCAATATATTCAGAAGTGAATTATGTTGTCATGCCGGACTTGATCCGGCATCCAGAAGTTACACGATGACTTTAGAGTAGGGGATTATGCCCAAGCCACAAAATATCAGCTATGTTTTGTATTATGGCAATTGTGGCAAGAATGCATGCAAAACAAATTCCAGTGCGTTTGATAATACTTATCTTTTTATTGTGTATAATCAAAGCAAACCACGCTAAGATAAAGCCTACAAAATTAATCAATAGATTAGTTAAGTCCAGATGACCACACGCACAGCATAGAGTTGTGGAATTAAAAAAAGAAATTGCAAGCCCAACCATTGCAATCGAAAATGAATATTTTCTTATCATCTTCATTGGTACAATTTTATGGCTATTAATCCGCGTAAATCCGCGTAATCCGTGGTTAAGCTTTTGCC
>JAKEGM010000104.1 GCA_022615575.1 Planctomycetales bacterium
AATGCGCCATTGCCGTCAATTTGTCACTTTTCAACTGTCCGACGGACGCTTGACTACTACACCTGTTTTCGATGACACAATTATACCTAATTGACGGCGGGTAATCAAGGAAAATCGGGTAAAGATGTTGCAAAATACCCGAAAATCAGGTAAATTACCGGGCATGAAAACCAGAGGGAATTTACGATGGAGGCGATTTACCGGCATACAAAAAGCGGGGACATCTTCGCGATTGACACGGGAGGCGGGCCGCGTCATTTCCACCAGCGGACCGCTATTCGGGGCCGGCTTTGACCCGGCCGGACTGGATTATGACGACTATTTTAACACAGAAATCCAGACCAAGCTCAAAGACTTCCGGCGAATCAGCAAGGACGAATATCTTGAATTGCTCCGCAAAAACGGCTTCTACCCGCAAATCACCCAACGGTATCTATATTAGGGTACCTCTAAAAAGTCGATGAAAACCACAGCCAAGCTGGGCTTGACCGTGCCGCATAAAAAAATAAAAAAAATAAGGACGCCGGGAGGTTTCCGGCGTCCTTGTTACAATCGTAGCCCCAAGGGGATTCGAACCCCTGTCGCCGGGTTGAAAACCCGGTGTCCTGGGCCTCTAGACGATGGGGCCGTTTTAACCGTTATTCCATGCGGATGGCTTCCACGGGACACTCATCCACGCAGACGCCGCAATCCACGCACTTATCGGCTGACACAACGGCTTTGCCGTTCTGCATTTCAATCGCTTCGCTGGGGCAGGTATCCACGCACGCCCCGCATCCTGAACAGGTAGCACTATCAACTTTTGCCGGCATTTTTATGTCCTTTCCAAAGGGTCTCAATTTATAAACAGACGGGGAAGTGTATCATAATTTGACGTGCGGACAACATATTTTTTTGCATTTTTTTAAAAATTATGGCGTACAAAACCCCCGTTTTTTCGATGAAAATGCGTAAAATCGTACGAAAAAGTCAAAAACTCGCGGATTTACCTGTCCCGGCCTTGCGGCATCGGCGACAGCGTGTTCGGGTCTGCCGGGGCATTGGGGTCGGCGGACGGCTCCTTGACCTCTTTGAGGAGCGGCGCCGGTTCCCTGCCGCCCAGGGCCACCGCCATTCGGCGGTTGAGCGGGGAGGCGTCATACTGGGCCATCCAGTCGAGCACCTTCTGGAAGGAGCCGGGCTGGGCCTGCGCCAGGATATACATCGCCAGCAGCCGCACGGGCCACTGGTTGCTGTTGAGGTTGTTGGAGATTTCTCGCACCAGGCCGTACTCCAGCGGAATGGAACCGGCCAAAAGCCCCGACATCGCCTGAACCCGAATCTTCCAGTCGTCATCCTTCAGGAGTTTGCGGACGGCATCCACCAGCAACGACTGTTCGGTCTGGATATGGCCGAAGTCGGCCTGGCTGAGTTCGAAGGCCTTCCGTTCGGCCAGCAGCCCGGTGAACAGGCGGGCAGCCTCGAGTTTCTGGCCCGATTGACCTTTTGTCAGCACCTCTAGCCGCTGGAGCAGGAAATCGCGCGACAACACAATCCCGGTGCGCTGAATTTGCGCCTGCACCGGCTTGATTCCCTTGAGCCGGTTTTCCACCGCGGCATTCTCCGACAGGACCGGGTCCAGATAGACGACAAACTGAATCCGGACATTGGCCTGTGGGTAGGCGGTCAGCAAACTGCGGAGCTTTCCCGTGTTCAGTTCCAGCGGGACCGAAACATACTCGCCGGGCTGAATGGGACGCGACGGACGGAATTTCGTTGTGAGCAGATTCGGGATTTCGACATTCAGGTCGCCTTTGAGGGCGGCATCCACGCGAACCTCGCCGCTCAGACAGCCGCCCGTGTCGATAATCAGCGGTTCGCCGCCGGTGTTTTCAATCACCAGCCGGGGCAGAATTTCCGCGCCGTAATGAAAGTCCGAGCCGTTAAACAGCAGCTTGGCTGAACAGCGGTCCGCCGGCGCCACAAACTGCGGAACCACCCGCCGACCGTACTGCTGGTCAAGATCGTTTCGAATCGTTTCAACGGGGACGGTCGGAATATAATCCGACCCCTTGTCTCTGAGCAGACGGATGGCCTTTTCGGCGACATAGGTATCCGGGGCCATTTCCACCGCCGCCCGCAGCGCAAGAAGGGCCTGATTGGGGTCGGCGGCAAACGCTGCCAGGGCCATCGTCACGGCGGCGATCTGGTCGGTATCCTTGAGGGGTTCGGCGTACTGGCCGGCCAGGTCCCGCTGCCCGCTGACGGCCAGCGTATAGCCGAACATCGCCGCCACGCCCCGCCGTTCGGGGGCTTCCTGAAAGGCCCGGTTGCTCCAGGCCAGCGCCTTGTCCGGCTGCTCAAGGACAAAACTGTAAAACCATGCCAACTGCTCGGGGTAAACCGGCACCGCCACCCCTTCAGCCGCCAGCAGCGCTTCGGCCTTCTTCGCGGCGGATTCCAAAAGCCGTTTTCCCTCTTGAACCCGTCCGAGCCGGACCATCGCCCTTCCGGCGGCCGCTTCGAGCATCAAATCCAGGCGTTTGGGGTCACGGTATTTGTCGGTAAGTTCCAGACACTGGGTTTCCATCCGCTGGACTTGGCAGCAGCTCTGTATCCAGCTGCCGACCAGTGCTGCATCGACCGGCTCGTCCGGGTACAGGAATTCGAACAGATGCACGGCATACGCATAGGCCTCGCTCGCCGCATCGTAGAGCTGCGCCCGCCGCAGCCGGTCGGCATAGCAAACCGCCGCCGTCAGGTCGTAGGGATCCAGCTCCACCATCTCCCGCAGGTGCAGAAGCTGAGCCGACGGCGTCAGGTCCAGATTCACGGACGCCGAAAACTCGACCATCGTATCAAACGCCAGTTGATTGTAGCGGTTCTTCTCGTAGGCCGCCGAGGCCAGGATCATCGCCGTGCGGGCGTCCGATTTCTCGGCCGCCAGCAGAGCCAGCTGGGTCGCCGCATCAGAGACAAACACGGGGTTTCGGGCTTCGTAATCACGAATGAGTTTGTCGAGCAGGATTTCGCGGTCCGTCCGCGCGTTGAGCCGCTCGAGCATACACCGGACGGCGCGGGTCGCCGCCTCCAAATCAGACCGCTCATCCAGATAGCGGTTCAGCGCCCATGTCAGGTCGGCGGTGTAGTCCCGCTGGACATAGCAACAGCCGGAGCCAATACGAAGGTACTGCTCCGGGATTTGCGTCGAAAGCTCATCCAGCGTGCGGGCCGCCGCCAGGAAGGTCATGGCCTGTTCGACCTGTGCGGCGTCCAAGGGACCCTGGTTGCGGATTTCAATCGCCTGCTGAACGAAAATCAAGGCGATATGCGGCGAGAACAGTGATTCTTTCTCTGCGGTTCCGGACCAGCCCGCGCCGGACACACATGCCCAGCAGAGGACGACTAAAACACACCCCTTTTGTCGGATCATGAATACTCCATGTCGCTTACACAATTCGTTGTTTTCAGCGGATAAAACCGGCTACTGCATGTGATAACTGAACTTCAAAACCCGGGGCTGAGCCAATTTCTTATAGTCGCTCAAATCCATCCGGATTGCCGATTCATGCGTGCCCGCCTGAAAGACGACATACGGGTCGTCTTCGAGGGACGCGTCCATCAGCGTTTCCAGGCCGTACAAATGCCCGAACGGCGGCTCGGCCCCCAGTGCGCAATCGCCAAACAGCCGGGCCAGCTGGTCTTCGTCGGCCAGGGCAACCCGTCTGACGCCCAGCGATTTTTTCAGCGCATCGGTGTCAATCTTGCAGCAGGCCGGCAACACGCACAGGAAAAACTTCTCATCGGCTCGGATAACCACCGGCTTGGCCACGTTCATGCCGGGGACATGCTCTTCGGCGGCCATCTGCTGAGCGGTGAAGGTTGGGCGGTGCTGCTTCACTTCATAGCGAACGCCCCTGGAATCCAGAAATTCGACTACGTTCATAGGACACCTCCGAATTCTCTAAACCGTGACAGATTCTGCACCGGACCTCATTATACCGCCCCGCCCCGCAAGCGTCAATCCATTCCGCCCCCCAAAACCGCCGTTGTCAGGGAGCCGTTCCGGCGGACGCCTTTTTCTTTCGCCGGCCTGCCAGCCATAAAAACATCTCATTCTTAAGCAGCCACGACGCGCCCGCATAGACGGCGGCACAGACGGCCACCGCGGCGGCCACGCGAAGCGCATCATACGCCGTGGAGACCGGCAGGCCTTTCATGCCGTACAGAACGCCCAACCCCGCCCCCGTCATCAGACCTGTCGCGACGGCGGTCTGCCAGACGGTTGCCACAAGACCTTCCATCATTTCGGCCGGGTGCCGCTTTTTCAAGACCCGCATCAGCAGGACAACCTGCAGGTACGAACAAATGGCCGTTGACAAGGCCAGCCCGCCGGTACCTAGCGGCCAGATAAGTGTCAGATTCAGGACGACATTGACCGCCACGGCGCCCAGCGCCGTCAGCACCGGCACCTTGGAATCCTGGGTCGAGTAGAACGCCCGCACCAGAATCTGTTGGGCAAAGAACCCGCAGAGGCCAAGGGCGTAAAAGGACATCGTCCAGGCGGTCTGGCGGGTGTCATCGGCGGTGAACCGGCCGTGTTCAAACAGCGCGGCAATCAGCGGGCGGGCAATCAGAATCAATCCGGCGGTTGCGGGGACGGCCACAAAAATCGACATCCGCAGCCCACGCGAAACCACCTGCATCATCCGGCTGTAAGCCCCCCGGGCGGCTTCCGTGCTGAGTTCGGGGAAAATCGCCGTCGCCAGGGAGATTCCCAGCACGCCCAACGGGAACTGGTAGAGACGCTGAGCGTAGTACAGATAGGACACGGCCCCCCAACCCAGCGGACGGCCCTGGGCGTTGGAAAAACTCAGGGCGATAATGTCGTCGGCCAGGGTATTGAGCTGCGTCGCCGCCGCCCCCAGAATCATCGGCCCCATCAGCAGCAGCACCCGCCTGAAGGCCGCCGAGTGCACATCCCACAGCGGGCGCAAAACCACTCCGTGCCTTCGCAGCGGCCCAAACTGCATCCACAACTGCACCACGCCGGCCAGCACCTCGCCGGCCGCAACGACATAGACCTGCTGTTCCGACGGCAGCTTGAGGACAACCGCGGCCAGCCAGGAAAAAACGATGAGCATCAGGTTCCACACCGCCGGCGCCGCCGCCGGCGCCCAGAAGTGGCGGTGGACATTCAGGATGCCGCCAAGCACCGCCGTATCGCAGATAAAGACCGCAAACGGCAGCATCATCGCCGTCAACACCAGCCCCAGACGGGTCCCTTCGTTGAGCGGGGCAAACAGGATATACAGGCCGATTGCTATCTCGCCCAGCACGACCGTCGCGCTCAAAATCGCCGTAATCGCCGTAACGACACCGCACGCCAGCCGGTTGGCGGCGGCGGGGTCTTTTTGGAGTTCCTCGCTGTAAATCGGGATGACCGACGCCGAGGCCGCCCCCTCGCCGAAGAGCCGCCGCGACAGATTGGGAACCTTAAAGCCCATCGCAAAGGCCGTCATCAGCCAGCCCGCCCCGAAATAGTAGGCAAAGACCTGATCCCGCACCATGCCGAGGATGCGGCTGATGAAGGTCAAAAACGCCGTTTGTTTGAATCCGCGCATCATAAGTAAATTTCAAAACTCCCAAATCCAAACTCTGAACTTATTTTATCGGTATTCCGGGCGGTTTCCTGTGAAAAATAAGGCCGCAGGGGCGATGGGGAATGGGAAATGCAGATTGACATCTTTGCCCGGCCTTGTATAATCATGACCGACAAGACGGCGGGGCTGTTCTGAAAACAGCGCAATTCGTCGTTCCGTATGCGATTAGGGCCTGTAGCTCAGCGGTAGAGCAGGGGACTCATAATCCCTTGGTCGAGTGTTCGAATCACTCCGGGCCCAGTGGAATAGTGAATACGGCGAAAACCTGATTTGACGACTCTTTTTACGGAGAAAAGCGATGTCGAAACCGACAGTAAAAAGTGTTCTACTGACAGCCCTGTGGAGCGGCCTTGTGATGGCCGCTAACGCCGCAGGGATAAAACCCGCCCCCCTTCCGGATGGGCTGATGACCCTTTCTTCCCGTGCGATGGAGGTTACGGCGGACAGCCGGTTCCCCCGCGTGGTATCCTACCGGCATCTCGAAACCGGCGGCATCCTGTATGGGCAAAGCCGGCCCCTCGATACCGTCATCCTCAACGGCACCGCCTATGTGCCGCAGGTATCCTGCAAGCCCGTCGGACGCGCCGGCGCGCAGTACCATCTGACCTTCCCCGATGCCGGCGGCGTAACAATGGACGCCCGCCTGACCGTTGAAGGCACGACGCTGATTTTCAGTATCGACGCCATCCACGACACCGACGCCTTCCGCGTCAATACCCTCGAGATTCCGCAGCACGGGCTTGTGTCCGTCCGCAGCAGCCAGCCGGATGCCCTCCTTGCCAGCGCCCGGATTGAAGGCGACAAATCCAAATGCGGCGACACCTTTACGCCTATTACCGCCGACACGGCCGAAATGGAATCGCCCGAAACCGCCGCTTATGCTTTTGCATCAAATGGAACTCTGGCGGCCGCTGTGGCAACCAATTCCATCTATGACCACCCCAAAGGCCCGACAAAGATATCCAACGGCCGTATTTGCTATCATATCACCAAGGCCGACAGCATCGTTACCGCGGCCCTGTGGAGCGGGCAGTGGACATACCGCCCTGAAAAATCCTTCGACACCGAGCCGGCCCCGTGCGTCAAGGTCATCGTTACGCCCGACCGCAACGGCGACGGCCGTGCCGACTGGCAGGACGCCGCTATCGCCTTCCGCGACATCATGCACACCCCCCACGGCGCCGACCGCACGCCCGACCGCGTCGCCCAGCATATCTGCTTCAACTTTGCCAGCTTCGCGGGCAATCCCTTCCTTCGCGCCCTGGACAATGTCAAGCGCGTGTACTACGCCACCGACGGGCTGGGCCAGATGGTCCTGCTCAAGGGCTACCAATCCGAGGGGCACGACAGCGCCCATTCGGACTACGGCGGCAATATCGGGCGGCGCATGGGCGGCAAAGATGATATGAACACGCTGGTCAATGCGGGCGGCAAATGGAACGCCGACTTCGGCGTTCACCTCAACTGCACCGAGTCCTACCCCGAGGCCAAATGCTTCTCGGACGCCTTTGTCAATCCCAAGGCGCCCGGCTGGGGCTGGCTGGATCAATCATATTACATCCATCACCGCCAGGACCTCTGTTCGGGCTTTTTCGCCGAGCGCACCCGCCAGCTCAAGCAGGATGTGCCGGGACTGGCGTTTATTTATATGGATGTGTATTTCGGCGACGGGTGGGAAGGCCTGGAGATGGCCCGCACCCTGCAGGAGACCGGCTTTGACGTGACCACAGAGTTTCCGTGCGAGATTGAACACTCCGCCATCTGGTCGCACTGGTCGGTCGATATGACCTACGGCCCGGACACCAGCCGGGGCATCAACAGCCGCATCGTGCGGTTTGTCCGCAATCATCAGAAGGATATGTTCCTGATGCATCCCCTGCTGGGCCACGCCGAACTGGGAGATTTTGAGGGATGGCAGTCGCGAACGGACTTTTATGACTTCCTGTACAAACTCTACAACTCGTCCCTGCCCGCCAAGTACCTCCAGCATTTTCTCATCACCCGCTGGACCGACCACGAGATTCAGTTCACCGACGGCGTTCGCGCAACCGATGAAACCGACCGGCGGCAGTTTTTCCGCGACGGGTGCCTGATTCTGGACGGCAGTACCTACCTGCTGCCCTGGCCGCCGAAATCCGAAGACAAACTCTACCATTGGAACGCCGACGGCGGCAAAACCACCTGGCTCCTGCCGAAACGCTGGAAGACCAAAACCGTCTATCTGTACCGGCTGACGGACAACACCGGACGCGAGCTGGTCGCCCGCCTGCCGGTCGAAAACGGCCAGATTACGCTGGATGCCCAGCCCAAACAGCCGTATGTGATTTACCGTTCCAAGGCCGCCCCCAACCGCCCCGCCGACTGGGGACAGGGCGGCGCTGCCAAAGACCCCGGCTTTAACGACCGGACCATGACCGCCTGGACCACCGGCGGTGACGCCAAAGCCGCGGCCATTGATGTCGATGACCACGGGCGGACCGCCCTGAAAATCGCCCCCAGCGCCGCAATGGCAACGGTCGCTCAGAAACTGACGGGGCTTGCGCCAGGGGTGTATTCGGCCTCGGTGTGGGTGGAAGTGGAAAAAGGCCGCCGCAAGGCCTCGCTGAGCATCGCCCCCGACGGCGGAACAGCGGAAACGGTCTGGACCGACTGCTCGTTTGCCTTAAACTATGCCGGCAACTACGAATGGAACGACACGCGGATGCAGCGGATGCAGGTCTTGTTTGATGTGCCCGCCGGACGCACATCGGCTCTGCTGACCCTGGCGGCCGAACCGGGCGAAAGCCCCGTGCGGTTTGACAATGTCCGCGTTGTCCCGACCGTCCGAACGCAGCGGGCGGGCTTTGACTTCTTTGAGGACTTCGAGAATGTGGACGAGGGCTGGTACCCCTTTGTCAAGGGCGACGCCGGCGGCGTGACCGATCCCACCACGCACCTGTCCGAACGGCACAGCCCCTACACCGACGCCGGCTGGAACGAAAAGCTGATTAATGACACCCTCGAAGGCAGCTGGTCGCTCAAGTCGCACAACGAGCGGATCGGCAGGGTCTATCAGACGATTCCGCAGACGCTGCGGTTTGTGCCGGGCCGCCGCTGCGAGGTGTCCTTCGATTACCAATCGGCCCACGACGGCGAATACACCTTTATCATCGGCGCCGGCGACAAGACGCTTGATGCGATTCCCATCAAGGAGACACGCACGACCCGCCGGTTTGAAACCGTCATCGACCCGGGTCAGCAGACCGATGTATGGTTCGGAATCCAGAGGAATAAGACCGACAACGAAAAACGCAGAGAAGTGGACTTTGTCATGGACAACCTCGCCGTCAAAGACTTGGGACTGACGAACAAACCATTGTAAGCGCGGTTTTTTTTCATACGAAACACTGCGGATGAACGCAGACGAATAATGAACCTGACATTGACGAGGATGTGCTTATGAATTTCAGCGTTTTGGACTGGACGATCTTTATCGGGCTGTTTGTGCTGCTGACGGGGATGTCGTTCTTCCTGAAGAAGTTTTCCAAGGGCGTCGCCGGCTTCCTGGTGGCCAGCCGCAGCGTGGGCCGGTACCTGGGTCTGGAGTCCGATTCGATGACCGGGCTGGGCGCCATCACGATCCTGGCGATGTGGCAGATGAACTACAACAGCGGCTTCGTCGGGCAGTTCTGGTACCTGCTGACGCCGCTGGCGGCCACGGTGGTGGCCCTGACGGGCTTCGGCATCTACCGCTACCGTCAGACCCGCGCGATGACGCTGGGGCAGTTTGTCGAGATGCGCTACGACCGGCCGACGCGAATTTTATTCGGGGCGGTGGCGTTCATAGCCGGCGTTTTGAACATGGGCGTTTTCCCGGCTACGGGAGCGTTTTTCTTTGTGCATTACTGCGGTCTGCCGGATACCATCATCACCACCGATCCGGTGGTTTGGGGCGGTCTGACGCTGCCGGGGCTGGAGATTTCCGTTGCCGCCACGGTCATCATGCTAATCCTGACCGTCGCGTCGATTATCATCTGCTTCAACGGCGGGCAGGTGGCGGTGGTGATTACCAATTTCGCACAGGCCCTGGTCGTCAACACCCTGCTGATCGGCATCATATTTGCCGTTTACCGGATGTTCACCTGGGAGCAGTTCGCGGTGGCGTATGCCGCGGCCCCCAACGCCGACCAGCTGCTGCATCCGTTCAGCGAAAAGGGCGCGGCCGATTTTGACAAGGCGTTTTACATGATCGGCATTTTCTCGATGGTCTATTGGGTCATTTCCTGGTCGCCGAATATGATGGTGACCGGCTCGGCCAGCGACGCCCACGAGGCCAAGATGATGCGCGTTTTTGTCGAAATCAAGAAGCTGGTCTATGTCGGGCTGGGAATCGGGATCCTGCCGCTGGCGGTCTTTGTCCTGATGCACCACCCGGACTTCAGCACGCAGGCCGCCGCAGTGCAGTCCATCCTGGACAAGATTCCCAACGAACAGGTCCGCAGCCAGATGCTGACGCCCGCGGCGCTGCAGTACATCCTGCCCAACGGGCTGCTGGGGGCGTTTGCGGTGTTCGTGCTGTTTGCGTTCGTCAGCACGCACACCTCCTACCTGCTCGGCTGGGGCAGCGGCCTCATCCAGGACGTGGTCATTCCCTTCAAGGGCAAACCCCTGGAACCCCGAAAACACATGTTCTTCATCCGGGCCTCGGTGGTGTTTGTGGCGGTGTTCACGATGGCTTTCAGTGTTTTGTTCAAGCAGAATGAAAACCTGTATATGTTCATGGACCTGACCGGCGGGCTGTATCTTTCATCGGCGATTGTCCTGCTGGGCGGCCTGTACTGGGGCCGGGGAACAACGACCGGGGCCTGGGCCTCCATGATTGCCGGGGCCGTAGTGTCGCTGGCCGGCTTCATTCTCCAAAGCAACTGCAAGGAGTACCTGTCGGCCTGGGGGCATGCGATTACGGTATCGGTCTTTATTGGATTCTGCCTGGCAATGGCCGCGCTGGGTGTGCTGCACCTCCGCCGGAAGGCCTTTGCCAGCGGCATCATCGCCGTCGCCGCCGGACTCGGAGTCGCGTTCCTGTGCGCCCATTACAGCGACAAGCTACCGCTCAACCTCAGCGGCCGCCTGATTATGTTCCATGCCTCGCTGATCGCCATTGCCGCCTATTTTATCGTCTCGGAACTGACGCGGGGCGAGGAGGTCAACTTTAACCGGATGTTCAACCACAGCGCCGAAGAGATCGAGGCGCGCAAGCTGCGCCGCTGGTGGCAGTTCGCCCCCGAAGTCCCCTTCAGCGACCGCATCCTGATACCCTGCCTCTACGGCGGTATTATCACCTTTGTCGTTTGCTTTGTCGGCGCGTGGATCTACAACACCCGGCAGGATGTCGGCATCCAGACCTGGCTGAAATTCTGGCATGTCTGGGTTTATACGATGTTCTGGATAGGCTCGGCGTTCCTGGTCTGGGTGATCGCCGGCGGATTCCGGGATCTGGCCCGGATGTTCAGGAACCTGCAGGCCGAACAGATCAATACCGCCGACGACGGCAGCGTCAAGGAGCATCAGGCCGCCGGCGCCGAAACGGATTGCCCTGCCTGACGCGGGCCTCGAACAAGGATAACAGTAGAATGAAAAAGAAAACAACTAATCCAACTCCCCCCAGGGGGTTTATCACGCTTCCGGCCGAATCGGGCCAGGAAGAAACCGTTATGCAGCTTCTCAAGCACTGGGGCGCCGATGCCATCCGCGACAGCGACGGCACCATGCTCTCCCCCGAACTGCTGGCCTTGGGATACGATGTCTATTCGACCATCTGCCTGGTACGGGCCGACCAGCAGTGGCCGCAGAAACACCCCGACAAGCTGCCGCAGAAGTTCCTGATGTCTGATTTCGTGACGGCCTGCTCCAGCATCGTCCACATCGACCCCATGGAGGGCTATTTCCGCGAGAAATACCGCATCGACACCCTGCACGACCCCAAAACCTGGTGGCAGGTCTTCGACCGCACGACCGGTCAGGAAGCGAAGGCGGCCGACTGGGAATTCGACGCCCAGACGGGCCGGGTAACGATTCGCAGCGCGCAGCCGTTCCATCTCTACACGGTCAATTTCCTCGTGTACCAGATTTGGGATTCGACCTCGATGTACAACCACATCACCAACAACTGGACCTGCCCGCATGTCGTCAGCACCGAACCTTACCACCCCGACGCCCGCAGGCACCTGATGGCGTACTTTGACCAGTGGCTGCGGGAACGCCCGCACACCGATGTCGTCCGGCTGACCACGCTGGCATACCACTTTGTGCTGGATTCCGATCCGCAGGGAACGGACAAGTACCGCGACTGGATGGGCTATATGGATACGGTTACCGTCGAGGCCCTGCTGGATTTTGAAAAGGAGTACGGCTACCGGCTGACCTCGGAAGATTTTGTGGACCAGGGCTATTACAACGCCACGCACCGCGTCCCCACCCGCCGCTACAAGGACTGGATGCAGTTTATCCACCGCTTTGTCATCGCCTTCGGGCGCGAACTGGTGGAAAAAATCCACGCCGCCGGCAAGAAGGCCGCGATGTTCCAGGGCGACCACTGGATCGGCACCGAACCCTACAGCCCGCACTTTGGCAAAATGGGCATCGACATCAACATCGGAGCGGTCGAAGACGGTGTTGCGCTGCGGCGGTTGTCCGACTCGCCCAACAAGGAAATCAAAGAGGCCCGGCTGTATCCGTATTTCTTCCCGGATGTCTTCCATCCCGGCGGCAACCCGCTGGCCGAATCGCTGAGCAACTGGCTCAAGATCCGCCGCGCCCTGCTGCGCAAACCCATTGACCGCATCGGCTACGGCGGCTATCTGTCGCTGGCCGCCCAGTTCCCCCGCTTTGTCGAGCATGTGGAGACCCTGTGCGGCGAGTTTCGAACGATTCTGGCCAACAGCCGAAAAACCGCTTCCTACAAGGCCCCCGTCAAGGTCGCCGTCCTCAACGCCTGGGGGTCGATACGGTCGTGGCTCAACAACTTCGGCAGCGAACAGAAATTCTTCGTCAAGCGGCCGGATGTAGTAGCCGTCGCCGGTTCCAACATGCTCGAATGCCTGTCCGGCCTGCCGGTCGAGGTGGTCTTTTTGAGCTTTGATGAAGTTCTGGCCGGCGGCATCCCCGACGACATCCATGTCCTGATCAACGACGGCCAGGCCTATACCTCCTGGAGCGGCGGGTCGTGGTGGACGAATGAAAAAATCCTGTCCGCCGTGCGACAGTTCGTGTACGCCGGCGGCGGCTTTATCGGCGTGCAGGAACCCGCCGCCTGCGAATACCAGGGACGCTTCTTCCAGCTTTCGGACGTGCTGGGCGTTCAGAAGGAAACGGGGCTTTCGGTGATGACCGCCGCGGTCAAGTTTTCCCTCCAGCCGCAGCATTTTATCACCGCCGACGCGACGGAGACGCTGGATTGGGGACTGGAAAAAAGTTTTGTCTATCCGGCCTGCAAAACGACGCAGGTGCTCCGTACCGGCGGCGACCTGCATCTGCTGCTGACAGGCCGAACCTGCGGCAGCGGACGCGGCGTCTATATGGCGGGTCTGCCTTACAGTTTGGCCAACGCCCGGCTGCTGTACCGGGCGATTCTGTGGGCCGCCGGCAGGGAAGACGCCCTGAACAAATGGTTCTGCACCAATCTCAATACCGATTGCGCCTATTACCCCGAAACCGGCATGTATGTCGTCGTCAACAACACCGAATCCGAGCAGATGACCACGCTGTTCCGGGACAACGGCCAAACCGCTGACATCACGCTGAAGCCCTGCGAATGCCGGTGGTTTTCGCTGTAACCGCCCTGCGGGAATGCTTTATAACCCTTATGGGCAGTAAATTCCCGCGGGAAAACCTATAGCGGTCTGCTGCGGTGATGGCTGGCCGCGCATAAACGGGAAATTTCAAGTGGAATACGTATGAGCCACTTGCAAAACCCTCTGAAACGCAACAGGACAGTCCTGTTGCTGACCTTTCGGAAAGCTTCACTATTCATGCTCTAACGTAGCGAAAACACCGT
>JAKEGM010000105.1 GCA_022615575.1 Planctomycetales bacterium
AAGTTCGAAAAGAAAAACTATCCTGCGGCGTCTTTTGATTGCGCTGTAGCGTCCTCCAGCGTCTTTGTGACGGCGTTGACCAACTGCACGACCGTGTAAAAATCGCTTTGAAAGACCTGTTCCCCAGTCGGGGCGAAGATTACCAGCAGCGGAATGGTCAGGTGGCCGACTTCTCTGAGTTTGGCTTTGCCTGCGGGATTGTTGGCGGTTAAATCGACCTTCATCGGCACGATGTTTTCGTCTGCAAAAAGTGCGACGATCTTGGCATCCGTTAAAGTGCCCTGCTCGAGCGCCTTGCAGTTTAAACACCACTCGGCGGTAAAGACCATCACAACCACTTTTTTTTGATTCAGCGCTTTTTCAAACTTTTCCGGGCTGTAATATTGCCACTTGATAGGTCCCGCATCGGACAGCTTTACTGCTCCCCAAGCAGACAGGGTGATACATAAGGTTCCAATTACAGCAAAAACCGTCCTTAATGTTACCCTAGCCGTCATCCGCACGGTTCGATAAGCCAGCCAACCACCGGCGATTGCACAAAAAAGCATCACCGGCCACCAGTAAACCCGGCTGGGAGGGTCGGGCGGGGAAGTAAACATTGCGCTCAAGCCGACGCCGATGAAATACGCGGCAGCGGCCAACATCAGAAGGCCCATGATCTGTTTGATCAGTTGGCTGACCGGTCCCGTCTTTGGTATCTTTGCAACCAAAGCCGGCGAAGCGGACAGAACGAGATAGGGAAAAGCCATCCCCATTCCGATGGCGGCGAAGGTGATCAGCGAGGTCGCCGGGGCCTGGGTTGCAGCCCAGGCCGCTGCCGTACCCATAAACGGTGCCGTGCAGGGGGTCGATAATATTGCCGCCAATATTCCCACCCCGAAGGAACCGTGGAGGGTCTTCTGTTCGGGGTTAAGCATATAAAAGAAACCCGGCAGATGAACGGAGAAAACGCCAAACATACCCGTGGCCATGGCGGCGATAATCACTCCGACCAAAATGGTAAACGCAGGATATTGAAACAGTTGATTGGCTGCGGAAAACTCGTTGACCAGGGCGATCAGCACGCCCAGAGCAAGCCAGAATGCCAGGACACCCAGAAACATCGCCGTTCCGAGCATAACGCATTGTTTCCGGTTTTGGGCCGCATGGGAGAGGCTGATCATTTTAATGGGAATCAGCGGGAGCACGCACGGTGTGAAATTCAGCAGGGCACCACCGCATGCCGCAGTTAAGAGAAGCAGGCCGAATCCGAAGGCCGATGTGACATCGATGGAAAAAGACCAGTTGAACAGAGCAAAATAAACACTGCGGGGAGCGGCGGCCGCGGGCATCCCGGAATAAGCGCTAAATAATTCCGCATTGATTTTCGATACCCCGGAGCCAGGTTCGACCACCGCAAGGGATGCCTCGATCCCGACTATTTTAGGAAACAAACAATAATTATCAGCGCAGGCTTGGTAGGCAAATTCCAGCTTCAGGTCCAGTCTACCGGGATGGATGGTTTCCGCCAGTTTGACCGGTAGATAAATGATGGTTTGCCCTTCAAAAGACATCAAATCCCCGGCTGCATACTGTACCTTTAGCGGCACCGCCTTCGGGTAAAGCGGTGCTGCTATCGTTATCGTTTCCGGAACGTCGATAACCTCTACTCTGGTGGGGTAGGGCTTGAAATCGTCGAATGGTTGTATCTGGCGCTCATCGGCATTGATGTGAAAGCCCCTTTGGATATCCGCCACGATCGCCAGGATGGCCGTATCACCGGGTCGGGACCGATCGACCGACCAGGCGGTAGCGACCCTGACGGCGTCGACGGTCAAGGTATCCTGATTGCCGGCAGCCGCCCGTTGAGAAACCAGGAAGAAATGGGAGACAGCAACCAGTCCATATAAGAATATGACCAGTGCGGCGGAATGCGAGGCAGCCTGCTGCCGCGATCCGGAGGCAGCTCGGCTCTTCGCATTGCACCAGCCTGTTCGCCAGCTCTTATGGTGAATGCTCAGCATCTTTTCCTCATTCTTCGAATAACATTTCTTTTAACATATCTTTAACGGATTAAAAAGATGCGAAGGCAACTATTGACATCCATCAGCGACTGATATAAAAACATGCACTTTTACAATACGTTACATGTTTAAGGACTTTGCAGCGAACTGTGTGAGCCATCCGCGATCACCGCTGTTGACATAACCATTTAAATTTAAACGGCATCGTTCGAAATACGAATCTAAGGAGATCGTCTATGGAAAAGGAGCAATACTTTTTTACATCTGAATCAGTGACCGAAGGTCATCCGGACAAAGTGGCGGATGCCATTTCCGACGCCATTTTAGACAATATCATGGCCCAGGATAGGAACTGCCGGGTCGCCTGTGAGACCCTGGTCACCACGGGCTTGGCGTTTATTGCCGGCGAAATCACCACCGACTGCTACGTCGACATGCCTCAGGTCGTTCGGGATACGATTCGCGACATCGGCTATACATCCTCCACTATGGGGTTTGATTACCAAACCTGTTCGGTCGTCACCAGCATCGGCCGCCAGTCGCCGGACATCGCCCAGGGTGTCAACGTCGGAGAAGGCCTGTTCAAAGAACAGGGCGCCGGCGACCAGGGACTGATGTTCGGATTCGCCTGCAGCGAAACCCCGGAATTGATGCCGATGCCGATCACCTTTGCCCACAAGCTGTGTCGCCGTTTGGCTCAGGTCCGCAAAAACGGGGCGCTGGATTTTCTGCGGCCGGATGGGAAGTCCCAGGTGACGGTTGAATATGAAAACGGCAGTCCCAAACGGGTGGATGCAGTGGTGATTTCCGCCCAGCATAAACCGGATGTCAAGTATGAGGAATTAAAAGAAGCGATCATTGAAGATGTCATCAAAAAAGTCATTCCCCGCGAGATGACCGACGGCGATACCCGCTATTTTATCAATCCCACCGGCAGATTTGTCGTCGGCGGGCCCATGGGCGACTGCGGTCTTACCGGGCGTAAAATCATCGTTGACACTTACGGCGGCCAGGGAAGTCATGGGGGTGGATGTTTTTCCGGCAAAGATCCGTCCAAGGTGGATCGCAGCGCATCCTACATGGGGCGGCATATAGCCAAAAATATCGTTGCCGCCGGTCTGGCCAAAAAATGTGAAATACAGGTGGCCTACGCCATCGGCGTCGCCCAGCCGGTTTCAATTATGGTGGATCCGATGGGCACGGGGGTCATCCCCAAAAAACGGATAGAACAAATTGTCCGGGAAGTCTTTGACCTGAGACCTGCAGCCATCATCGAATACTTGGACCTCCTTCGTCCGATCTACCGAAAAACCTCGGCCTACGGTCACTTCGGTAGAACCGAACCCGAGTTTACCTGGGAAAAAACGGAAATGGCCGCAATCCTCAGGGAAAAAGCCGGATTGTAGCCGTGAATTCAGCAGATACTGAATTCGGTGGTTGTCCGTTTTCAACCGTCCTTTGTCAATTGAACCAATCTGCCAATCGAAAAATGGCTTACGTTAAGGAGAACATTCGATAATGAATTATGATGTCAAGGATATTAAATCGGCTGAGGAAGGTGCGCTGCGGATCGAATGGGCCAATCAGAGCATGCCGGTTTTAAACCGTATTTGCAGCCGTTTTAAAAATGAGAAGCCCTTAAAAGGTATTCGAATCGGAGCCTGCCTGCATGTCACCACCGAAACGGCCTCACTGATGAAGACGTTAAAAACAGGTGGGGCCAGTGTGGCCTTGTGTGCCTCCAATCCCCTGAGCACCCAGGACGACGTGGCGGCATCGCTGGTCAAGCACGATCGGATACCGGTTTTTGCCGTCAAGGGAGAAAACCATGAAACCTATTATACGCACATCAATGCCGTCCTGAACACCCGACCGCAATATACTATGGACGATGGCGCTGATCTCGTATCCACTTTACACTCGGAGCGGTCGGAACTCATTTCCGGGGTTCGCGGGGGAACCGAAGAAACCACCACCGGCATTATTCGGCTCAGAAGCATGGCCGCCGATGGCGTCCTGCAATATCCCATTATTGCCGTCAATGATGCTCAGACCAAGCATTTTTTCGACAACCGCT
>JAKEGM010000106.1 GCA_022615575.1 Planctomycetales bacterium
ATTTGCAATTTTCAGTTTGAGAGTTGGCATTCAAAATTGAAAATGGAAAATTGGAAATTGACAATTTTGCGAAATCCTCCGGTGTGACGCCGACCAGCAGGGCGCTGTTGGCGTTGGGGTTGTTGCGGCGGTAAACACTCATGCCGTTGGTAACGATGCCGCCTGGCTCGGATGAAGCAGCGATGACCAGTCCGCCGGGACACATGCAGAAGGTATAAGCCGACCGCCCGTTGGGGCAGTGGTGCACCAGCTTATAATCGGCGGCGGGCAGTTTGGGGTGTCCGGCGAATTGGCCGTACTGGGCTTTGTCAATCAACGTCTGCGGATGCTCAATGCGGACGCCGATGGAAAACGGCTTGGCTTCCATCGCAACGCCCGCTTCATACAGCATTTCAAACGTATCGCGGGCGCTGTGGCCCAGGGCCAGCACCAGCGCATCGGCCGCAATCGTTTCGCCGCCGTTGACGATAGCGCCGGTCAGCGTGCTGTCGTTGACGACGATACCGGTCAGATTTGTCTCGAACCGCACCTGTCCGCCCAAGGACAGGATTTTTTCACGAATGTGTTTAACAACCCGTACCAGATTATCCGTGCCGATGTGCGGCTTGGCCTGATAAAGGATTTCTTCCGGCGCCCCGGCGTCAACCAATTCATTCAGGATTTTGCGCACGCGATTGTGCTTGTCCTTGATTTGCGTAGTCAGTTTGCCGTCGGAGAACGTCCCCGCGCCGCCCTCGCCGAAGGGCACATTCGATTCGGGATCCAGCCGCCCGTCCTTCCAGAACGCCTGCACGTCTTTGACCCGGCGGACGACATCTTTGCCGCGTTCAATCAGGATGGGCTTGAGTCCCGCCTGAGCCAGGGCCAGCGCGGCAAACAGGCCGCACGGCCCGCTGCCGACAACGACGGGAGCGTTTCTAAATTCCAATTTCCAACCCTTAAATTCTAATTTTGGAGTTTGGAATTTAGTGTTTGGAATTTCGTCTGCCTCCACGTCCACCGTATAGACCGCCAGGATGCGGTGTTTTTTGCGGGCGTCAATCGCCTTGCGGATGATGGTGTAATGCGGCAAGTCGGCCGGCTCAATGCCCAGCTTCTGCGCAATCGCTTCGGCCAGCGCCGGCTCGGCGTGGTCAAACGGCAATGCAATGTCCCGAATCCGTATCATATCCGCCAAACTATACTGCTGCATCCGACGGGATTCAATAACAATCAAAAAAGCCGCCCCCGGCAATCGTGAATCGGAACCCACTGTCCGTAAAAATACCGAAGGGGGAGTACTGGTATTTCCCCGAGATTTTGATTGGTTTTTTTTAGAAAAAGCATTATAATATCGCAACTTCCCACGATGAACAGCTTTGGCAGACGTAATCAATCCGCCACAGGATTGTTTTGCGGAGCCGGCTTATGAGCTGGGAGAAAAGCATTTCTGAAGATTCCACGGGGCCGTGCGTGCTGTCCCTGCGCACAAGGGATCGATCACCCCCGTAAAAAATCCCGACTCAATGGAATGAACAGACCGTAAATGGAGTACATAAAACACGATTCACCCAACAACAAGGAACGGCATTTTATAACTGGAGGGTCCAAAAATGAACAAAACAATGAAAGAAACAGAATGGATGGCCTTGGTATTCTGTCTTGCCGTACTGGCGGTCTTTTCCGTGCCGGTTTATGGGTACGATGTCATCGGCTGGGGCAAACAGAAGATGCCCAACGCCCCCCTGACCGATCTGACAAAAATTTCCGCAGGCAGGGTTCACTCGCTGGCCCTCACGTCCGACGGAAGCATCGTCGGTTGGGGGGATGATTCGTATGGTCAGGCGACGCCTCCGGCGGGAAATGACTTTGTCGCCATTTCCGCAAACGCCGGTGACCACTCGCTGGCCCTCAGGTCCGACGGCAGCATCGTCGGCTGGGCGGGCGATTGGGTTGGTCAGGCGACGCCTCCGGCGGGCAACGACTTTGTTGCCATTGACACAGGCGTTTTTCACTCGCTTGCCCTTAGGTCCGACGGCAGCATCGTCGGCTGGGGGGAGGATGGTTATGGTCAGGCGACGCCTCCGACGGGCAGCGGTTATGTTGCGATTGCCGCAGGCTGTTATCACTCGCTTGCCCTCAAGGAAGCGAACCCAATCCCCCCGACTCCCTCTGAATTGCTTGACGACCTTGCCCAGCATGTTGCCGACTTGAACCTTCACAAGGGTACCACGAACAGTTTGAATGCAAAATTGAACTCAGCAATGAAGGCCCTGACAGATACCAATGAACACAATGATGCTGCGGCCAGTCATATCTTAGAGGCCTTTATCAACGAGGTTGAAGCCCAAAAGGGGAAAAAGATTCCAGAGCAGGATGCTGATGATCTGATTGACGCGGCACAACAAATCATTGACCTGCTGAACAGCGAATAGATTAAACCTGAATGCGTTCACGGGCTGCGCGGATGAATCCCCGCAGCCCTTTTTTTCTGACTTTCGTAAAAAAACCGCCATTTGCTGGTCAGTATGGACAAATTGGGCTTTTGGTTTACCCGCGCGGTCCGGTGTCCGTAAAAATACCGAAGGTGGGAATACTGGTAATTCCCTAAAGATTTTGATCGAATTTTTATGTCATCAATCGTGTACAATTGCTGTGTTTTCTGTGATGGACAGCGTAACAGGCCTAACCGAATAGTCGGTAGCGGGTAAAAACAAAACAGCCCGCGCAGCGGGCGCTATGGTGTAGCCCCGTCCCGTGAGGGCGGGGATCAAAACGGTGCGTATTTGTTCTCTCTCTTTTTTTGTTAAGCCCCCGCAGGGGGCGCTATAGATACCGTCCGCTGCGCGGGCTCGGTGAAGGGAGAGAGAGGGGAGAGAGGGCGTCTTCGGGACCACCGGGCTTGACGCCCGGGGCTACAACATCCCGGCCTCTGCGGGGCCCGCAAAAGGCGGCAGGGTGTTCTGTGCGTAGGGGGGCAATCCCCATTCTCAATACCCGCGTGGGCAAAAATTTGCCCACCCTACCGGCTGGCGTATATGCCGCCTGCAACGAAAGATGCATCATCACGCCTGGCGGAACGCATTCAAGTCGCGGTCATTGGCCGGTTCGATGATGCAGGTTTCAATCCCCGCCTCGTGGAGGTATTTGACCTGGTTGCCCTCAAAGCGGGTCAGGATGCAGACAGGTTGGTGCGGGGCTGTTTTTTCCAGCAGCATCGCAGCGAGGGCCAGAGTGGCGTCCTTGTCCGGGGCGGCGTGAAAACAGACCACGCCGTCGGGTTTGGCCGGCGTTTGCAGAAGTGTTTGTGTGTCCGTTGTTTCGACGGTTACGCCGTTGTCGCGCGCGGTTTTCAAAAAGGCGTCCAGCTTGTCGAAATTATCCGTCAGAACAATCAGATTCGGGGCGGCTGTCTGAAACGGCTCAAAGAGGTTTTCCGCATCAATATCGCAAAGCAATCGCCTCCATTCGTCCTTGCTGATGCCGGCGGCTTTGGCAAACTGCAGAGCAAACTCCTTTTCGGCCTCGTCCACCTGCCCGTCGGCTTTGGCCATCACGACGATGGCCTTCAGGGCGGCTGCGGCTTTGGTGCGGTCCTCAATGGGCCAGCAGCCGGCGGGGTCTTTCAGGACGGATTTGAGCAGGGCATTCCAGTCCTCGACCAGCACGGCCATTTCTTTCGCCGCACGCGACAGAAACGCTTTTTCGGCCGTTTTGAGCGTCCCGTCGCAGCACATCAGCCGCAGCAGGTTCTTTAGACAGTTTAAATTGTCGTGCGCTACCATCGGGTCTCCTTCAAAAAGCGATATTACACAGGGCGTACTCTATCATACCCATTCGGCCGGTTTCGTCAAGACCGATCCATGCCGCCGTTTTTGGCTTTTTGCTTGCGGGGCGGGCATTTGCCGCTACAATCGGGGCGCACAACATCATTCATGAAAGGAACGCAAGGCCATGACGCACAACAAACTGCCGGAACTGACGGTTCGTTCCGTTCTGCTGGGGGTGATTCTGTCGATTCTTCTGGCCGGAGCCAATGCCTACCTGGGGCTGTTTGCGGGAATGACGATCTCGGCGTCGATTCCGGCGGCGGTCGTCTCGATGGGCATCCTCAAACTGCTGCGTAAAAGCAATGTGCTGGAAAACAACATCGTCCAGACCGCCGCCTCGGCAGGCGAGTCGCTGGCGGCCGGCGTGATTTTCACCTTTCCGGCCCTGGTGCTTATGGACTACTGGCAGGAATTCGATTTCCTCTGGGTCACGGCCATCGCAGCGCTGGGCGGGCTGCTGGGTGCGCTGTTCACCATCCCGCTGCGTCGCGCAATGATTGTTGAAGAGCCGATGGCTTTTCCCGAGGGCGTGGCTACTGCCGAGGTGCTGACCAGCGGCCACGCAGCCGGCGGCGGCGTGTGGTACATCGTACAGGGCGGCCTGCTCGGCGGCCTGTTCAAGATTGGTCAGGAGGCCCTGAACCTGTGGAACGGCCTGTTCGAAGGGGCTATGCGCCTGGGCGGTACGCTGGGCTACGGCGGAGCCAATCTCAGTCCGGCCCTGCTGTCGGTTGGGTATATCGTCGGCCTGAACATTGCGGTATTGATCTTTCTGGGCGGGGTGCTGAACTGGTGGGTGGCCATTCCGCTGTGCGCATCACTGGAAACACCGCCGGAGGCGAATATGAGCGCCTTGGACTGGGCCTACCATATCTGGTCGTCCAAAACCCGTTATATCGGCGTCGGCGGAATGATTGCCGGCGGTCTATGGACGATAGTCAGTTTGCGCAGCTCAGTTCTGGCGGGCATTCGTTCGGGCCTGAAGGTTCGCCGGCATGCCGACGGCCAACGGCCCGACCGTACCCAGCAGGATATCCCGACTCGGTGGGTGCTTGTGCTGATTATTGCGTCCGTTGTGCCGCTGTTTCTGCTCTATCAGCGGTTTGTCGGCGACCTGTCCGTCTCGATTCCGATGGCGGTTATTATGCTGGGCACCGGCTTTCTGTTTTCGGCGGTTGCGGCGTACATGGCCGGGCTTGTCGGTTCGTCCAATAATCCCATCTCCGGTGTTACCATCGCCACGGTGCTGGTGTCCGGGCTGCTCCTGGCTGCGCTGATGGGGCGGCACTCGGCGGTCGGGCCGGCGGCGGCCGTCATTATCGGCAGCGTCGTCTGCTGTGCGGCCGCTATCGCCGGCGACACGATGCAGGACCTCAAGGCCGGCTACCTCGTTGGGGCTACGCCGTGGAAACAACAGCTGATGGAAATGGTTGGAACACTGGCGGTGGCGTTTGTGATGGCGCCTATCCTGACGTTGCTGCTGAAGGCCTACGGCTTTGCGGGTCACGCCTCTGCTAAAGCCGGCGCGCTGGCGGCCGTGCAGGCCAATCTGGTCAGGTCCATCGCCGACGGGGTCTTTGCCGGCACACTGCCGTGGACCTATATCGCCATCGGTTTCGGGCTGGCGGCGGTCGTCATTGCCGTTGATGCCCGGCTGGCGGCATTCGGCAGCGGTTTCCGCATTCCGGTGCTGGCGGTGGCTATCGGCATCTATTTGCCGTTTCATCTGGCCGCGCCCATCTTCGCCGGCGGCCTGCTGCGCGAGGCGGTATGCCGGTATCGCCTTCGTCGCGGCCTTGTGCCGGAACCGTCCAACGGCGGATTGCTGTTCGCCTCCGGCCTGATTACCGGCGAGGCCATGGCGGGCATCCTCATCGCCATCCCCATTGTTATTACCGGCAGTAAGCACGCCATGGCCATTCTCGAAGAACCGCTGGGCGTCTGGCCGGCTGCCATCCTGCTAAGCGCCATCGCCTTCCAGCTGGCCCGCAGCGCTGCCGCCGATACAACAAAAAGCTGATGGCGCTGTGTATCGGCATGAGGGGGGCCGCCGGCGTGGCAGATTCGGCTTGCAGTGGGGCGAGTGTGTGCTATAATATGTTTTACCGCCTGAATCGGACGGTCGAAACGAACAACCCATAACCATCGTTAAAATCTGGAGGTGTCTTATGAAACAATGGTTAACCCTAAGTGCAGCTGTGATTGTTTTATCCTCGTTGACCCTTGGTGCACCTGATTTGCCCCAGCGTCCGGTGCGTGAGCGTGCCAAACCAGTCCCTCCGGCGGCGGTCCAACCCGACCGGCCCGTGGCGGCCGAGCGTCTTGGAAACGCCATCCGTCAACAGCAGGAGCGGCTGGACCGGCTCGAACAGGTGCAGCGTCGCCTGATGGAGAGGATGGAAATTAAGCCCGCTGTCCCCCCAATGCACACTAAAGCCCGCCCGTACGAGGCACATAAAAGATTCTGGTGCATGGTCATGCTGGTCTGCGCAGTGGTGCATGTCTTGGCGGCGGTGTGGGTCTTCCAGGACATCCGTGCCCGTGGCGCCGGCTCAGGGCTGTGGATTGTCATCGCGCTGCTGGCCGGCCTGATGGGTGTGCTGGTCTATGCGGTTATCCGCATCGGCGACGCCAAGAAGACCTGATAAATCCGCGGCGGCACTTACCAGAGCCATTGGCACAAGCGGCTGACGGCAAGGCCCAGGAAGGTTCCTGTGATACTGCCCAATACCGCCAATAGCAGACCGACAGGCGCCAGGTGGGGATGATAGATGCCCGCAACAACCGGTGCAGAGGCCGGGCCGCCGATACAGGCCTGGCTGGCCGAAGCAAGCAGGGCCATGGGGACTTTGAGGATGCGGGCCGCTGCCAGAAGTGCAGCGGCGTGGATGAGAATCCATGTTGTCCCGGCGACCAGGAAGATGGGCAGACTCCCCAGATAAGACAAGCTGGTTTTGGCCCCGATGGACGCCAGCACCAGGTACAGCAGGAAAAGTCCAGCCCGGCTGGAACCGCGTTCGTGGAGTTTGCGGACGGACGTAAAGGACAGCCCGATGCCCAGCAGTGTTGCCAGGATGACCGACCAGGCGACGGGATTGATGATATTTTTGACCTCCGGAAGCTGGTTGCTGCCCCATACCGCCGCGCCGGCGCCGCCGACGGCAAGGAGGCCGATAGCGGCTGTTCCGGCGATGCTGAACCGGACGGCAGTCGTGGGGCCTTTTGCTTTGGCGCGGTCGGCCAGCTCGTCCAGCAGGGCGGTGTTGGAACGGTTCCAGCGGTCAAAGCCGCGCTGATGGCTGGACAGCGCCACCAGCAGACCCATCCACGCATAAGGAATAAGCGTGTCGGTAATGATAATCAGCTTAAACAACTCATCCGGGGTTCCGACAGCCTCTTTGACGGCAACCATATTGGCCGAGCCGCCGATCCACGAGCCGCACAGAGGACCAATGGTTTTCCATGCCTCTTCGGGCAGCCAGCGGTGATAGAGCAGCATGACCGCGGGGCCTCCCAGCACAATGCCCGCCATACCTACCGCCATGATGCCCAGTGCGGTTGGACCCAGCCGCAGAATGCCGACAACGTCCGTCGACAGCAGCAGCAACAGCAGCGCCGCCGGAAGCGCCCACCGCGTGACCAGGCCGTACATCTCGCTTTCGGCGGGCAGGACGCCGGCGGTGTGAGCCAGCATCGGCACAAGGTAAATCCAGAACATCGACGGCAGGATACGAAAGAGTTTTTTGCCGACGGGCTGCGCATCAAACCAAAGGACAGCCCCTTCGATAGCCAGCAGAACAGCGAGAATGTAGGCGGGGTGGGCGGTCATGGCTCTATGGCGTTGACAAGTTGAAGGCAGTAGCGGTCGGTCATGCCGGCGATATAGTCGCAAACGGTTCGCTGGAGGCCCTGGTCGCCAATCATTTGACGGTAATAGTGGGGCATTTTATCCGGGTGCCGGCACAGGTCGGCAAACAGCGCCCGCAGCCAGCCCTGCACGTTTTCGGCGGTCTCTCGGATGGTCGGATGCAGGTACATATTCCGCATCAGGAACACTTCAAGTTGACAGAGAGCGGCGCTGGTGCTGCCGCTGATGCCGATCAGGGTGTGAGGGTATTCATAGATCTGCTCTGTCCGTCCGATACCGGCGGCGGCCAGATTGGCTAAGCTGGTCTCGAGGGCATCGCTGGCCAAAATATCGGTGATGGTTTTGGCGATGCGGGTGCGGCGAATGACATAATCATGAATGGCGTCGATTTGAATGGTGCGGCAGGTCTCCTGGTACAGCGTCAGTTCGGCAAGCTGACGCTCGTCAAACAGATGCGCCCGTAGGCCGTCTTCAAGGTCATGGCAGTTATAGGCGATGCGGTCGGCGATATCGGCAATCTGACCTTCCAGAGACGGATGGGCGGGCCAGCTGGCCTGTGACTGGGGCCGGTCATAGGGACTGGTGTGCTTGGCCAGGCCAAGGCGGGTTTCAAACATCAGATTCAAGCCGCGAAAATCGGGATAAGGGCATTCGATGTAATCGACAATCCGCAGGGCCTGCCGATTGTGCTCAAAACCGCCGTATGCGGCCATCAGGTCATTGAGAATCTGCTCGCCGGTATGTCCAAAAGGGGGGTGCCCCAGATCGTGGGCCAGACAGACGGCCTCGGTCAGCGGTTCGTTGACGCGCAGCGCGCGGGCAAGGGTGCGGCCGATCTGGGCGACCTCGATGCTGTGGGTCATGCGCGTGCGGTAATGGTCGTTGAGACCGGTGGTAAAGACCTGCGTTTTGCCCTCCAGCCGGCGAAAGGTGCTGCTGTGAATGATGCGGTCGCGGTCGCGTTCAAAAGGGCCTCGCCATGGATGCGGCGGCTCCGGTGTTTGCCGGCTTCGGCTGGTTTGTTCTGTAACAGCATAAGACGCAAGCGATTCTGACATTTTATTTCTGCGGCAGATTTTCCCTTCGGCTGATTTCGACCAGTTGGTCGTACAGCTCGTACAGTCCCTGGCTGATGACGTCGGTGTCGCTGCAGACGTGCATGAAGTTGGTGTCGCCGTCCCAACGGGGTACGATATGCACATGCAGATGGCCGGGCAGCCCGGCGCCGGCGCAGCGGCCGAAGTTCATCCCCACGTTGAAGCCGTGAGGCCCGATGGCCAGCGACAGAACCTTCTGGCAGTCCCGCACCAGTTTGATAATGCACAGCAATTCGTCCTCGGTTGCCTCATCGAGTGCGGGAATATGGCGGTTCGGGGCGATCAGCAAATGGCCGTTATTGTAGGGAAACTTGTTGAATACGACAAACGCATGGTCCGTCCGCCACAGGACGCCGTTGTCGCGGTCTTTGCCGTGTTCGGCCAGATAATCGCACAGGAAGCACCCGTCTTTATGGGACAGTGTCTGAATGTATTTGATTCGCCATGGTGCCCAGAGGTTTTTTCGTTCCATGGGTTGGGCCTCCTGACCGGCTTTAGGGGGTTTCGATGTGTTCGAACGAAATTTTCTGGTCCACTGTCAGCACGGGCAGCGAGTCGCCCAGGGGAAGCATAAAGGCGGCGGTTACATGCAGCGTGTAGTGCTGCTGGTCGCTTTCGATCAGCCCCTTGTCCATATTGAAGACCTGGCTGCCGGCTCCCTCAAGCGATTTAAACTGGTAATTCCGCAGGAAGCCGAATAAACCCCGCATCTGAAAGCGGGTTTCTTCATACGGCTGGACAAAATCCTTCATCGGTTCATCGCTGAGCGCATAGGTGCTTTTTATCAGGGCTTTTCGCGGCTGATCGGGTTCGTCGGTGATGCTGTCCAGCGTGTACGTGGTCGTCCGGGCAGGCGGCTGATTCAGCGGAACCGGCCAGGGTACCAGCTGCTTGGCCTTCCAGGTTTGTCCGGCCTTCAAATGGAGGGGGTCCGACACCGTCGCTGTTGAATCCCACAAAAACCGCTGCATTGCGATAAAATCGTAAATCATATCGGGGTTTTTGATGTTCTGACCGCCGTTCTGCTCTGCGAAAGCGGCCTTGCCGAGTTCGCGGGCAACACGTTCCAGGTCGCTGTAGTCGGCAATCTCGCCCGTCGGCGATAGCTTCAGGATAAAACTTTTGCCGGGCAGGGTTTCCATCGCATCCCGTTCATCTTTTTTCCCGGAAAAAGACGAACGGGTCACCCTTGCCGAGGTGCATGTGGCCTTGACCGTCGTCAGGCCGAACAGATCGACATCGACCGGGGTGTAAGTCATCACCAGTTCCAGTTTTTCGGTTGTTATTTGAGGACGCGATTTTTTATTCGGGTTGCCGGTGGTCAGGTCGATCTCGGTGGTTCGTTCGGAAACCATTTTATAGGTCATGGGAACGTCTTTTTCAAACGAAACCAACAGCCATGTGTCTTCTTTGTTCGGCTGGCAGCCCATAAAGCACAGCGCGGGTACGATAAGCAGCCACAGCCAGCGGTGTTTCACGATGCTTCCTTTCCTGTAAAACGCCTTCCTGTCCGAATTAGTCCAGTTTTTCCAGATGCACTCGGTTGGTGAACCGCATCGTCAGGGTGTCCGGGCCTTTGGCGGGGTCGGCGTTTTCCGGCATTTCCTGGGCCACATAACTGCTGACCAGCGTTTCTTCGCTCAGCAGAACCTGGCCGGTGCTCGTGTCCAGCTTCATCGTGCCGGTGTAGGCGTCTTCATTGTCGAACATCTTGGCAAACATTCCCATTCCGCCCGATGCGGCTGCCCCATCGGCCTGTTCAGTGCTTTCGGAAGCGACCATGTTCACCGTGGCGATGTTATTATCCACCTGGCTGAGGGTATAGACCTTTTTGTAGGTCTTGGGGGCCAGCAGTCCTGGCGGAGACGGCAAAACCTGACTCCAGGCAGTGTTGACTGAAAGACCGACCGCAGTTTCCTTGGGCAGGGCCTGTATCTGATGCCGTTCTTCGACGGCCTTGGGATCCAGCAGGCCTTCGGCCAGTGTCTTTTCATAGCCATTGGTTACTGCGGCCAGCGCCGCCGCAGCGTCCAGCAATTTAGCCCGGCCGGCGGGGGTGATTTGAATAGTGTACTGTTGGCCGAGAAGTTTGGCGAGGGGGCTGGATTTATCTTTTTCGTTGGCGCTGTTGAAGGCGAATTTGGGTTCGTTCTTGTTGATGATGTCAACCGCCAGGTCATTGATGGTTACTTTGACCGTTGCGCTGCCGTCGGCATCGACGTTCTGGACCTGCTGGGTAAAACCCATTACGATGAGGGTTTTGGTCTGCTCTTCACGAAGCTTGCCGAGGTTGGGCTGATCAAATCGAAAATCCTTGATGACTTCGGTGGTTGCTTTGTACCGGGCGGTTTGTTCGGGGGTTAATGTCAGCCCCAGATTATACTGTGCGCTGGTTTTCGAAGATGGACCGCACCCGGAAATCAACAGTGCCGCACTCAAACAAACTGCTATCAGAACCATACCAAGCTTACGCGACATAACTGCTCTCCCTAATGCAACAAGATTTAAGTTTGTTTTTGAACCGTTCAACGGCAAACTATAACGGTTTATAACATGATTGACAATAGGAAATTAAGCCGGAAATTGAAAAATTGTGGACTGTTTTTTCTGGTAATTCTCCATCCGCGGGCTGTGGAAACCGCGTGGAATTGTCTGCGGCGGGAGTTTTTCGGTTTTTGGACTTGGCCAAAACGGCTCAGGGCGGCTATAATACTACATTTTCGGGCGACAAAACGACGAATCCTGCAAAACAGGCCGGTCAAGACGATTGAAAACACGAGGCAAACCATGAACAGCGACAGGATAAAAAAGGGTTTTCAGCGGGCGCCGCATCGGGGGCTTTTGAGGGCGTGCGGGCTGAGAATTGAAGATATGAATAAGCCGTTTATCGCGGTGGCCAACAGTTATTGCGATGTGGTGCCGGGCCATGTGCATCTCCACGAGGTGGCCAGGACAGTCAAGAAGGCGATTCGCGAGGCCGGCGGCGTGCCGTTTGAGTTCAATACGATAGCCGTCTGCGACGGTATCGCGATGGGGCATACGGGGATGAAGTACTCGCTGGCCTCGCGCGAGATTATCGCCGATGCCGTCGAAACAATGGTGCGGGCGCATTGCTTTGACGGGATGGTCTGCATCCCCAACTGCGACAAGGTGGTGCCGGGGATGCTGATGGCCACGGTGCGGCTGAATATCCCGACGCTGTTTGTCTCCGGCGGTCCAATGGCCGCCGGCAAGCCCAAAGACGGCAAACCAACCGACCTGATAAGCATTTTTGAAGGAGTCGCTCAATATAACGCGGGCAAAATCACCGAAGCCGACCTGACAGAACTGGAATGCATGGGCTGCCCCACGCAGGGAAGCTGCTCGGGGATGTTCACCGCCAACAGCATGAACTGCCTGTGTGAGGCCATCGGGATTGCGCTGCCGGGAAACGGTACGGTGCTGGCGGCAGCCCTGCATCGGCAGGAATTGTATAAGCAGGCGGGTCGGCGGATTGTGGAGATGGTCAGGGAGGATTTGCGCCCCGCGTCGATTATCACCGAAAAATCGCTGGACAACGCCTTTGTGCTGGATATGGCGATGGGCGGCTCGACGAATACCGTGCTGCACACGCTGGCGATTGCCAACGAAGCTGGGATTGATTATAACCTCCAGCGCATCAACGCCATCAGCGCCAAGTGTCCCAACATCTGCAAGGTCTCGCCCTCCAGTGCCTGGCACATGGAAGATGTGGACGCTGCCGGCGGCATCAGCGCTATCCTGAAGGAAATCAGCAGGACGGGGTTGTTGAATACCGACTGTATGACGGTTTCGGGAGTAACGTTGGGTCAGCGGATTGCCGATGCAGCGATTAAGAACCCTGAATGCATCCATCCGGTTAAAAAGGCGTATTCCAAAACCGGCGGACTGGCGATCTTGCACGGCAATCTGGCTCCCAACGGCTGTGTGGTCAAGCAAGCGGGCGTGGCGGCGTCGATGCTCAAGCATACCGGCCCAGCGGTGATTTTCGAAAGTCAGGAAGAGGCCTGCGACGGCATTCTGGGCGGTAGGGTCAAGTCCGGCGATGTGGTCATTATCCGCTACGAAGGCCCCAAGGGCGGCCCCGGTATGCAGGAAATGCTTAGCCCCACCAGCTATATCATGGGGGCGGGGTTAGGGGAATCGGTGGCGCTGATTACGGACGGACGCTTTTCCGGCGGCACGCGCGGCGCGTGCATCGGCCATGTCAGCCCCGAAGCGGCGGTCGGCGGCCCGATTGCGCTGATTAAAGCCGGCGACATCGTCGAAATCGACATTCCGAAAAATGCGATTAAAGTAAAATTGAGTGCGGCCGAACTGGCCAAACGCAGGAAAGCGTGGAAGCCCCGCAAGCCCAAAATTACCAAGGGATGCCTTGCCAAGTACGCCGCGATGGCCACCAGCGCCGACACCGGCGCAATCCTGAAATGGGAATGATTTTTTGCCACAGAGGGCACCGAGAACTCAGAGGTATTTTTTTAGAGAGAATTATGATATGACACAAAGAGATGTGGTAATTCGTGCGATTGAAGGGAACAATGTGCCCTATGTTCCCTGGCACTGTTCGTTTACGGCGGAGGCCGCGGAGAAATTGCGGGCTTATTATAAAAGCTCCGAGATTGACCGGATGATCGGTAATCATTTTCTCACGTTGGGCGATCCGATAGGTTTTTTTACGGACATCGGGGAAAACAAATTCCGGGATGTTTTCGGTGTTACATGGGACCGCAGTGTGGATCGGGATATCGGTGTGGTGTCGGGGTGTGTACTGTCGGAGCCGACACTGACGCATTATGTGTTTCCGGACCCGTGCGATGAGCGGTTTTTTTGTGGGGCCGATAAAAAAATCGCAGAACATGACGATTTATATCGTGTTTTCGTGATCGGGTTTTCCCTTTATGAGCGGGCCTGGACGCTGCGCGGGATGGAGAATCTGATGATGGATTTTTACGAAAATCCCGGATTTGTTCATGAGCTTCTGTCGGCCATTACGGATTACAATATCGCCCAGATAAAAAGGGCATTGACGTATAATATTGACGCCGTTCATTTCGGCGACGACTGGGGTCAGCAGCAGGGTCTTCAGATGGGGCCTGCGTTGTGGCGGACGTTTATCCTTCCGCAGCTTCGGCGAATGTATTCGGTTGTCAAAGCGGCGGGTAAGCACGTCTCGATCCACTCCTGCGGGGATGTGGACGAACTGTTCGATGATTTAGTCAATATCGGACTGAACCTGTTTAATCCGTTTCAGCCGGAGGTGATGGATGTCTTTTCGCTGATGAAAAAATACCGGGGCCGACTGGCGTTTCATGGCGGGCTTTCGACTCAAAAAACGCTGCCCTGGGGCTCTGTGGCGGATGTGCGAAACGAGACGCAGCGGCTTTTGGACGCCGGCAGAAACGGCGGTTATATCTTTGCGCCCGCCCATGCCGTTGAAGGGGATGTGCCGCTGGAAAATATGCTGGCATTTATCGAAATGCTTCAAACCCAGCCGGGATATGAAAGATCGTAGGACAAATTCGACAGGATAAACAGGATTTTTTTAGACAGGATTAGCGGGATTTACAGGAAAAAATGAAAACAGTGTCAGAACAAATTATTGCACATATAAAACCACTGATAGGATTACAACTTTCATATGTCCGACGGGCAGCAGATATGTGCAATTTTGGTTTTGGTCAAGTTCGACCTGTAGAAAAAGGTACTGTTGCAGAATATGCTTTACATGTACAATGTCCCTGGCGAATTGAAAGTTCAGAGGGGATTGTTACCGGCAGGTTGGATTTGTGGGAACCAGCTGAACTGGTTGAAGGGGAAGATATCGAATCGTGGGATTATGAGAGAGGTAATTTACAAGATGTACTCATCAATGAACTATTGGGAGGTTATGACTCTCAAACTCGATCTTATATCAACAAAACACAAATTCTTTTTGTTGAGCAGGTA